>NZ_MBST01000022.1:0-78298 GCF_001695865.1 Ensifer sp. LC384
GGTCGAGATGGGTGCGACGGCGATCGTCTTCGGCCTCGGCGGCATCGGCCTCAACGTCATCCAGGGCCTGCGGCTTGCCGGCGCCGACATGATCATCGGCGTCGACCTCAACAACGACAAGAAGGCCTGGGGCGAGCGCTTCGGCATGACCCACTTCGTCAACCCGAAGGAGGTCGGCGACGATATCGTGGCCCATCTCGTCGACATGACGAAGCGTGGCGCCGACCAGTTCGGCGGCGCCGACTATACCTTCGACTGCACCGGCAACACCAAGGTGATGCGCCAGGCGCTCGAAGCCTCGCATCGCGGCTGGGGCAAGTCGGTGATCATCGGCGTTGCCGGTGCCGGCCAGGAGATTTCCACCCGGCCGTTCCAGCTCGTCACCGGCCGCAGCTGGATGGGCACCGCCTTTGGCGGCGCCCGCGGTCGCACCGACGTGCCGAAGATCGTCGACTGGTACATGGAGGGCAAGATCGAGATCGATCCGATGATCACCCACACCTTGGCGCTCGAAGACATCAACAGGGGCTTCGAGCTGATGCATTCCGGCGAAAGCATCCGCAGCGTCGTGATCTACTGAGCGTATCCGCCGGGCGCTCGAACCAAGCCGAAGTGCCAAGTCCGAGACGGGTTTGACTTCGGCACAACAGGGAGGATACGCAATGGAAAGTTCAATTCGCATTCATCCTTCGGTGGATAGTGGCCTGAAACCGGCCAGCCCGGACTTTGCGGGGGGCACGCTTGTTTGTGACTGCACGGACAGGCCGGTCAAGGTGAGGATCGAGGGACAGATTGCCCACAACCACGCTTGCGGCTGCACCAAATGTTGGAAGCCGAGCGGCGCCAATTTCTCGATTGTCGCGGTTGTTCCGCATGACAAGGTGACCGTGCTCGAGAACGGCGACAAGCTGCAAGTGGTCGATCCCTCCGCGTTGATCCAGCGACACGCCTGCAAGGAGTGCGGCGTTCACATGTATGGACCGGTGGAGCGAGAGCATGCCTTCCAAGGCCTGGACTTCATTCACCCCGAGCGCTTCCAGGAGTCGGGCTGGGCTCCGCCCGGCTTTGCAGCCTTCGTGTCCTCCATCGTCGAATCGGGCGTCGATCCCAGTCGTATGGATGGCATCCGGGGCCGCTTGAGGGAGCTTGGGCTCGAGCCCTATGACTGCCTGTCGCCAGCCCTGATGGACTTTGTTGCCACCTGGGTCGCGAAGAAGTCGGGCGCCCTTCCCGGCTGATCGCGCAAACGGAGTCTATACAGCCCTGTCGGCGTGCTCGTCATTGCGCCGACAGGGCGTTTGTGCCACGCACTTTGTGCGGCAGCGTCGGCTGCCAACGCTTTTCAAGGGAGAACAGCGTCATCGTATTGTCGCCTGGGTCTACAATACCGGCGCCCAAGAAACAGTCGGCTGTCGTCCAGGCAAAAGAAAGCGACTGGACGAGGTGACTCCAGGAAGAACTTTAAATGCCAAACGACATTAAGGTCGCAACCATCGGACGCGGCCGGGACATCGCCGAGGATGTGGTGAAGCCACGAGCAAGGACGATGCGGCCGGCAAGCTCAAGTCCATGGGCGGGGCAAAGGCCATGATCACGACGATCAGCAATGCGGAAGCGGTATCATCGCTGATCGCCGGTCTCGCGCCACACGGCAGACTCGTCCTACTCGGCGCGGGCAAGGACCCGCTGCCCCTATCGGCCGAGTGCAGCCTGGTGGAATCGATCACTGACACGCCCGACGAGAACGAATGGACGCTCGACTTCAGCGTCCTGACCGGCGTATGCGAGATCGAGACCGTGCCGCTGGAAGAGGCGTCCGCAGCCTATCAGACGATGAAGTCCAGCGACGGCAAGTTCCGGATGGTCCTGACCATGAAGGAGACGCTCGATGCGTATTAACGACGATCTATCGAAGCCTGTCACAGTCCATGCAGCGAAGCTCGAATGGGTACCCAGTCCGGCGGGGGGCGTGGACCGGCGCATGCTGTTTCGCGTGGGCGAAGAGGTCGCCCGCGCGACCTCGATCGTGCGTTATGCCCCAGGCAGTGCTTTTCCGCGTCACACCCATACCGGCGGCGAGGAAATCCTCGTGCTGGACGGAACCTTTCAGGACGAGCATGGCGATTATCCGGCTGGCAGCTATTTTCGCAATCCGCCCGGCACCTCGCATGTTCCCGCTGCGAAAGAGGGCTGCACAATCTTCGTGCGACTCTGGCAGTTCCGTAATGGGGATCAGACCCAGATCGTGTGTCGGCCAGGCCAGGGGCAACAGGTTGAGCCGCGTCCGGGTGCAACCAGCGCAACCATTCTGTTCGACGACGGACACGAAGAGGTGCGTCTTGAAGACTGGCAAGCCGGCGAAACCACCACCGTCGCAAATACACGCGGACTGGAGTTCTTCGTCCTCTTGGGTGGTGGGCTGATCATCGGCGGCGAAACGCTCGGGCCGCAGAGCTGGGGCCGGTTGCCCGCTGGCACCGACCTGACCGCAACCGTCGGCCCGGAAGGCGCACGAATCTGGCTGAAGGATGCGCCTCTTCTGCATCCGGATGTCCTCCAAATGCCCGAATAGCTCGCCATCCCCGGCTACGCGCGCACAACAGCCGCGCTCTCCAGATCACGGGATCGGCGGTTCGGTTCCCTCTCAGGGCGGATAGTTGGCCTCAAGCCCGCTGATGCACGCGAAGTCGTCTCGACAGCCGCCTTGGCACCAGCGCGGCCTTGACGACGATCTTTCGGCGGATTTCGGACCGGTGAACTCCCGTCCGACACGGTCAGGGGCCTGCTGCACGAGGCTGCTAACAACCCCAACCGTGATGTGAGCAGCCTCAGCCCGGCCGAACACATCGCACTGCTGCGGGCCTTGAGCATTGGGGTCGAGAGTTGTGTTGAGGCCTTCAAACCAACTACGATGCCATCATGAACGGCACATTCTCTAATTCTCTAGCCGATGCAGGCCTTCCTCCGTCTTCGCAAAGATGAAGTTCCTTCCTCGGGAAGGTCTTCACCGCCTGGAGAAAGACTGGGTTGGAGGTGTCTGGTCGGCGTGTGATTGGCAATGTGATGTCAGGTGTGCTTCCCGTCTTCGAAGATCTTGCCAGGGCAAAGTGGGATCAGGCTCTCCGACCGTAATCGGCAGCTCGTCAGGACCCTCGATCTGGACTCGCGAAACGTTACCGATGCAGAACACGCACTGCACGCCCTTGCTGACTTCACGTCGGGCATGACCGATCGATATGCTGTTGGGATTGCGAGGATGCTTACCGGCATCTAGTTGATGACGAGTCGGCATCGCCCGCAGATGCGAATCGAAGGCGATTAAACCGAAACGCCTTAACGACCGCTCTTCTACCTTCCACGCCTAAAAGTGGACCGGTGCTTTCGGCCAAAACGTGGCATTTCAAAAATGACTGGGCAGGGGCGGCTTCTGGCATGACGCGGAAGTTGTCGCCGTAAAGCCGGTTTGAGGCGGAGAATTTACAAGTCTCCATGCAGTCAGGCCCCCGCAACCAGATCAAACAAAGCCCGCAGGACAGCAATGTCCGCGGGCTTTTTGACGTTCTGGAGCCCAATGTCCGCCGGCTTTCCACGTTCCAGATCGAGAGACCGTAAAAAAAGCACATCAGAAAAGCACAAATCTGCCGCTGCGCCGCGGTCATTCCGTCGTCGGGCATTTTCCGAGCCGCTCCATGCTGCTACAGCTTGCCCATCCAACAGGAGAGCCCGGCGATGCTCGGGCCTGCCGCTGCCAGACCACCCTTTCGCAACGACATTGACAGTGTGAGCGCACCCCGATGCAGAGATTCAACCTGGGAACAACTGACCTGGCCGTATCGTCCGCCGTCCTGGGCCTGATGCGAATCGCCGATCTCAGCGACGAGGCGATTCGGCGGCTCTTTAGCAAGGCGCGGGATGTCGGCATCAACGTCTTCGATCACGCTGACATCTATGGTGGCGAAGCGCATGAGTGCGAGCGTCGTTTTGGCGCGGCCTTGCGTCTGACCCCGGGTGAGCGGGAGTCGATTGTGATCCAGAGCAAGTGCGGCATTCGGCCGGGCTATTTTGATTTCTCCAAGGACCATATTCTCCAGGCCGTTGACCGCTCGCTTAAAGCCTTGAAAACCGACTACCTGGATCTCCTTCTGCTGCACCGCCCGGATACGCTGGTGGAGCCGGAGGAAGTGGCCGAGGCTTTCGATCGCCTTCATGCGACAGGCAAGGTTCGGCATTTCGGCGTATCAAACCACACTCCGCGGCAAATCGATCTGCTGAAGACCGCCGTGAACCAACCACTTGTCGCCAATCAAATCCAGCTCAGCATTGCCCATGCCCCGTCCGTTGCCTTCGGTCTCGCCGCGAACATGGCCGGTTTGGAGCAGTCGAGCGACCGCGACGGAGAGGTCATCGCCTATTCCCGGATCAACCGGATGACCCTTCAAGCCTGGTCGCCGTTCCAGCAGGGCTTCTTCGGCGGCGTATTCATTGGTGACGAGAAGAATTTTTCGGAACTCAATCGTGTGCTGATCGCGCTATCAAGCAAATACGGGGTATCGCCGTCGGCCATCGCCTATGCCTGGATTGCTCGGCATCCCGCAAGGATTCAAGTGGTCTTGGGCACGACCAGCGCGGAGCGTCTCGGCGACATTGCACCCGGCGCGGACATCACCTTGTCGCGCGAGGACTGGTACCTTCTCTTCAGGGCGGCGGGGCATGTGCTCCCGTAGGAGCCGCTTCGGTTGGCTTCCGGACACTGCTGCCGCGCCGGCGCCGGCTGGGCCTCGTCGGCAGTCAGCTGTGCCGTCCGCACGGGCCCGCCGATGACCTTGAAATAGAGAAGGCCCGCCCGAATGAGAGCGGGCCTTTGTCTTGCGGCGCAAGCGCACCTGCCTCTTGAGAGCGATATCAGCTCCGCGGCTTGAGATTCTCGGGGTCGTAGAGCGGCTTGTAACCGACGCCGGCGACTTCGACGGGATAGGTTTCGGCGAAGTATTCGACGTTCAGCTTGCGGCCGACCTGGCAGTGGGACCAAGGCAGATAGGCAAGCGCGATGTTCTTGCCGATGGTCGGGCCGTAGGCGATCGAGGTGGTGTAGGAGCGGCGGCCGAGCTCGTCGACCAGCACCGCGCCGGTTTCCGGGTCCATGACCGGCAGGCTGCCGACCGGGTAACGCTTCACGCCGTTTCTATCGATGTTCTCCGTGAGGATGAGCGTGCAGAGCATGGCCGGCTGGTGCTCGCGGGCCTTGTATTCAAGATGCTTCGCCTTGCCGCGGAAGTCCACGTCCTTGACCTTCGGGCGAGCCAGGTCGGCCTCGATGAGGTTGTACTGGGTGAGAAGATCGGCATTCTGTAGGCGCAGGCTCTTTTCCATACGGCGCGAGTTCGCATAGGTCTCGACGCCGAAGGCCATGACGCCGGTGGCGCGCAGTGCGTCCCAGACGGCGAGACCGTCCTCATACTTCATGTGCAATTCCCAGCCCTGCTCGCCGACATAGGAGATGCGGAAGGCGGTGACGTTCTTGCCGGCGATTTCGATCGGCTTGATCGCGGCGAAAGCGAAGTTCTCGATATCGAGGCCCGCCGGATCGGCAACCACCTTCTTCAGCGTTTCGCGGGCGTTGGGCCCCCAGATGCCGATCGTGATGAACTTCTCCGAAACGTCGGTGATGGTGACGTCAAGGCCGCGATCTTCGGCGACACGGCGCATGTACTGGAAGTCGCGCGGTCCGGCATCGGCGCCATTCACGAGGCGGCAGCGGTCGGCCATGCGGAAGACGGTGAAGTCTGCCCGCACCATGCCCTCGTCATCGAGGAAGTGGGTGTAGATGCCCTTGCCGATATTGCCGTCGCCGCCGATCTTGGCGGCGCAAAGCCACTCGAGGAGCTCGACATGGTCAGGACCCGCGATGTCGACCATGTGGAAGTGCGAGAGGTTGACGATACCGCAATCCTCGCTCATCGCCAGATGTTCGGCGTTGGAAACGCGCCAGAAATGGCGGCTGTCCCACTCGTTCTCGCGCACCGGGACGCGGTCGCCGTATTTTTCCAAAAGGTGTTCGTTGGCGGCATAACCGTGCGCACGCTCCCAGCCGCCGAGTTCCATGAAGTAGCCGCCGAGCTCCTTCTCGCGCTCATAGAAGGGCGAGCGCTTGACGTTGCGGCCGCTGGCATAGGGCTCGCGCGTATGCACAGCCGGATAGTAGATCTTCTGCGCCGCCTCGAAGCAGCGACCCTCGATGAATTTTTCCTCGAGCTGGTGCGGGTAGAAGCGGGAATAATCGATCGAGGCGTGGTCGATCTCGGTGCGCCCATCCGTCATCCAGTCGGCGATCAGCTTGCCGTAGCCGGGGCCGTCCTTCACCCAGATGGCGACGCAGTACCAGAGGCCGCGCACCTTCTGGCTCTCGCCGCAGGAGGGGCCGCCGGCGGCCGAGACCTGCAGCAGGCCGTTGAAGGAATGGCCTTCATTGTAGCCGAGTTCGCCGAGGATCGGCGTCAGTTCCATGGCGCGCTCGAGCGGCTCGATGATCTGCTCCATATCGAGGTCGCGCTGCGAGGGCGACAGGCGCGCTTCGTGCTTTTCAAGAATGTGCCGGGGATGGCAGAGGCGCGGGTTGGTGGTCTCGTAATAGCCCCACTCGATCTGGCCGCCTTCGGTGGTCTTCGGATCCCCGGTGTCGCGCATATAGGCGGAGTTGCCCTGGTCGCGCAGCAGCGGGAAGCCGATTTCCTTACCGGTGCTTTCAAACTCATTGTATGGGCCGAAGAATGTGAGCGGATGGTCGACCGGCATGACCGGCAGATCCTCGCCGACCATTTCAGCGATCAGGCGGCCCCATATGCCGGCGCAGACGACGACATGGTCAGCCATGATCGTGCCGCGATGGGTGACGACGCCCTTGATGCGGCCGTTCTCGACGATGAGCGACGTTGCCGGCGTGTTGCCGAAGATCTGGAGCTTGCCGGATTTCTCGGCCGCATCGACCAGCTTGCCGGCTACCGTCTGCGAGCGTGGGATGACGAGGCCGGCATCCGGGTCGAACATGCCGCCCATGACCTGATCTTCCTCGATCAGCGGGAACATCTTCTTGATATCCGCCGGCGAGACATAGTGGGCGCGGGTGCCGAAGGCCTTGGCGGAGGAAAGCTTGCGCTTGATCTCTTCCATCCAGACGTCGTCGCCAGTCCGTGCGACTTCCAGGCCGCCGATGCGGGCGTAGTGACCCATCTTCTCGAAGAAATCGATCGAATACTGCGTCGTCCAAACCGAGAGATAGTCGTGGCTGGTGGTGTAGCAGAAGTCCGACGCGTGCGCCGTCGAGCCGATATCGGTCGGGATGCCGGATTTGTCGATGCCGACGATGTCGTCCCAGCCGCGCTCGATCAGGTGATGCGCGATCGAGGCACCAACGATGCCACCCAGCCCGATGATTACGACCTTCGCCTTTTGCGGAAACTCTGCCATTGATTGCGACCCTGATTGAAACTGAAGCCGGATTTTAGGATTTGCGGCGCTGCGACCAGAGCCTGTCTACGACATAATTATCGTGCTGCACGACCAGTGCCTGCACTCTGTAAGCCGGATTACTCCATCACGACCGCGTCGCCGACAAGGGGGCATCTCCGCGAAGGCTTAGTTTTCCTCATCAGCGGCAGCCACGCAGTATCGCATAGAGCGGATCGCGCCTGCCCCAGGTGGTTTTCAAGTCGCTGACGGCCGAAGCCGTCCACGCGCGACGTCGCTCTTTCGTCGCGTCGAACGGCAATCCGGACCGAAAGTTGCGGTCTGAACGCCCGTCTCTCCTGGGGGAAACGCCAAGCTTTTCAGGCAAATAAGAATGTCATCGCCGGCCTCGTCAGGCCGGGCGTCGCGGCAGCCGAACTCGAAGGAGCGCCCGGCGCGCGGTCATGGAGCGTGTGCCTGAAGCACGCTGGGAGCCGTGATTGCGCCTGCCTGCGAACGACCAGGACGGAGGGCGTGCTTTGGAATTTCGGGTTGATCGCCAGTTGGCCTTTTTGGCCGTCGTCAACATCGCCGTGTTGGCGGCAGGGGGCGTGTTGGTTGGCGCCAGCTTCCTGGATATCTACAACCTGCAATCCATGGCGGGCCAAGTGCCCGAACTCGGCCTTCTCGCGCTTGGCGTGATGCTGGCGATGATCTCCGGCAATGGCGGCATCGACCTATCCGGCATCGCGCTTGCGAACCTGTCGGGGGTCGTCGCCTATTTCGTGCTCCGCGATACGGTCTCGCCGGACGATGCGCTGCGGCAGCAGGACGGGGCTATTGCAGAAGCAACTCCGCCGTCGCGATGTCGGTGACCAGATGGGTGGCATAGCCGCCGTTCAACGTTGCCCGGATTGCCGTCAGCTTGCTGGCGCCACCGGCGACGCACAGGCGCCGCGGCACCTGGATCAGCTCGTTCAGCTCGATGCCTACCATGCGGTTGTCGAGATCGCCGCGCACCGGCCGCCCTTCGGCGTCGATGAAGCGGCAGATCAGTACCCCCACAGCGCCCCCGGCCTGGTAGGCGTCGATGTCTTCCTGACCGGTGATGTTCGCCGAGCGGATCAGGGTTTCCGGGCCGATGTCGCCGACGCCGAAGAGGATGATGTTCGACGAGTGGATGAGTTCGAACTGCTTGACCAGCACCTGCTCGGCCAGAAGCGCCTGCTTCAGGGCGGGTGTCGACAGCAGGGCGGGGGCAAGCAGGTTGATGCAGCGGGCGTGGATGCGGCGCGA
Organism: Ensifer sp. LC384; assembly: GCF_001695865.1. Lineage (NCBI taxonomy): Bacteria > Pseudomonadati > Pseudomonadota > Alphaproteobacteria > Hyphomicrobiales > Rhizobiaceae > Ensifer > Ensifer sp. LC384. Next base: position 8,740 of record NZ_MBST01000022.1, read on the forward strand.
CATCAGCGACGTGCAGAATTCAGGCGCGAAATCCGGATTGGCGATCGAGCTTCCGGAGACTTGCACGACCGTCAATCCCTCCACCGGTTCGGGCAGCGAGATGCTGTCGGCCACGGCCAACACCGTCCGGCCCCAGGCGACGCCGATCGTGTCGCTCGGCTGAACCATATCGGCAAGCAGACGCGCTCCGGCCTCGCCGAGGCGCTGCACCAGCGCGGCATTGTCGAGGGCAGGAATGACCAGCGCGCCCTCAAGTCCGAATTTGTCCTTCAAGCGCCGGGCTGTCCCGGTGCGGGAACCGACTTCGGTGTTCAGGCGAATGGTGACCAGGCCACGCTCGCGCGCCTCCTGGAGGTAGTTGACAATCGTTGCCCGCGACACGCCGAGCATCTTGGCGATTTCGCTCTGGGTGAGCTGGTCGACGTAGTAGAGCCACGCGGCCCAGACGACGCCGTCGTCGAATTCCGCAGGCAACACTATGCCTTCGCCGACTGCCCGGTTTCCCCGCGGCGTATCCATCATCGTCTGCTCCCCTGGATTGTCATGGCTTCTCCTGAAGCGGAAAAAGTGTCCGCCGTCAAACAAATTTGCCATGCGTGTTGACACATGACACAGCATGGTGGCAATTGTCTCAGCGAAGGTTTTGGGAGACGCCGAGATGGAATGGACGACTATAGGCGCGCGCCAGCGGGTTGGAAACGAACCAATCAGCGAAGTGCTTCGTGGTGTCTTTCGCGCTCCCGCAAACCGGCTGCAGCGCGCTCTTCACGTCGATCGCAACCTCCAAGGCATTCAGCCTCGCCGTGGTGGCGCCGACGCGGGTCTCCGCCCGCAGCCAGCCGGCGGATAGCGTTGCCGTTTTGTCCTCACGGCGCGCAAAAAACGATCCCTCGTTTGGCGCGCATGCCGGCCATGGGCACCCGGCGACGAGACTTTCATTTTCAAACTCCATAGGGAACGCTGCCAAGTGCGGGAAGACAGGAGCCTTTCATGAAATCCAGATGGTCAGAAACCGAATTCGCGCGCGTCGTCGACACCTATGTCAACGCCGGCATCAATCGGGACCTTGCAATCCGCACCTACACGACCCGACTTCTGGGCTCGGACCCCGAACTCGTGCTGCACGGCGGCGGCAACACCTCGGTCAAGACCACCTTCACGGAGATGGATGGTTCCGAGGTTGCCGTTCTGTGCGTCAAGGGCAGCGGCTGGGACATGGGCACCATCGAGCCGGCGGGCCTGCCTGCGGTCAGGCTGGAGCCGCTTCAGGCCATGGTCAAATTCCCAACGCTCAGCGATGACGACATGGTGATGCTGCAGCGCCGGCTGCTGCTCGACCCCGCCGCGCCGAACCCCTCGGTCGAAGCGATCCTGCACGCCAACCTGCCGTTCCGGCATATCGACCACACCCATGCCAATGCCATCGTGTCGCTGACCAACCAGCCGCATGGCGAGGATCTGGTGCGGGAACTGTTCCCGGCCTCCATCATCGTTCCCTACGTGATGCCGGGCTTCGATCTCGCCAAGGCCTGCGACGAGGCGTTCCGCGCCAATCCGGGCGCCGACGGCATGATCCTCCTGAAGCATGGCATCTTCACCTGGTCGGAAGATCCGCGTGAATCCTATGAAAAGATGATTGCTGCGATCGACAAGGCCGAACAGCGCATCGCCCGCGGTAACCCGCGTCCCTTCGCGGTCGTCAAGCAGGCGGCATCGCTTGCCACGGCAGCCGAGATCGCGCCGGTTCTGCGTGGCGCGATCGCGATCGATAGCGGCATCGAGGGCTGCCCCCGCCGCTTCGTGCTGGAGCATCGCTCCGGCCCCGCGGTTCTCGACTTCTGCAATGCGGACAATGTTTCCGATCTGGTTCACCGCGGCAATGCGACCCCTGAGCATGTCATCCACATCAAGCGCTTCGGCGTGGCGCTGCCCGCTCCTGTTGCGGGCGACATGGCTGCCTGGGCTGAAACGGTGCGCCAAGCCGTCGCCGCCTACAAGGACGAGTATCGCGCCTATTTCGAGCGCAACAACGCGCGTGTCCGCGGTATCAAGCGCATGCTCGATCCGATGCCGCGTGTCTTCTATGTCGCGGGCGTCGGCCTCTTTGCCGCCGGCCCGACGAAAAAGGCCGCCCGAGTCGGCGCCGACGTCGCCGAGGCGACGATCGCTGTGATCCGCAATGCCGAAGGCATCGAGAGCTTCGAGGCTTTGTCGGAGGAGGATCTCTTCGACATCGAATACTGGTCGCTCGAGCAGGTGAAGCTGACGAAGCAGGCCGAGAAGCCGCTCAGCCGACAGGTCGCCGTGATCACCGGCGGCGCCGGTGGCCTCGGGCTGGCAATTGCCGAGGCTCTGCATGCCGAGGGCGTCGAGATCGCGCTGCTCGACCTTGCCGAGGACGCGTTGAAGAAGGAAGCAGCACGGCTCGGCGGCGTCGGCCTCGTCTGCGATGTGACCAAGCCGGAGGCGGTCGATGCGGCGCTCGCCGATGTGGCCGGGCATTTCGGCGGTATCGATATCGTCATCTCGAATGCCGGCGCAGCCTTCCAGGGCGCCCTGCTCGATGTGTCGGAGAAGGTCTTCCAGAAAGCCTTCGCGCTGAACTTCTGGGGACATCATTACATCGCGCGTAGCGCGGTGAAGATCATGAAAGCCCAGCAGACCGGCGGCGCGCTGGTCTTCAATGTCTCGAAACAGGCGGTCAACCCAGGTCCCGACTTCGGCCCTTATGGAACGTCGAAGGCGGCGCTGATGGCGCTGATGCGCCAATATGCCGTTGAGCACGGTGCCGACGGCATCACCTCGAACGCCGTCAATGCCGACCGCATCCGCACCGGGCTGATGACCGACCAGATGATCGAGGAGCGCAGCCAGGCGCGCGGCATTTCGCCGGAAAGCTACATGCGCGGAAACCTGGTTCGACGCGAAGTGACGGCCCGGGACGTTGCGGCCGCTTTCGTCCACCTGGCCAAGGCGCGCACCAGCACGGGTGCGGTGCTCACGGTGGACGGCGGCAATGTCGGCGCGATGATGCGCTGAGTCTAAGGCATTCGCTATTCGATCAAGTAGGAAGTAGCGCAACCCCGGTAAGTCCAACTTTGTCGGGGTTGGGCAAAATCTGCTCTCAAGGGGCGGCTGCGCTCGCCGGCCCATCTTCCCAGCTTCTGCAGTTCCGTGGGGTACAATGATCCATGCGCGGCCTGCAGGGGTGGGGTGAAGTCTTAGCGCTGCTACCAGGGAGGGGCGTCGGCTATATTCCCCTCATCGAAGCGAACGAAGCGCCAAGGACTGGCAGCTAGGCTTCGAAAGCCCACGGAAAGGGGATCATCATGAACGTAGCACGCTCTTTCAACAACTGGCGCAAGTACCGGCAGACGGTCTCCGAACTGGGCCGCATGTCCGCCCGCGAACTGCGCGACCTCGGCATCGAGCGCGCCGACATCCCGAGCATTGCCCGGGCTGCCTTCGGCCGCTAAACGCGCCTGAGACCACTAACGATTTCATGAAGCGCCCGCTCGGATCCGAGCGGGCGCTTTTGATTCCGACTTACCGTTTGATCTGCCGATGCGCGGCGATCGTATCGATGCCGGTGCCATTCGACGGGCCGGTGCCCTTCGTTCCCTCGCGCTCTCGGCCCGTGGAGTGCCTGCGACACTTGGCGCGTCGACACTGCAGTCGGCAATCCGATTTAGGGAACATGCAGCGATTCAAAGTGCTACAGCGACGCGCGTCAAATAGGACGCGCGTCGCTGTAGATCTCGCCCGGCTGCATGGAAACGATGACGGCGTCGAGACCCAAGCGCTGTCGCACCGGCAAAGGATCTTCATTGACTGCGTCCACAAGACACGATGTCGAGACTGCTCTGTTTCGCAACTATTCGCTGGAGATTACCGGCAAGGATATCGGGCAGATCGAAGCTGCGAGGTCCGAGATTCCCGTTGGTGCTCCAATCAACATCGCCTTCCTCGGCAACGAGACCCATGCGCAGCGCATTGAGGCGGCTGCCCGCATCCGCAAATGGGGGTTCGAACCCGTTCCGATCATTTCGTCCCGACGGCTGAGATCGGTGCAGGACCGGGACGAACTGCTCGGCGGCCTGATCAGCGCAGCGCGTCCCACCCGTTTCATGCTCGTGGGGGGCGATCCGTCGTCACCCGCCGGTCCTTATAAAGATTCGCTCGATCTGATTGCCGGTGGCATCATCGCGGACCACGACATCGTCCATGTCGGGATCGCCGGCTATCCCGAAGGGCACCCGAGGATCGACCGAAGACGCCTGTGGGAGGCCCTCGAGCAGAAGGTCGAACTTCTGAAGACCTGCGGCTGCACGGTGGAGATCACCACGCAGTTCGGCTTTGACGCGGATGCGGTCATCGATTGGATCGTAGAGGTCAGGGCACGCGGTATCGATGTGCCGATCCGCATCGGCGTACCCGGACCTGCCGATGTGAAGCGCCTGCTGCGGTTTGCGGCACAGTTCGGTGTGGCTTCATCGGCGGCGATCGTCGGGAAATACGGGTTCTCGCTGGCCAATCTCGTCAGCAAGGTGGGGCCGGATCGGTTCATGAACCGGCTTCAAGGCGGCATGACGGGCCGGGATCTCGGTGCGGTCCTGCTGCATCTCTACCCCTTCGGCGGCATCGCCGAGACGGTCGCCTGGGCGGCCCGCGCCGCTGGCCGGCAAATAACCGAAAGCGAAGGTGGTACTCTCGGCCGAGCCCCCTATCCTTGATGGCCCGGCGGCCCCGTCAACCGAGCGGCGCCAGGGGCGCGAATGCTGTCACCTTGATCTCGACCAGGCCGCCGTCCGGATTGAGTTCGGCAACGGCAAGCTCGACCGCGGCGGGGTAGGGGGCGGCAAAGAACTCGTCGCGCACCGCGGCGATCGCCGCCAATTGTCCGGCCTTGTCCAATGCCAGGCGGTGACTGCCGAACACATGAAACATCTGGAGTTCGACAACGTCGTCCAGGCGCGCCTGGCATGCACTCAGCAATTGCTCGATCAGCGCGAAGACCCGCCGCAGCTCGCGACGAAATCCTTCGGCGTCCATCGGTTTGGTGGCGGCGTTTGCGGCAACGATGCCGGACAGATAGACAAAATCTCCCGCTCGGCGTGTGGGTGCATAGTGAAACTGCTCCACATCCAGCTGGAGTTCGGCTGGTATGGCGACCTTTCCGGTCCGGGTGGGTACGGCGGTGACGGCCATTTCAATGGGCTGCATCGTAATCTCTCTCAATTCGTTGAGACTGCCGCGTCGGCAGTCGGTGTTCATTGGAGTGCGGCGAGGGACGGTCCGACGAGAGCTTCCAGGCTCTGCCGGGTCGCGCCATCGCGGGCCTGCAGGGAGATTGCTTGCATGATGGCGCCGTAATAGCTGGCCAGCGTCGGTATGTCGGTCGTTTGCGGCAGATCGCCTTCCGCCGCGCCGCGCTCTAGCCTTGCGCGTACGCGCTCAACGGTTTCTTTCCTTATGCCCTTGAGCAGATCGTAGAGCGGCCGGGTTTCGGGCTGGCAGTTCATCACGCCGAGGATCAACAGGCAGCCGTTCGATTGCGGTGTCCTCAGTGCGACGTCGATACTGGCAAGGAGCATCGCACGTATCGCCAGTCGTGCCGTTTCGCCCGCATCGAGCGCGTGCATCGGGCCGGACCCCGCGGTCGCGACATAGAGGCTGACCGCCTCGCGAAACGCGGATTGCTTCGACCCGAACGCCGCGTAGAAGCTCGGCGGCGTGATGCCGATGGCCGCCGTCAGATCGTTGAGCTGGGCGGCCTCGTAACCCTTCGCCCAAAACACATCCATGATCTTTTGAAGCGCAAGATCGCGGTCGAAACCACGCGGTCGTCCCCGGATTGCCATGAGTATTCCTTTCTGTAGTTGGATTTATATAAATCCCGAGCACCTTCCGCAAGGTCATCCGCAAAATTATGTAGTAGCGATTACAGAAAGGGTCGCTATACCCTGTTTGTTCAGCTATGGACAATCTTCGGCGCTTGATTACAGTCCTTCGAATGAGAGATTGCGGATCGACGATGGCGGTCGTCGCCGCGCAATCCTCGCGAACAACGGGGGGCAGGCATGGAACAAAGCATCACTTTGGGCGCGCGAAACAACGCATGGCTCTATGCGCTGTTTGTCGTTTGCGCGGTTCTCGCAATCGTCGGCAGCCTGCTGGCCGGCGGCGAAGAATCCGGCTGGCGGTGGCTGCATTACCTCACGAAACCGACAGCGACGGTACTTTTGCTCGTGGCCGTCCTTCGCAACATCAGCCCATCGTCGCGGGCTTATGCGACGGCAATCGTCATCGGGCTTGCCTTCGCGGCGGCCGGCGACTTCTTTCTCATGTTGCCGGGCGATTATTTCCTCGCCGGCCTTGTCTGCTTTCTCCTGACCCACTGCGCCTATATCTGGGCGCTCACCCGGGACAGCCGCTTTGCCGCGGACAAGAGCATATTCGCGCTGTTCGCACTGATCGGCTTTATCGTCATTGCCGGATTGTGGTCGTCCTTGCCCGCCGGCATGCGCATTCCCGTCGTCATCTACGCGCTGGCGCTGGCGGCGATGGCCGCACAGGCCATTTCCCGCGATCGACAGCTTTCAGGCGGAGCGCCGGAGAAATCCGCCGCGCGATTTGCAGCGCTTGGTGGCCTGTTCTTCATGGTCAGCGACACGCTGCTGGCCTACGGGCGGTTCCGCTGGGACATTCCCTACAATGCCATCTGGGTGCTGGGCACGTACTATACGGCACAATGGCTTTTCGCGCGTTCGACCGAAGGCAATGCGCATGCAGGATAGTCATCCGTCTCAGCTGCAGACTAGCTTCGAGCTCCTGCGTGCCGCCTGGCTCGAGCAGCGTCCGTCCTACGAGCAGCGCCGGGACGATCTGAAGCGTCTGCGCCGTCTCTTCCGCGAACGGCTGGATGACATGTCGAAGGCGGTCAGCGCCGATTTCGGCCATCGCTCAGTCCATGAAACGCTTCTCGGCGAGGGCAGCGTGGTCCTTTCGGAGATTGATCACACGCTTGCGAGGCTCAAGGCCTGGATGAAGCCCGAGCGGCGGGCGGCCGGATGGAAGCTCTGGCCGGCAAAGGCAGAAGTCCGGTACGTTCCTCTCGGTGTCGTCGGGATCATTTCGCCGTGGAACTATCCGGTCAATCTGGCGCTGGCACCCTTGGTTGCAGCGATCGGTGCCGGCAATCACGTCATGCTCAAGCCGTCCGAACATACGCCGCGCACGTCGGTGTTCTTGCGCGCGCTCATCGCCGATGTCTTCCCCGACACGCGCGCGACGGTGGTGCTCGGCGGCGCCGACCTCTCGGCCGCCTTTTCCGCCCTGCCTTTCGACCATCTGTTCTTCACCGGCTCCACCGCCGTTGGCCGCAAGGTGATGGCGGCTGCCGCGCAGAATCTGACTCCGGTCACGCTGGAGCTCGGCGGCAAATCCCCGGCCATCGTCGGCGAAACGGCGGATCTGCGGCGGGCGGCGAACCGCATCGCAACGGGCAAGTTCTTCAACGCCGGCCAAACTTGCATCGCGCCTGATTACGTCCTGATTCATGAAAGCAAGCGCGACGCTTTCGTCACCCTGTTGAAGCAGCACATGGCCGAGCGCTACGGTGCCGGCAACGGCTATCAGGACTACACCTCGATCATCAACGAGGCCCAGCACAGCCGCCTCGCCAATCTCGTAGCCGATGCGCAGGCGCGTGGACACGAGCTGGTTTCGCTGTTGGACATGAAACAGGCGGCGCCGTCGCGGGTCCGAATGTTCGAACCCACCGCGGTCCTCGAGCCGGACCGGGGCAGCGCAGTCATGCGCGAGGAAATCTTCGGTCCGATCCTGCCGGTGATCAGCTATCGCACCACGGACGAGGCGATCGGCTATGTGCTCGGGCGCGATCGGCCGCTGGCGCTTTATTGCTTCAGCGCAGACAAGGCAGAGATCGAAGCCATCCTCGCCCGCATCGTTGCGGGCGGCGTTTGCATCAACGATACGCTCTATCAGTTTGCCTGCAACGACATGCCTTTCGGCGGTGTCGGGGCAAGCGGCATGGGCCACTATCACGGCCGGGAGGGGTTCCTGACCTTCTCGAAGTCGATGTCCGTGCTGCGGAAGTATGATCCCGCGCCCAGCGACTTGATTACGCCGCCGTATAAGGGGCTGACGGACAAGCTCGTTCGCTTCATCACCTGGATTCCAGGGCGCTGAAGGTGTCAAGCTGCCCGGGCTTGCGCCGGGCAGCCTTGAAGCATTCTCTGGTGTCGCCGGGCGCTAGAACTTCGCCGTCAGCGTTGCCCGGACGGTTCATCCCGGCGACGGCATCAGGCCCAGTGTCAGCGCGTCCATGTCGTAGACGTCTGTCACGTTGTCGATCGACAGGTCGAAGCTGGCGTTGTCGTTGATCTTGTAGGTGGCGAACAGTCGACGAGCGTATAGGGCTCCCAGGCGATCGAGGCGGTATAGCCACCGCTGCTGGTGCTCTTCGAAACGACCGCGCGTTCGCCCTGATAGGTGACGCGACCGCCAAGCGTGAGCGTCTCGTCGTAGAGCCTCGTCCCGAGCGTCAAGGTTCCACTCATCTTCGGCGGAATATGCAATTTGTTCTCATGAGAAAAACAACGCCGAAAGAAAAAAAACGGCGCCGGCGTCACATGGCGCCGCCGCCAATCGTCATCAAGGTATCGCGCTTGAACGTGCTGTCCTTACCCGATGGTGATATCGAAAATGACCCAGCTGACCTCGCTTCTTCTGATCAAAGCCGTGCTGCTCTCGGGGCTCGCGCTCTGGCTCGCGGTAATCGTCCTCAACAACGCCGTCGCCTTTCGCAACGGCGTCTTTTCGATCGGTTTGCTGATGGGCATGCAGCTGTTTGATCAGGAGCCCGCGATCCGTACGCCGCTGTTGTCGCGCCGCGTCAAGAATGCCCTATGGCATCGCGCGGTCTTCAGCTTCGTTCTGGTGATCGAAGTCGCGGCTATGCTGCTTTTGGCCTGGGCCGCCGTTATGTTTATCGGCACGCTCTTCGGCGTGTCGGGCGGTGCCGCCGCGATCGTCTGGGCAAACCTCGCTCTCGCCGCCTTCATCGCCCTCGGCCTCATCATGCTTCTCTATGGCGCCTGGTTTGCCTACTACATTCGCCAGGAAACCATGCAGATCACACATTTCATATTGATCGGTCTCGGAGTGGGCGGCACGCTGTTGGTGAACATGCCGGCTCAATAGAGCTGTGCCAAACCCTGTGGCTGGCCGGCAGGTCAACCACATTGCCTCTACAGCGCCGCGCGTCTATTCAGACGCGCAAAGGTCGCTGTAACACTTTGAGTTGCCGCATAATTTCGTCCTTAAATCGATTCCGATTTAAGGAATTAAGCAGTAGCAAGGTACCAACGAAGACAGGCGTCTTAAGTCCCGCCCGGGGGTCGCGAACGGGCGGCGGCCGGTGCAGCGTTTATACGCTTGCTGAGTTTTAGCGCGGCTTGAGCGTCTTGCTCATATTGGTGCCGGTGACGCGAAACCCCGTCGCCTCATAGACATGCCGGGCACGCCGGTTATCCTCGGCCACGCGCAGTTTGATCTGCTCGAACCCCTTTGCCGAGAGTTCGGCCTCAAGCGCCGCCATGGCGAGCTTGCCAAAGCCTTTTCCCTGGTGGTCGGGCAAAATATGGAAATCGCTGATGAAGGCGGAGCGGCCCTTCGCGTCCGGTCGATACCAGAGATAGCCGACATGCTCTGCACTTGCGCTCTCGATCAGGCACAGCAGGACATTGCCTGGCGTATGGATTCCTTGCGGCAGATCCTCGGCGATTTCGTCGGTTGCCTGGGCAAGGGCGTCTGCATCCGGAAGCCCGTAGCTGGCGGCGATCTCCGCGGCATAGTCGGGGATGAAATAGGCGAGATATCCACCATACTCGCTCTCAAGCATCGGTTTGAATGAGATCATGGCTCTTTCGCATGTCTGCAGGATTCGACGAGCGGTCTGGACGCCGCGACGGCTCGTGCCGCGGATTTTGTGAACGGCCACGTGGTCTCGTGGCAGCGAGGTAGACGTCAATCGCCCGCCCGACCCCACCCTAAAACTGATGGCGGTCGCGTTCCCCGGTCTTCTGCCAGACAAAGGCAGCTGTGCGCAACCGATCTGTTCGGATTTTGATGAGGCAAGGGCGATCCCAAAAACAAAAAAGGCCGGCTATGCCGACCTTTTCCCGTTCGCTGCTTTGCCCTGCCAGTACATCCGTGGTCAGCGGTTGAGCGCGAACTCTGACCGGAACACATCCGTCTCACCGAGACTGTCTATGCTCAACGATCAATTCGTTGTGCCGCATATGGCGGGCGATTGCGGCTATTTCAAGCCCTGGCAACAACGTCGTCAGTAATTGTTTGTCCGGCCCGCCCAGAGATGGGGGCGGCCAAGGTGCTCGCGCCCGGCCACCATTGACGGGCCTCTGGTCGGACCTAAATTCCTGCCGATTGCGAACGGAGGATTTCAGGATGGAACTGCATCGTGGGCGGCTGATCGACCATATTCAGCTCGTGATCAAGGACCTGGGCGCAAGTCGGCGTTTCTATGACGGCGTTTTTCGGGCTCTCGAGGTGCCGATGGGAGGCGAGGGCGAAGATTATTTCTGGGTCGACGAGCTGTTTGTCTCGACTGCCGACAGCGAGGCGGCCCAGGGCAGATTGACCGGGCGCCATCACATCGCCTTCCAGGCCCGCGACCGCGCGATGGTTGACGCCTTTCACAAGGCCGGTCTGGAAAATGGCGGGCAGGACAACGGTCGGCCCGGCGAACGTCCCTATCACCCCGGCTATTACGCCGCGTTCCTGCTTGACCCCGATGGCAACAACATTGAGGCCGTGTTTCACGGGCCGGCCAACCGCAGTGCCAGTTCGGTAAAGATCACGTTCTAGCTGCGGCCGGGGGCCGCGGCGCTGCTCGAGCGCCGCGTGGCGTCGATATCCGGATGCAATGCCTGCGGTGTCCTGCCCGCAGGCTGCGACGGGTGGGGGCGGAGCGCAAAGCGTGCCTGCGAACCCGTTCACTTGACATTCTTCTAAAAAGAGAACAAATAGAGAACAGATGTGGAGATGAACCATGACCCGCACTGAAATCATCAATCGCGCACTGGCCGCAGTCGCCGACTCTCGCTTGAAGCGAGAGCGCGACAGTGAGCGCCGTAAGCAGATTTTTGGCCGTATCGACCTCACTGCACCTTTGCCGAAATTGAGCCGAGGCGTGCAACTGAACTTGAATCTGGAGGGCGGCCGGAAACGGTCCGAGCTGACGAGGACAAAGTCCCATTGATCCGAAGAGCCACCGGGATCGGTGGCGGCGCACGGTCCGCGGCCGTCGGCTATGGCGTGTGATCGGCCTTGGCTGATCAGCCTTCGCCGGGAAGGCAGAACCCTGCGAGGCGCGGGCAAGGGTTTGCCGCTTGCGCGTGCGACGCCGAGCCTCCGGCGAGCCGGAGAGATCACGGCCCGGCAGGGCATCAACATGTTCTGACGTTCGCTCCCGGCCGGCCTACCCCGCGTCAGAGCGATGCCAATGCTCGTCAGTGGTACCGGCTGATCGCCAGATCCGCCGTCTCGATCTCGGATTTGGTGCCGCTGATCAGATCGCTCAACACGCGGCCCGAGCCGCAGGCCATGGTCCAGCCGAGCGTGCCGTGACCGGAGTTGAGAAACAGGTTGGCGAAGCGGGTGGCGCCGACGACCGGCGTTCCATCCGGCGTCATTGGCCGCAATCCGGACCAGAAGGTTGCTTCCTTCTGGTTGCCCGCGCCGCCGAACAGGTCCTCGACGGAATGCTCGAGCGTCGCGCGACGTGTCTGAGGAAGATCGTTGCTGAAGCCGGCAATCTCCGCCATGCCGCCGACACGAATGCGGTCGCCAAGCCGCGTGATGGCAATCTTGTAGGTCTCGTCCATGATCGTCGATACCGGCGCACGCGTCTCATCGACGATCGGCACGGTGATGGAGTAGCCCTTCACGGGATAGACGGGCAGGCGAAGGCCGAGCGGCTTCAAAAGCGCCGGCGTATAGCTGCCGAGCGCGGCGACGAAGATGTCGGAACGGATCTCGCCTTCTGCGGTTTCGACGGCGACGACGCGGTTGCCCTCCTGCCGAAGCCGGCGGATATCGACGCCGAAGCGGAACTGGACACCGAGGGCTTCGGCGCGCTTCTGCAACTCGTTGGTGAACTTGAAGCAGTCACCGGTTTCATCATTGGGCAACCGGAGACCGCCGACGATCTTGTCGCGGACCGGTTGGAGGCCCGGCTCTGCGGCCACGCAGCCCGCCGGATCGAGGACTTCGAAGGGAACGCCATCGGCCTTCAGCACCTCAATATCCTTGCCGATGCCGTCGAGTTGCTTGGCGGTCCGAAAGAGTTGCAGGGTGCCCTGTGTGCGGTGGTCATAGGCGATGCCCGTTTCCTCGCGCAGCGCAATCAGGCAATCGCGGCTGTATTCGGCAAGGCGGACCATCCGGCCCTTGTTGACGGCATAGCGCGCCGATGTGCAGTTGCGCAGCATCGCCGTCATCCAGCGCCAGGTGGCAGCGTCCACCATCGGGCGGATGATCAAGGGCGCGTGCTTCATGAATAGCCACTTGAGCGCCTTCTGCGGGATGCCGGGTGCCGCCCAGGGGGAGGCATAGCCAGGAGAAATTTCGCCGGCATTGGCGAAGCTTGTCTCCAGCGCAGGACCGGATTGACGATCGAGAACGGTCACCTCGTGGCCCGCCTTGGCGAGATAATATGCCGAGGTCACGCCGATCACGCCGGCGCCCAAAATAGTAATCTTCATCGCATCCTCAGGATCACAGATCGATCGTCAAAAAGGCTGAGGCGCACGCAAGGTGCCTGCTGTTGCCAGCCCACCTCCCGGATCCCCAACACCGGCAGAATTGCGCTAGAACATAGTGAAATAATCGAGCGCGATCATGCGAAGTAGCGCTTGATAATTCGAGCATTCGCTGATTTTAAGAATGATCGGCGGAAAAATGAAAGAATCTGCATGTCCGGTCTTGATGCTATCGATCGCAACATCATTCGTCTGCTGCGCCTCAATGCACGCATGAGCAACACCAAGCTCGCGGCCGAGGTGGGGCTGTCGCCTTCGGCCTGCCTGAGGCGCATCAATCTGCTGGAGCAGGGGGGCGTGATCCGCGGCTATACGGCGCTGGTCGGAAACGCTGACGGCGACAACGCCATCGCGGTGATCATCAACATCACGCTCGAACGCCAGACCGAGGAGCACCTCAATCGCTTCGAAGCGGCGGTGAGGAAACACCCGGAAATCCAGGAGTGCTACCTCATGACCGGCGGTTCCGATTATCTGTTGCGGGTGGAGGTCGAAACTGCCGGCGACTTCGAGCGCATCCACAAGGAAATCCTTGCAAAGCTCCCGGGCGTCCTGCGGATTCATTCGAGCTTTTCGATCCGCAACGTTCTCGTGTCGCGCTCAAGGCGGCGCTAGAGCATGTCGCGCAAAAGTGCGCGGCGGTTTTGCGATAACGACATGCGCAAGAACAAGAGCTTAAAGCGCAGCAAGCGAATCCTAGAGATCGCGACGCGCTTTAGGCCCTGACCCTTGCTCGATCGTGTTGCTATGGCTGAACCGGGTGCTGCTTCCGGCCTTGTGGAAAGCAGCACCCGGTGGCTGACCAAACGAGTTTCGCCGCGCCGCCCGTCAACTGGCCTTGCCGGCGCAGAGGCCGTGTCGGCGTTGCCAGCGCGGATCAGTGAAGCGCGCGCTGCGTTGGTGGCGTTGATTGCAGCCACGGCGGGAACGCCCGGCTCGAAACCAGACGTGCGATCAGGCGCCCGTTTGGACTGAGGACGTCCACGATCGCGCCACGATATTCGTATTCCTCGGCGAGTTCGTCGGCGATGAGCTGCCCGTAAGCGACCGCGCGACCGTCATTGGGGTGCTGTTTGCCGGCCGGATCGCGGCTCGTCACACCGGCCGCATGGATATGGTACATGTAGCGTGGCATAGTCCGCCGCTCCCTTCCGATTTGCATGGGTTTTCAATGCTTCTCGCATCCACAACCGATGGCGGAGGGATGTCAGAGACACGCGATGACGGCATTTTATAACACGGTTTGTGGGGCCGTTCCCGTGACATGGGCGTGACGGGCGAAATCGAAGTCGCTAAAATTCAGATAACAATTTGATAAGATGCCGCTTTTTCGGACCGCTATTGGCCGGTGCATCCGTGTAAGAGGCACCTGCGCGCCGGCATTTCGGCCCTCTCTGCACCCAAGGCGCAAGTGGCTGCTACGCATCGCCTGGCGCGATCGGACATCCGACCGGCGCTGAGCGCATGGCTGGTCTGCGAACTTCGATCTACGAAATCGGGCGGTTTCTTGTATGGTCAACTCATCGAAGCGATGCATCTCCTCCCGCAGGACTTCGAGTGTGCAGGCGCTTTCTCCTCCTCCCAACGAGCGCTTGCCGGAATGGCGACACTCCTCCTCCCGGTTGCCATTCAATCCATTTAAAAAGCCTGCCGCACCTCCTCCCGCGGCAGGCTTTTTTCTTTGGCGCGGTCTTTGTGCAAGGCAGGGAGCGATCATCGAGAATTTGAGCTGGGCTCGAAAAGCGCGGTGCATCTTGCCCGTGTCGGGGTAAGCGAAGCGCATGGGCGCGCCACCGCAGGAGGCTTCGGACGAGGAGTGACGCGACTGTGAAACAGACAGCAGTCGACCCGGGCGCGTCAGGCGCCCGACCCGTCACAATGGTCTAGCTCGCGCGCTTGGCGAGCCAGTTCTGCCATTCATTCTCGTTGCCGTGGAACACGTTGAGGTCGATCTTGCCTTCGACGCCGTGCGAGAGGCCCGAGCCCGAATACTGCCAGAAGACCCACTTGCGACCTGGATATCTCTTGGAGGGATGAGCTGCCACCGAGCGCAGCCAGAACGGGTAGTCGAGCAGTTCGCCCGTCAGGTTGTCTTGATAGAAATCCGGGGCGGTGTAGATGATCGGGCGCTGGCCGTAATGCGCCTCGAGCTTGTCCATGAAGACCTGCATCTTTTCGAGCACGCGGGCGCGCGACAGGCGCCTCTTGCAGCTCGACTCGCCGTTGTATTCGACATCGATCACCGGCGGCAGTGCTCCAGCTTCTCTCGGAACATTGCGGATGAACCAGTCGGCCTGCTCGCCGGCTGTCCGGCACCAATAGAAGAAGTGATAGGCACCGCGCTTCAGCCCGGCTTCCTTTGCCTTGCGCCAGTTCTTCTTAAACATCGGATCGAGGTGGTCGCCGCCGTCGGTCGCCTTGATATAGGCGAAGTTGGCACCCTGCGTGCGCAGCTTGGCCCAGTCGATATCGCCCTGCCAGCGCGACACGTCGACGCCATGGACGGCAAGTTTGCGTGGCGATGTGCGCCCGAAGTTGATCGGCTTGGCGTCGCGGAAGCGATGTCCATAGATCTGTGTGCGCGTTCCCGGCGTGGTCAGGACCGCGGGTGTTGCCGGCGGGATCACGGCAACGGGCCGCTCCAGCGGCAAGGGCGTATCGGCCGTCCTTGCCTCCGGCTGGAAGGCTTCGGGTTCCGGCACCGGTCCGGCCCAGGCGAGCATCTTCTGTGGCGGGGGCGCTTGCGCCGCCACGACGCCGACATTGGCCGAAGGCACGGGAGATGAGGGCACGACCGAGCTCGTCGTTTCGCGCGACGGCTGCTGCGGCACGATGGTGTCCAGCGTCGAACTGGACGTGCAACCTGCCAAAGCCAGGCAGGCAAGGAGCATTGCTGGCACAGCTGATAAACGCATGAGCACCCGTACGCAAAACATTGTCGACGGCGAAAAACTGTGCCGCCGGGACCCCATTGATGTGAAATTGCTAACGGAAACTTACCGGAAAAGATTAAATACAATCTTTACGATCGATCCCCCTACGACGAGCCCATCGGAAAACGTGCCGGCGAGCTCGGCCTCGTCCTCGATTAATAACATCCGCATGAAACCGCCTCACCTCGCACGACGCTCCGACGCGCGGCGATCATGGCGCACTTTCATTGAGTGAACCGGTCATCGCCCGGAGACAAACCATACCCGGTTCAATCAGCGACGAGGCGTGCGCCTCGGCGCATTTCTCAGCTCTGCTCTGTGGGATGACGTGCGCACGATGGCAACCTATTGCCCACGACAGCGCCATAGCGCCTTTCGAAATCGGCGGCGATATCAGAAATGGCGACCTCGCCGAGGCGCGCGAGCAGCAAGGCCTCGGCCTCATCGAGCGTTCGCTCCAGCGCCGCATTGACCGCCTGTTCCACCAGGCATTGCGGTTCGTCGGTTGCGACACCCATGGCGAAGAAGCCGGGGCTGCCGATGGTTCGATAGACGTCGAGGAGGGTGATATCGGAAAGTGGGCGCGACAACGTCCAGCCGCCGCCGTGGCCTTTCTCTGAAGACACGTAACCGGCGTCGCGAAGTCCGGCCATCGTCCGGCGCACGACGGCGGAGTTCGTGCCAAGCATCCTGGCGATCGTCTCGGATGTCATCGGGTCCGCATGCTTCTCCATGTGCAGCAACACATGCAGCAGTCGTGAGAGTCGTCCGTCCTGGCGCAATTGCAACCTTCCCTGTTTTGCATCTGATAGCATGGAAAGTGCGGGCCAGGGGAGCCCGCGGTTCGATTGTCGAGCGCGGGATTTCGGGGCAGCGATCGTCCGTCAGTCAAACATCAGCGACCGGTGGGTGGCGGCTCCGGCCATGGCGCCGTCGCCAACAGCCAGCGCGACCGATCCGGTCGGCCTTGCCGCATCACCGCAGGCGAAGACGCCGGGAACCGTCGTTGCCTTCATGGCATCGGTTCGGATGTAGCGTCCGAGCGGGCCGTCGTCGAAGATGCAGCCGAGCTGGTCGGCAAATGGCGCCGAGACCACCGTCCTGGTGGTGGTGAATATGCCGTCCATCGGCAATATCCGCCCATCCCGCATGACAACGTCGACGCGCTCACCGTCGAGCCTGTCGATCACCCCTCTCTCCACTGTGACATTGCGCCGTTGAAGCTGCTGCAGTTGGTCCGCATCGGGTTCGAATGCGCCGTTGAGAAAGAAGGTGGTTGGACCCCAGTCCGGCAGCATCAGTGCCTGATGCATCGAAAGCGGCGACGTCGCAAGCACGCCGACCCTGCCCTCGTCGAGTTCGTAGCCATGGCAATAGGGGCAGTGGAAGACGCTGCTGCCCCAGCGTTCGGCAAGGCCCGCAAGCTCCGGCAGGACATCGGTGACGCCGGTGGCGAGGACAAGCCGTTTTCCAACGGCGTCGGGGCCATGCCGCAGGGTGACCTTGAAGCCATCCTGCACGAGTTCGGTGTTTATAGCCTCGGTCTGCTGCCATTCGACCGTCCGGTATTCCATCAATTGTGAGCGGGCGTCGGCGGCGATCTGCGCCGGAGTGCTGCCATCCTGGGTCAGGAAGCCGTGCGACGTCCGGGCGAAACGGTTCCTGCGCAAGCCGATGTCGATAACCAGCACCTTGCGGCGCGCGCGGGCGAGTTGAAGGCCGGCGGAAAGGCCGGCGTAGCTGCCGCCAAGGATGATTGCATCGTAGGTCATATCGGGCCTCTTTTTACGGTTACGCACCTTCATATGTTACATGAATGAGCTCCGCAATATCATGAAACAATAAAAGTTTCGTGATTCGATTCGAATACGATGATGCCGACGCCGCCGATCGACCCCGGCCATGGGCACAGGTGCCAACCGACAGGCTTGTCAGCGGTCGGGCCAATGGACCCGCACCTAAAGTTGCTCCGTTGCTCTTTCCCGGCAGACAAAAATCCGCCCATTTGGTAGTCGAAGGCATCACATTGATGCGTGTTCGGCCTCGGTCCCCGGCCTCGGGGATTGGCACGCTTCCCGCCAAGGTCCCACGCGGGACGCCCCGATGAACGCCCGGATTTCCCATGCTTCGCAGTTTGTACAATTGGACGATGGACCTCGCTGGCCGGAAGTCAGCTGCCTGGTGGCTGGCCCTTGTCGCCTTCGTCGAAAGCTCCGTCTTCGTCGTTCCTGCCGACGTCCTGTTTCTGCCGATGGTGTTGGCAAAGCCGCATAGAGCCTATCGCTACGCTTTCCTTGCCACCCTTTTCTCGGTGCTTGGCGGCATCGCGGGCTGGTTCCTCGGACATTATGCCTTCGATGCGATCGCCCGTCCGATCCTGCAGTTCTACGGCAAGATCGATGCGTTCGAAGCGATGCGCTCGTCGGTCGATATGGAGGCGATCGTGCTCTTGCTGGTGACGTCAGGGCTGGCGCATGTTCCGCCGATGAAGGTCGTCACGATCCTGTCCGGGGCCGCCAATGTCAGCCTTGGCATGTTCATCGCATCGGCGGTGATCACACGTGGCGCGCGCTTCTTCATCCTCGCCGCGGTTCTTCGCCGGCACGGCGACCCCGTCCGGCATTTCATCGAGAAGCGGCTAGGTTTGATTGCCGCCGTCGGCGCCGCAGCGCTCATCCTGCTTTACGGCGTTTACGTTCTCGCGAAGTAAGAGCAGCAAACCGGAGCGCGGCCGGAAATCTGCGCACGGCAGGACAATCGCCATGACTGCAACCAGCGTCGGAGCCCCTTCCTCGGCTGCATGCGCAGTTGTATCGGGGAACGGAGACATGCCGTCGACGCCGGTTGCCGGCGTTTGATGCTTCTCGCAGTCTCGCCCCGCTCGTTGGCGCCCGGCATCTACCGCAAATTGATATCTTGCAAACCGGCGATGAGAGGTGGCCAAATGGGAGAAACCCAGGTCGCGCAGTTAAAGTCTCAGAGAGGCAAGTCTTCATGCGGCTTATCGTTGTCAACGACGTGTCGGAGGCCCTGGGCGGTGCGACCAAGGTTGCGCTCCAATGCGTTGAGGCGGGTGTTGCGGCGGGGCTCGACTGTGCCGTTCTGGTCGGTGACGACGGCGCAGGCATTCGTTCCCGATTCCCGGGCGTGCAGGTGGAAGCGCTGGGCGAGCGCCCCTTGCGCGACGGCGTCCATTTCACAAACCTGTTCGACAGGAATTTCAACGTTCGGGCCTATCGTGCCTTGCGCCGATTGCTCAAGACCGGGAACGACACGGTCGTTCATGTTCACGGCTGGTCGCAGATCCTGTCGCCCTCGATCTTTCACGCCCTTGCCCGCAGTGACGCCCAGGTGATCGTCACCGCGCATGATTTTTTCCTGACCTGTCCGAACGGCGCCTATGTTCACTATGGCAGGGGCGATATCTGCGGTGAAAAACCGCTGTCGGCCGGTTGCCTTGCCAGCGCCTGCGACAAGCGCAACTACCCCCACAAGCTGTGGCGCTTTGCCCGATCGATGACCCAGAGTGCCGCGGGCGCGGCCTTCTGGGCGCGTGTCGGCGTCATTCTGGCACATGAGGGCATGGAGTCATACCTAAGCGAGGGCCCCCTTCGAAACTTCCTGACATTGCGCACCCCGTCGACGCCGCTCACGCAATCCCCGGTCGAGGCCTGGAAAAACGAACGCGCCATGTTTCTTGGCCGCATGTCGGTGGAAAAGGGTGTTCGGACCCTCGCCGAGGCGCTCAACGCCACGGGCAAGGCGGCGACCTTGATCGGGCGAGGGCCGTTGCTCCAAGAGATACAGCGGGCTCTTCCGCACTGCCATGTTCCAGGCTGGCTCGATGACGACGAGGTTGCCGCCGTCGCATCCAGGGCGCGCTATTTCTTCATGCCGTCAAGGATGCCCGAACCCTATGGTCTGGTGGCTGCCGAGGCGCTGATGTCCGGCATACCGGTGATCGCCAGCAGCAATGCCCTAATTGCCACGGAGATCGAGGAGCATCAGGCCGGGCTGGTGTTCGAGAGCGGCAATGCGCGATCTCTCGCCGAGACAATGGCGCTGATGGAGAGCGACGGTCTGGTGCGGCACCTGAGCAGGGGGGCTTTCGCCTATGGCAAGAAGGTCGCGCCCTCGAGAGACGAATGGCGCCAGCGGATAATCGACATCTACTCGGGACGGCTCGAATTCGTGACGCATGACAAGCTGAAAGAGCTAATCGGGCGGCCCGCCCGACAGGAGTTCGAAATGGCCGGTCGGATCTGAAAGGGAGCAGGATGGCGCGCGCATTGGTGACCGGCGGAGCCGGATTTGTAGGACGCCATCTCTGCGGCCGATTGATATCGGAGGGCGTCGATGTCGTCTGCGTCGATTCACTTGCGCGCGGAACGGGGGCAATGCCCCCCGCCGATTGGCCGCACCCGCCAAAGGGCGGCTTCTCCCTCATCGAGGAGGACTGCCGCCGGTATTTCGATCGCACTGACGATCGTTTCGACATGGTGTTTCACCTGGCGGCAGTGGTCGGCGGCCGCGTCATGCTGGAAACCCAGACGCTTCTCGTCGCCGAGGACCTCGCGGTGGATACCGATATGTGGCGCTGGGCTGCGCGCACGCACCCGGGAGTTGTCATATATTTCAGCTCCAGCGCCGCCTATCCCGTGAGCCTGCAGCGCCCGGAAGGATATCGCAAACTCAGCGAAGACATGATCGGTTTCGAACATACGATCGGCGTTCCGGATCTGAGCTATGGCTGGGCGAAGCTCAGCGGCGAATATCTGATGAAGCTTTATGTCGAAAACTATGGTGGACGGGCGGTCGCCTATCGCCCGTTCAGCGGGTACGGCGAGGATCAGGACTTGAGCTATCCGTTTCCGGCGATCTGCAGACGTCTCATCGAAGAGCGCGGAGCGGAAGAGGTTTTCGTCTGGGGCTCCGGCCGGCAATGCCGTGACTTCATCCATATCTCGGACTGCGTCGACTTCGTCTGGAAGACCTTTTCCCGGCTGCAGAACGGTGCATGTCTCAACATCTCCACCGGCATCGCCACTTCCTTCATCGAACTCGCCCGGCTGGTCAGCCGGCGCATCGGTTGGGAGCCGAGAATAAGCGGCCGGTCGGACAAACCCGAGGGTGTGTTCTTCCGCTGCGGCGACACGACGCTGCAGGCGTCGTATGGCCTTGCGCCGCGCATCGATCTCGAGACCGGCGTGGCGCGGACGCTCGACCGACTGCGATCGAGCGTGCACTGAGGTACCGGCCGCCGCTGCCTTTCAATACCCCGATGCGGGCGCATTCGCTTCGGCTGGCGACGCAGAGACATATTCGGCAAAGCTCGCCCGCAGGCGGCTGGTCGCTCCCACAAGCAGACTGACATCGTTGCCGACTGCAACGAAGAGCGCGCCGAGTTCGAGGTAGCGTTTGGCGAGTGCGGTGTCCGAGGTCAGGATACCGGCAGCCTTGCCGTGCGACTGGATGCGTGCGAGCGCGGCCTCGACCGCCTCCTGCACTTCCGGCGCGCCCGGCTTGCCGAGGAAGCCCATGTCGGCTGCCAGATCCGCCGGGCCGATAAAGACGCCATCGACGCCTTCGGTCGAAGCAATGTCGTCAAGTGCCGCCAGCCCCGCACGGCTTTCCACCTGCAGCAGCAGGCAGATCTCAGCGTTGGCGGTCGGGAGATAATCCGCGATGCGGTTGAAGGCGGAGGCGCGCGCCAGTGCTGCACCGACGCCGCGCATACCGTGGGGCGGATAGCGCACGGCCCGGACCAGAGCGCGGGCCTGTTCACCGGACTCTACCATCGGCACCAGCAGCGTCTGCGCGCCGATATCGAGAAGCTGCTTGATCAGCCAGGGCTCGCCGATCGGCGGACGGATGATTGCGTGGCTGTTCGAACCGGAGAGCGCCTGCAACTGCGCCATCATCAGCGGCACGTCATTGGGGGCATGTTCGCCATCGATCAGCAGCCAGTCGAAGCCGGCGCCACCGCAGATTTCGGCAGTGTATGGATTGGCGAGCGCCAGCCAGAGACCGATCTGCGGTCGCCCTTCGGCAAGCGCAAGCTTGAACATATTGCGTGGAGCAGGCATGGGCGCACCCTATTCGAAGAAGCAGCTGACGGTTCCCTGCGGCCCGAAATCGGCGACGATGGTATCGCCATGGCGGGCCTCGACGGGGCGGATGAATGAGCCGGCAAGCACGATCTGCCCGGCATCGATGCGGTCGCCGTAGCCGGCAAGCCGGTTGGCGAGCCAGGCGATGCCGCGCGCCGGATGGTTGAGGACGCCGGCGCCAAGCCCGGTCTCTTCGACCTCGGCATTGCGCGAGACGATGGCGCCCATCCAGCGCATGTCGACATCCTGCGGCCGCATGGCGCGGCCGCCGATGACGATGCCGGCATTGGCGGCGTTGTCGGAAATCGTGTCGACGATGGTGCGGGTCTTCTTCGTTTCCGGATCGGCACGCAGGATGCGCGTGTCGAGGATTTCAAGCGCCGGCGTGACGTAGTCCGTGGCGTTCAGCACGTCGAAGACACTGACATTGGGGCCGGCCAGCGGCGCCTTCATGACGAAGGCGATCTCGGCTTCGATCCGCGGCTGGATGAAGCGATCCCCAGGGATCATCGCGCCGTCCTCGAACATCATGTCGTCGAACAGCACGCCGGAATCGGGAATATCGATGTTCAGCGCATATTGCATTGCCTTTGACGTAAGCCCGATCTTCCAGCCGATGACCCTGCGGCCACGGGCGATCTTCTGCTTCACCCAGGCCGCTTGCACCGCATAGGCGTCGTCCATGGTCATGCCTGGATGCTTCAGGGAAAACAGGCCGGTCTGGATGCGGCTCGTTTCCGCCTCATCGAGTGCCTTTGCGGCATCGGCGATTTCACTGGCGTTCAGCATGGCTCAGGCCTCGTCGGCAATCGGGTTGCGAAGCAGGCCGATGCAATCGGCCTCGACCTCGACGACGTCGCCGGGTTTCAGCCAGATCGGCGGGTCGAAGCGGGCGCCGGCCCCGGTCGGCGTTCCCGTCACGATCACGTCGCCGGGCACCAGCGTCGTGAAGGTCGAGACGTAGTTGATGATCTTGCGGAAGGAGAAGATCATCCGGCTGGTGCGGTCCTGCTGGCGGATTTCGCCGTTGACGCGGGTCTCGAGCTTGATATCGGCGATCTGCGCTTCGTCGGTGAAGGGAACCAGCCATGGCCCGATCGACCCGGTGCGGTCGAAGTTCTTGCCCTGGGTGACGTTGAACTTGGCGTGTCGCACCCAGTCGCGGATCGTGCCTTCGTTAGAGAGCGAAAGTGCTGCGATGTGGTCGAGCGCCGAGGCTTCGGGAATGCGTCGACCGCCCTTGCCGATGACGATGACGATCTCGCCCTCGTAGTCGAGCTGCGGGCTTTCGGGCGGGCGGATCAGCGGCTGATCGTGACCGGTGAAGGAACGCGGAAAACGGATGAACAGTGACGGGTTGGACGGCGCTGCCTGGCCATCGCGATACTCTTCGTTGCGGTCGGGGAAATTGACGCCAACGCAGATGATCTTTTCGGGCGCGGGGATCGGGATTTCGAAGCGGGTATCGGCCAGCGACAAATCCGGGATGAAGGCGGAGGACTCGTCCGCCAGTTTCGTGAGGGCGCCGTCGGCGATGACCTCGCGCAGCGTCGGCCATTTCGAGCCGTAGCGCCGAGATAGATCGATTATGCCGTGGTCGGTGACAAGACCATATCCCTTGCCGCCGGCCGCGGAAAAGGCGGCGAATTTCGCAAACGTCATTTCAATCCTCCGTCCCGTTCGGGTGATGCCGACGGGCAGACATGCTCGATCTCATTGAATGCTTCGGTGCTGTAATCCGGGATCGCGACCACTCGGTTTGCGTGCCGGATGCCGCCTGTCACAGGTTCGTCATCCTTGCAGCCACTTCGGTTATGACGTGGAAAGCGACATCGGCATCGTTTTCGGTCATGTCGAACTGGCCGGCCTGGAAGCGGATGGCGACGTGGCCGTCGACCCGTGTCTGGGTCAGGTAGATCCGGCCATCGTCGTTGATGGCATTGACCAGCGCGATGTTGTGGGCGTCGCTATCGGTGCCGCCGCGATGGCGGAACGAGAACAGCGAGAAGCGCGGAGCCGTGACGATTTCGAAGTTGTCGTGCGCACCAAGGCGCTCGGAAAGGCGCTTCGCCCAGGCGACATGGTTGCGGATCATCGTCTTCAAACCGTCTAGCCCGTGGAAGCGCAACAGGAACCACAGTTTCAGGGCGCGGAAGCGCCGGCCGAGCGGGATGGTCCATTCGGAATAGTTGATGATGCCGTCGCGGCCGTGGGTCTTCAGATATTCCGGCTGGATCGCCAGCGTGCGGACGAGATCATCAGGAT
Source organism: Ensifer sp. LC384 (assembly GCF_001695865.1). Taxonomy (NCBI): domain Bacteria; kingdom Pseudomonadati; phylum Pseudomonadota; class Alphaproteobacteria; order Hyphomicrobiales; family Rhizobiaceae; genus Ensifer; species Ensifer sp. LC384. The sequence continues at coordinate 32,914 of NZ_MBST01000022.1, forward strand.
TGCGGATGAAATGGGCGGAGCAGTCGAACTGGGCGCCCAGCCATTTGTGCGGGTTGAAGACGACCGAATCCGCCTCTTCGACGCCGGTCCACAGCGGCCGGAATTCCTCGCAGATCATCGCCGATCCCGCCCATGCCGCGTCGACATGGACATAGAGGCCATGCTTGTGGGCGACACGCACGACTTCGGCGATATCATCGCAGGCGCCGGTGCTCGTGCCGCCGGTGCAGGCGATGACGCCGGCCGGCAGAAGACCTGCGGCCCTATCCCTCAGAATTGCCGCTTCGAGTGCTTGGCAATCCATGGACTGCAGCGGCCCTGCTGCGGGGATGCGCACGAGGTTTTCCTCGCCGATGCCCGACACCCAGATCGCCCTGTCAATCGAGGTGTGGACCTGGTCCGAGGAGTAGATGCGCAACGGCGCGTGGGCGCTGAGGCCCTGTTTGTTGCCCTTCCAGTTCAAGGCGCGCTCGCGCATGACGAGCACGGCGGAGAGCGTGGCAGAAGAGGCCGAATCCTGGATGACGCCGGAAAAGCCGTCGGGAAGGCCGATCGCCTGGCGCAACCAGTCGAGAACCCTGGTTTCAAGCTCGGTGGCAGCGGGGGAGGTCTGCCATAGCATGCATTGCGCGGCCATCGCCGTCACCAGATATTCGGCGATCACGGAAACGGGGGCGGCGTTGGCCGGGAAATAGGCGAAGAAGCGCGGGTGCTGCCAATGGGTCATGCCCGGCAGAATGATGTTTTCGAAATCCTCGAAAATCGCCGCCATGTCCTCGCCGGTCTGGGGTGGCTTCCTTGGGATCTGGGCGGCGATCACGCCGGGCGCCGTCTGGGCGCGAACGGGCCTGTCGCGCAACGATGCGCGATAGGCCGATCCCCATTCCGCCGCCTTCTGCGACCATTCTCCAAAAGTCTTCTCGTCCATTCCGTTCCTCCCCTTGCACCCATGGGTGCCGGTCGTCCTGTGCCGGCATGCAGCCTTTCATGCCGAGATTTACGGCGCGATGATAGGTTGCGCCTTCAACACTGACTCGACTGTCTCGGCGCCTGCAAATGGGCTGCCTTCCTCGAACCAGGAGCGTGGCGCCGGGGCGCCCCACAGGGTCTGGCGCTGCGGGTCCTTGAGATCCCATTTGATCGGCTCGAGATCGGGATCGACCGTCTGGTAATCCGAGCAATAGATCTCGATGCGGTGGTTGTCGGGATCGCGGACATAGAGGAAGAAGGCATTGGAAATGCCGTGGCGGCCGGGACCGCGCTCGATATTGGCGAGCCATCCGGAGGTCGACATCAGGTCGAGCAGGTCGATGATGTTGAGCGGCGTCGGTACCCAGAAGGCAGTATGATGCAGACGTGGGCCGCGACCATTGGTAAAGGCGATGTCGTGCACGCCGCCCTTGCGGTGGGTCCAGGCGGCCCAGAGCCGGCCGGTCTCTTCGTCAGCCGTGTACTCGGTAACCCGGAAGCCGATCTCGTTATAGAAGGCGACGGCGTCGTCGACATTGGGCGAGAAGCAGTTGAAATGGTCGATGCGCAGCGGCTTCACACCGCGATAGAGCGCGTATTTCTGATGGATCGGCGGCAGGCGGTCCATCTTCGAATAGAATTCCAATGGAATGCCCTGCGGATCGCGGGTGCGGAACGTGCGCGACTGATAGGGGCGCTCGATCCATTCGACCGGCAGCGCCTTCTGCTTGAAGAAATGCGCGGCCTTGTCGAGGTCCTCGTCGCCGAAGACCTTGAAGCCGAGATCGCGGGCCTCGGCAGTCGCTGCCTTCTTCAGCACGATGCAGTGATGGCCGCGTTCTTCCATGGCGCGCAGGTAGATCGTGTCCGCGGTCTCGTCAGTCACCTGCAGGCCCAGCACGTCGACATAGAAGGCGCGCGATTTGGCGAGATCGGTAACGGCGAGTTCGACATGGCTCAGCCGCACGATGTTAAAGGGCGGATGAAGGTTCGGTTTCGGTAAGGGCATTCTGTTTCCTCCAGTTTGGCGGCGCGGTTCGTGTCTCGCGCTCAGCCGCCGAGCTTGGCGATCGCATGCGCCGAACTGGCAAACGCGATGTTCTTGGTTTCCATGTAAAAATCGAAGGACCAGTCGCCACCGTCGCGGCCGATGCCGGAACTTTTGACGCCGCCGAAGGGCGCCGGCAGATGACGGACATTCTCCGAATTGACCCAGATCATCCCGGCTTCGAGGTGATCGGTGAAGCGGAAGGCGCGCGTGAGGTCGGAGGTCCAGAGATAGCCGGTGAGCCCGTATTGAACGTCGTTGGCCAGCGCCAGCGCCTCGGCCTCATCCTTGAACGGGATCGCGGTCAGGACCGGCCCGAAGATTTCCTCCTGCGCGATCCGCATGGAATTGCTGGCGCCGGTAAAGAGCGTCGGCTGGACGTAACAGCCGCCACCAGGACCTTCGAATCTTGCGCCGCCGGCGGCAACCGTCGCACCTTCCTTCTGGCCGATGCCGATATAGTCGAGCACCTTCTTTTCATGCTCCGGGTGGATCAGCGGGCCGACGACGGTTTCCGGATCGAGCGGATGACCGATCCTGATGCGCTTGGCCTTTTCGGCAACCAGCGTAGTGAAGCGATCGTAGATGCTGCCTTCGACCAACAGGCGCGAAGAGGAGGTGCAGCGTTCGCCGTTCAGCGAATAGATCATGAAGACCGCAGCGTCGGCCGCGCGCTCCAGATCGGCGTCGGCAAAGACGATGACCGGGTTCTTGCCGCCGAGTTCGAAATGCACCCGCTTCAGCGTGTCGGCGCCCTGTTTCATGATCAGCGAGCCCGTCCGGCTTTCGCCGACGAAGCCGATCGCCTTGATGGCGGGATGCTCGGTCAGTGCCTTGCCTGCGTCCTCGCCGAAGCCGTTGACGAGGTTCCAGACTCCCTTGGGAAGGCCCGCTTCCTCGGCGATCTCGACGAGCAGGCGCGCCGTCAGCGGCGAGAATTCGGCCGGCTTATGGACGATGGTACAGCCGGCGGAGAGCGCCGGCGCGATCTTCCACGTCGACAGCATGAACGGCGTGTTCCACGGCGTGATGATGCCGACCGGGCCGATCGGCACGCGCGTGGTCATGTTGATCTGGTTATCGCCGCGAAGCACCTTGCCGTCGCGGGCCTCGGGGGCGCGATCGGCGAAGAAGCGAAAATTCTCCGCTCCGCGCAGAGCGGCCTTGGCCATGAACTTGAGCGACTGTCCGGTGTCCATGCATTCGACGAAGGCGATCTCTTCGGCGCGCGCGACGATGGCGTCGGCGATCTTGTGCAGAAGTTTTTTGCGTGCGTCGCCCGGCATGGCGGCCCAGGCCGGGAAAGCCTCTTTGGCCGCGCGCGCGGCGCGGTCGATATCGGTTGCCTTGCCGCGCGAGACCGTGGCAAGCGGCTTGAGGTCGACGGGAGAAGTCGTCTCGAAGCTGTCGCCGTCCAACGCCGGTACGGCTTGCCCGTTGATGTGGTTCAAGACCCCATGCGTGCGGAAGCGGGCGAGATAGGCTTCCGCCCTTGCGATGTTCTCATCGAGTCTGGACATGTCATTCTCCAATCGTGGTGCGCTGCCGCTCGTGCGGGCGCAGAAACGTCGTGCCGACTTCTGTCGGTGTCAGTTGCCCTTCTGACGAAGGCGTGGGTGGATCGCGTTCTTCTTCCAGCTGAGGTCCGGATCGATCTCGCGGATCTCCAGGCTGAGGGCGAAATGGGGCGTGTCGAAAAGGCTGGCGAGCTCTTGTGTGACAGCGTCGAAGATGACCGCCCCGGTCGCCTGCTTTTCGGCGTCCGAGCGGCCGCGGCCAATGCGGAACGACATGTCGATGAAGCTGTTCTGCGGCAAGAGATCGGCAATGGCATAATGGGCGCTGCGGACGGTACGGACGCGCACGGCGCCGATTTCGAAAAGGCCGGTGTCGAGGATGGTCTTGTGGATCGTGCGGCACAGGCGGTCGAAGTCGACGCGCTCGTCGAGATTGGCGGAGTGTTCGATCGTGAAGTGCGGCATTTTTGTCCCCGGTACCCATCGGCTCATTAATTAACACGTTAACAATATGGCGGCCGGTGTCAAGCGGCATTCCTCGTTGTCGAGCCATCGTCGACAATTGCGAAAAGGCGAAAAATCGCCCATAGATCGGGCATGAGCCGTGCGAAAACCCCCACCGAACTTGGGCCGGACGCCCTTCTTCCCCACAATACGCGTCGGTCGCTGCCGATCGCGCTCCTGCGCGCGCGCGAAGCGGTGATGGGGCATTTCCGGCCGATGCTGGCACGTCACGAAATCACCGAGCAGCAATGGCGCGTCATCAGGATCCTTGCCGAATCCGGCAAGGTCGATGCCTCCGAGATGGCCGACAAGGCCTTCATTCTGGCGCCGAGCCTGACGCGCATCATCCGGTCGCTTGAGGAGCGCGGGCTGATCACCAAGCACAAGGACGCCGATGACGGGCGCCGGGTGCTTCTCGAGATCGCGCCCGCCGGCATGCGGGTCATCGCCGACGTCGGCCCGGAGAGCCGGGCGATCTACGACCAGCTCGAGGCACGTTACGGCCACGAGCGCGTCGAGGTGCTGCTCGACATGCTGGACGAGCTCGCAACGCTCGGCGACTGAGCGGGAGCCTGCAAACCTCATGCGGGGACCGGTAGCGTTCGCGCAAAGAGCAGGGTTTCGTCCGCGTAGCGACGCAGGCGCGCTTCGGCGCCAGGAAGCTCCGGCCGCGCGGCAAACCAGCCGATGTAAGTGAGGCTGCGAAGCGTCATGAAAAGTGGCAGGGCCGAAAGTGCGGCATCGGGCAACGGACGCCTGCTTCTGTACCCCTCGATCAACGACCTTTCGATCGACGGGTAGGCCGGCTCGTTGCGGTTCTTGAGAAGCGCGGTCGCGATATCGAACAGGCGAAAGCCGAAACCCGCATCGTCGAAGTCGATGAACGCCACGCCGTCGTCACGAACCAGCACGTTCTCGCGCACGAGGTCGGCATGGATCAGGCCGTAGTCGAGCGCGGCCGCCGGCACGTTTTCCAGACTGCTCCGAAGGCGATGACGCAGAATGCCGAGGCCACGCCTCTGTTCGGCCGACAGGCCCTCGCAGTCCCAGAAGCGACCCCAGACCGGGCTTTCGCCAAGAAGGCCTTCGGCGTCCCAGGCGGCACGTTTGAAGCCGACAGGCATCGACCAGCGATCGGCAAGATTGTGCATGTCGGCCATCATGGCGCCAAGCGCATGAAAGATGGCGACCTGCCGTTCGCCGCTATGGGCGAACGGAACACCGCTTTCACCAAGCGGCGCACCATGCATCCAGCTGACGATATCGGCATGCTGGCCCGCGAAATCGTCGGTCGCGTCGAGACGCACCAGAAGGCGGCCTTGCGGTGCCGCGATCGCGCTCGGCACCGCAAGGCCGCTGTCGCGCAGCGCTGTCATCCACTGCAGTTCCGAGCGCAGCGCGGACTCGTCATGATAACCCGGACGATGCAGTCGAAGCACTGCCGGCTCGCCATCGGCGAGCGTGATCCGGAAGACGGCGTTCTCGCGATATTTCAGCAACATCGGCTTCGCGTTCTCAAGTCCCCAATGGGCGACGGCTTCTCGTGCGCGGGCTGCGAGTGCTTCCAGGAGACGTTGCGGCAGATGCTCGGCCATGGTCTGCTCACAAGCCCGAGAGAACGTCGTCGAGGGTCGACAGCATCAGGTCGGCGTTCTCCCGGGAGAACGGCATGGGCGGACGGATCTTCGTCGCGCATTGGTGAATGCCGAGCTTGCCCATCAGCACGCCGCGCTCGCGCATGTCGTTGATAACCTTGGTGGCAAGATCGGCAGCCTGCGCCTTCCGGTCCCGGTCGAGCACAAGCTCTGCCCCGAAAAACAATCCGCTGCCGCGCACGTCGCCGATGATGTCGTGCTTGTCCCTGAGCCTGTCGATGCCTGCCTTGGCATAGGCGCCGACCTCGCGGGCGTTGTCGACCAGCTTTTCCTCGTCGATGACGTCGAGCACGGCCATCGCTGCGGCGCAGGAGACCGGATTGCCGCCGAAGGTGTTGAAGTAGCGGAAGGCCTTGCGAAAGGCGTTCAGTGTCTCGCTGCCGGCAACGACACCGCCGATCGGATGGCCGTTGCCCATCGGCTTACCCAAGGTGACGATATCGGGAACGATGCCGGCCTTCTGGTGGCCCCACATGTGCTCGCCCGTGCGGCCGAAGCCGGGTTGGACCTCGTCGGCGATCACCACGCCACCGGCCTTCCGCACGACCGCAACGGTTGCGTCGAGGAAGCCCTGGGGCAAATCGGGAAAACCTTCATTGGCGAAGAACGGGTCGATGATCAGCGTGGAAAAGCCAAACGGGCTTTCCTGCAGCTCGGCGATCGCCCCTTCCACCTCGGCCGCAAACGCGATCGAAAAGGCCTCGCCGGGAACGCCGCCGAGCGGCCGATAGCTGTCGGGTGCCGGCACGTGCCGCACATGGCCGCCAAACCCGCCGACCGGCGGCATCCGGGTAGAAAGCTGGGAAACGGCGGCGGTGTTGCCGTGATAGGTGTGATCGGTTGCGATCACCCCCGTCTTGCCGGTGACCGCCTGAGCCATCCGCAGCGCAATGTCGTTGGCCTCGCTGCCGGTGCAGGTCAGGATAGCCGTGTCGAGGCTATGGTCAAACGTCGCCGTCAGCCGCTCGACATAGTCGAGAATACCTTCATGCAGGTAGCGCGTGTGGGTGTTCAGCGTTGACGCCTGCCGGGCGATCGCCTCGACCACGCGCGGATGGCAGTGGCCGACATGCGGCACATTGTTGTAGCAGTCGAGATAGCGTCTGCCGTCGGCGTCCCAGAGCCAGACGCCTTCCCCCCGCACGATATGCACCGGGTCGCTGTAAAACAGCGACATGTTCTTGCCGAGCAGCCGTTCGCGGCGTGCCAGCAGCGCTGCGGTGTCGCTCATGTTATTTGCCCTCGGCAGCGCTCAGGCCCGAATCCAGGGCCGAAAGAATGCGCGAGACATCCTCGGCGGCGATGACGAGTGGCGGTGACAGGATCACGTTCGGGCCGGATGTGCGGACCATGACGCCTGCCTCATAGGCAACATCCTGGACCTTCTGCACCACGTCCTTCGCAGCGGGCGACTTCTTCTCGCGATCCGATACAAGCTCAAGCGCGCACATCAGGCCCTTGCCGCGCACATCGCCGACGAGCTCGTGACTCGCTTTTAGTGCCTGTAGGCCCGCCATCAGCTCCTCGCCGCGCGCGCCGGCATTGGCCGCGACATCGAGGCGTTTCGTTTCCTTGAGCGTGGCAAGGGCCGCGGCAGCGCCGACCGGATGACCGGAATAGGTGTAGCCATGGCCGATCGAGCCGGCAGCCGTCCTGTTGGTTTCGAAAGCCTCGGCGACCTTGTCCGAGATCATCACCGCGCCGAAGGGGTAATAGCCGTTGGTGATCGCCTTGGCGGTCGACATCAGATCCGGCTTGACGCCCCAGAGGCGCGAACCGGTCCAGGCGCCGGTGCGGCCGAAGGCGGTGATCACCTCGTCGGCAATCAGCAGAATGCCGTGGCGGTCGCAGATCTCGCGCATCAGCGGCATGAAGGTTTCGTGCGGTACGATCACGCCCCCGGCACCAAGAACCGGCTCCATGATCAACGCAGCGATGGTGTCGGCGCCCTGGAAGGCGATCTCGTCTTCGAAGAGGCGGGCAATACCCTGGGCGATTTCGGCGCCGTCCGTCGTCGCGAACGGGTTGCGGTAGGTGTAGGGGGCGGGCAGGTGAAAGACGCCCGGCAGCAGCGGCTCATAGTTGCGGCGGAAATTGGCGTTGCCGTTGACCGAGGCGCCGCCGAAATGCGTGCCGTGATACCCCTTCTTCAGTGCGACGAATTTCGTGCGTTCCGGCTGGCCGTTGAGCTTGTGGTACTGGCGGGCGAGACGAAGGCAGGTCTCGACCGAATCCGATCCGCCCGAGGTGAAGAACGAGCGACTGAGGCCATCCTCCTTGAACCATTCGGCAAGTTCGTAGGAAAGCTCGATGAGCGGCGAATTGGTGGTGCCGCGGAAGGTTGAGTAATAGGGCAGGTCGTCGAGTTGATCGCGGATCGCCTTCTTCACCGGCTCGCAGGAATAGCCGATATTGACATTCCACAGGCCGCCGACCGCATCGAGAACCTTCTTGCCGTGGATGTCGACGATCTCCACGCCTTCGCCGGCATTGATGATGCGCGGCGGCGTCGCGTGCATTTCGGCGGGGTGCGCCATCGGATGCCACAGGTGGCGGGCATTGTTCTCGATGAGGAAGTTGGTTTCGCGCATGTCTTGCTCCTGGTCAGTTCAAATGCCGAGCATCCGGAGGGCTCTGGCGTAGCTTTCTGCGGGTCTGATGACATCGAAATGCACGTTGGGCAGAGACACTGCCTCGGCGCCCTCGATGTTCTTCTTCTGGTCGTCGACGAAGACGCAGGCCTCCCGCGGCAGGTCGAGTTCGGAAAGCACGACTTCGTAGGCCTGCGGATCCGGCTTCAATATTCCGGTGTAGGTGGCATCGACGATAACGTCGAAAAGCTCGATGAGCGGGAAGCGTTTGCGAAACTCCACGCCGTAGAAGAGGTCGAGTTCGTTGGAAAGAATGGCGAGCCTGATGCCGGCATCTTTTGCCCGCAGGATCGCATCGCGCGCTTCCGGGCGCAGCACCAGTTCCGGTTCGGCGCCGCGGGCGCGCTGGACGAAGGTCTTCATATCCGTCCAGTCCTCGCCGACGAGGTGCCCGACCTCGCGGGTGCGCTTCGTCCAATAGTCGCGCTCGGTAATCTCACGCTTTTGCATCGACACCCAGAGCGGATCGGAAGCCGTGTCGAACGGTCCCCGCCAGGTCAGGCTGCCTGGGGCAAGGCCGAGCGCGCGCTCGGTGACGTCGTGGGTTTCGAACAGCGTGCGGGTGACGACTCCGCCGAAGTCGAGGATGAGGGCGCGATCCGTCACGGGCGGCCTCCCGGGATGATGCCACGTGCGATCCAATCGTCGAAGATGGCGAGCGCCTTTGCCGAAAACTCCGGTGCGTTGATGTGGCTGTCGATCTCGTGAAGGTGGACCGACGCCGGTACGGCGCGGCGCATCTCGTCGATGAAGGCGTCGAGCGCCTCCGGTTCGTGCAGCGGCTCTTCCGGCTTGTCCCATTCCTGAATGCCCTTGAGCGGCAGGATGAAGGCAACTTCGGCGCTGGTATCGGCGAGCTTGCCGCCGATGATGCGGGCGATCTCGCGCCGCCCTTCCGGCGATGTCGTCACCGAACCGAGCAGCCGGTTGTGAGCGTGATAGGGCCGGTCGGCGAAGGCCGCGGGCAGTGCCTGCCATGCGGGCAGGTCCACCATGTCGATCGCTCCCGGTGCTACAAGCTGCGGAATTCCGGCGCGCCCGGCATTTTCCAGCCGGTCGGGCCCGGAGGTGACGACCGTGCCGTGGTGATGGTTGCTGACCTCCTGAATGCAGAAGTCGAAGACGGCGGTAAAGCCGTTCTGTGCAGCGATTGCCTCGAAGGCACGGCCACCCATTCCGGTCGCGTGAAACACCGCGACGTCATAGCCCCGTCGTTCCAGTTCGGGCTTCAGGTACTTCATGTATTTGAGGCAGCTCGACCCGAGCGAGGTCATGCCGATCAGCGGCCGCTCCTTGTCCGGCTTGGTGCCGAAACGGGCCGCTCCGACCACGGCGCCGCAGGCCTGCGACAGCACCGATCGGCAGATGCCGTTGAGGCCGTATAGCCCGCCCGCCCAAAGGATCATCATCAGATCAGGCGCGATGCGCTCCGGCGGCAGCAGGTGCGAATAGGCGATGGTCGAGACGACGAATTTCGGCACGCCGAGCGGCAGGGCTGCCGCGACATCGAGTGCCAGATCGGTGCCCATCGAACCGCCGAGGATGATGACGCCATCGGCCTGCCCTGCGTCATGGAGGGTGCGGGCAATAGTTGCGGCCCCTTTGGCCATCAGCGCCATCGCGCTGTTTTCGTCGCCGCTTGCGGCAATCGCTACGATCGACGTGCCGGCCGCCTCGGCGATATCGTGACGCGAATACTCCGGCGCATAGGGCGGATCACCAAGGATGCTGACGTCCATCATGACAGGCAAGCCGCCGGCTTCGCGGATGACCGACGCCATGAATTGTAGCTCTTCGCATTTCGTGTCTCCCGTTCCTACGACGAGGATATTGGGTAGACGGTTCATCGCATTCATCAGCCGGCCCTCCTTGCCAGCGGATTGGCAGTCGCTTGCTCCAACCCAAAGAATTTCTCAGAAATGCGTTTGGCGATCGCCGCCGTTGCCGGACCGAGTTCAGCGATCGTCTCCGCATTGGCGCGCACCTGCGGTGCCGCGACGGCGATCGCGCCGATCGGCACGCTGTTCGGCGCGCGGATGGGGGCGGCGACGCTGATGACGCCGCTCTCAAGCCCCTGCTGGCTGATCGAATAGCCGCGGTGCGCCGTCTCCGTGAGCAGACGGCGAAGCTCGGTCCTCGAGGTGATCGTGTGCTCGGTGAATGCTTCGAGCGGCATGGACAGCGCATCTTCGACCTGCTTTGCGGGGCAGAAGGCGAGGAAGGCGTGGCCGGACGCCGTTGCATGGAACGGCAGTGCGCTTCCGACATCGACGATGACCCGATGCGCGCGCGGTGAATCTTCCACGTGAACAGTCGAGAGCCGGCCGGCGACGAATTCCGAGAGATGCACGGTCTCGCCTGATGTGCTGGCAAGCTCCTTTACGAACGGAATGGCGACACTGAGAAAGGGGAACCGTGCCTCCCGGATGTGAGCAAGCCGGACCGGCGCGCCGCCGATGCGATAGCGTTTGGTGTCCGGATCCTGTTCGACGAAGCCATGCCTTTCAAGCTCGACGAGAAAGCGTCGCGCCGTCGCCTTGTCGAGCGCGCAATGCCTGGCGATGTCGCTCAAGCCCACTTCCTTGTCCAGCCGCGAGATCGCGTCCAACAGGGTCAGTGCCTTACCGATGGTGCTCATCCAGTCCTCCGTCGCCGAGCGCCGCTGCCAGTAGTGATCCCGATGCCCGTTCCCTTGATTTCCAGGCGGTTTGACCACCCGTATCGCGTTTTATCCGGCCGAGATACTTAACATGCGAAATAACTTGACAGGTCGCCGTGCCATTTGCAAGTCTATATTTGAAGCAACGGTTTGAATATTGAACCGACTACTGCGCGCGACCAAGAACAAAAAGCAACGTGGCCGGCAGCAGCTTCGCGGAGGATGCCTTTGGAGAGATGGACCTGAGGCAAAAGGCAAATATTGCCAAGAAAAGGGGAGCTAAGAAGCTATGGACAATCAATCGTCGCCCGCAACCGGCGCGAACCAGTTGCGCAAGAACGCGCTTGGGGTCGGCGCCGTTACGTTTCTCGTGGTATCGGCCGCAGCGCCGCTGACGGCCGTTGCCGGCGGCGTGCCGCTGGCAATGCTGCTCGGCAACGGCGCCGGCATTCCCGGCACGTTTCTGCTGGTCACGCTGATCCTGTTGATGTTCTCGATCGGCTATGTCGCCATGGCGCGGCATATCCGCAACGCCGGCGCCTTCTACGCCTATACAGCGCAGGGGCTGGGCGGGTTGATGGGTGGTGCCGCGGCGATGATTGCCATCCTTGCCTATAACGCCATGCAGATCGGTGTCTTCGGCCTGTTCGGCGCGGCAACCGCGGGGCTTTTTGCCGGGCTCGGTATCGACCTGCCCTGGTGGGTCTGGACCTTTATCGGCATCGCGATCGTCGGCGTTCTCGGTTATCGCCGCGTCGACCTGTCGGCCAAGGTGCTGACCGTGCTCGTCATTCTCGAATATCTCGTGGTGCTGGTCATCGACGTGGCGATCATCGCCAAGGGTGGCGACAGCGGCCTGACGATGACCTCCTTCACGCCTTCGGCTCTGATGTCCGGTTCTCCCTCGATCGGCATCCTGTTCTGCTTTGCGGCCTTCATCGGCTTTGAAGCGACGACGATCTACAGCGAGGAAGCCCGCGATCCGCATAGAACCGTGCCGCGCGCGACCTATATTTCCGCGCTGATCATCGGCGTTTTCTACATGCTGACATCCTGGCTGATGGTGAATGCGGCGGGTGCCGACAAGCTGGTGCCGGAACTGCAGGGGCTTGCCGATCCGACGACCTTCCTCTTCGGCCTGGCGGAGCGTTATGCCGGCGGCTGGTTGCCGCCGATCATGAACGTGCTTTTCGTCACCAGCCTGTTTGCCGGCGTGCTGGCGTTCCACAACGGCGTCGCCCGGTATCTCTATGTCGCCGGCCGCGAGCGCCTGCTGCCGGCCTCGATCGGCGTCACTCATCCCGTCTATCATAGCCCGCATGCCGGCTCGGTCATTCAGACGATCACTGCCACCCTCGTCGTTGCGCTGTTTGCGGCAACAGGACAGGATCCGGTGCTGGCGCTGTTCTCCTGGCTGACCAATGTCGGCACGCTTGCCGTCATGGTGCTGATGGCGTTTACCGCCTTTGCCATCGTCGCCTTCTTCAATCGCAATCCGGGACTGGAATCGAACACGCTCGTGACAAAGATCATCCCGGTCATCACCGGCGTCATCCTGATTGCGGTGATCATTGCCATTGCCGTCAACTTCGGCGACCTCGCCGGCGCCACCGGTCTGCTCGCCGTCTTCCTGCCGGGACTCGTGGTGATTGCCGGCGTCATCGGCCTTGCGTTGGCGGCAATGCTCAAATCGGGCCGTCCGCTGGAGTTCGCGCGGCTTGGCGCCGGCCAGGAGATCTGATCCGATAGGGGTGGCCGAGAAATCGGCCGCCCCTCCGCCTGACAAATGGAACGGGGAACATGCAGGAAAAAATCGACCAGTTGCGCCGCAATGTGGTGCCGCCGCAAAAACTCTTCATCGGCGGCAATTGGCGTGAGGCCCGGTCCGGCAGGACGCTCGATGTCATCTCGCCGATCGACGGGACGCGGCTGACGACCATCGCCGATGCCGGCGTTGACGACGTTGATGTCGCTGCGTCTGCAGCCCGGGCGGCCTTCGAGACAGGCAAGTGGTCGAAGGCGGCGCCGGCGGAGCGCAAGAAAGTGCTTCTGCGCGTGGCCGAACTCATCGAGAAGAACGCTCTCGAGCTTGCGGTTCTCGGCGTGCGCGACAATGGTACGGAGATTTCGATGGCGCTGAAGGCGGAGCCGGGCAGCGCCGCCGGCACCTTCCGCTACTATGCCGAGGCGATCGACAAGATCTATGGCGAGATCGCGCCGACCGCAGGCAACGTGCTCGGCCTTGTGCATCGCGAGTCGGTCGGCATCGTCGCCGCCATCGTTCCCTGGAATTTTCCGCTGATGATCGGCGCCTGGAAGATCGCACCGGCGCTTGCCGCCGGAAACTCGGTCATCCTGAAGCCGGCCGAGGGCGCATCGCTGACCCTGTTGCGGCTGGCCGAACTCTGTGCCGAGGCCGGGCTGCCCGAGGGCGTGCTGAACGTCGTGACGGGGAGGGGCGCCATGACAGGCGAGGCGATCGGTCTCCATGCGGATATCGACGTGCTCGCCTTCACCGGTTCGGGCGGCGTCGGGCGTCGGCTGCTGGAATATTCGGCGCGCTCCAACCTCAAACGCGTCTATCTGGAACTGGGTGGCAAGTCGCCCAACATCGTCTTTGCCGATGCGCCGGATTTGGACCAGGCGGCCAAGGTGTCTGCCTATGGCATCTTCCGCAACTCCGGCCAGGTCTGCGTCGCCGGCTCGCGCCTGCTGGTCGAGCGGTCCATCCACGAAGCATTCGCCGAGAAGGTTGCCGCGATCGCGGCAAACATAAAGGTGGGCGATCCTCTGTTGCTGTCGGCGGAAGCCGGCGCGATCTCCAGCCAAATCCAGCTCGAAAAAAACCTCGGCTTCGTCGAGCAGGCAGTCAACGAAGGCGCGCGGCTGAGGGCCGGCGGCAAGCGCATCCTCGAAGACACCGGTGGCTTCTACATGCAGCCGACGATCTTCGACGTCGAGCCCGACATGAGCCTCGCCAAAGAAGAAGTCTTCGGCCCGATCCTCTCGATCATCCCCTTCGAAGATGAGGCCGATGCGCTGGGCATCGCCAATGGAACCGTATACGGGCTTGCATCGGCGGTCTGGACCGCGAACCTCTCGCGGGCGCATCGCATGGTGCGCTCCATCCGGGCCGGCGTCGTGCACGTCAACACCTATGGTGGCGCCGACAACACGGTGCCGCTTGGCGGGGTGAAGCAATCGGGCAATGGTCACGACAAGTCCCTGCATGCGCTCGACAAATACACCGACCTGAAGACCGCCTGGATCCAGCTCTGACGGCAACGAACTGCCGTCGTCAAAACGAAACGGGCCGGGGTGCAACCCCGGCCCGTTTCGTCTCCGTCGATCCCTACCCGCCGAAGCTTCCGAGCTGCGTCGGCACGTGTACGTAGTTGCGGTCGAAGTAGAGAAGTGCGTTGCCGTCGCTGCGCGATCGGATGGCGACGACCCGGCCGACCAGGATGTGGTGGGTGCCGAGCAATCTCGCTTCCGCCAGCTCGCAATCGAGCGAGACGATCGCATCCTTCACGGCGAGACTTCCCGATTTCATTTCCACCCAGTCTGCGGCGGCGTAGCGCGCCGCCATGTCCTGCGTCGCGCCGGCGAAATGCCCGGCAAGCTCGGTGTGGTCGTGGCTGAGCACGTTGACGCAGAAGCGGCGGTTGTCGATGAACAGGCCGCATTGCCTCGAGTTGCGGTTCATGCAGACCAGCAGGCTCGGCGGGTCGTCGGTGACCGAGCACATTGCCGTCGCCGTAAACCCGCCGCGCCCGGCGGGTCCGTTGGTGGTGACGACATTGACGGGCGCGCAGACCCGCGCCATCGCGTTGCGGAATTCAGTCTTGGAGACAACCGTTTCCATGGCGATCGCCTCATTCGGCCGCATTGCGGATCGGCGCTTCGGCGCCAAGCGGCGGCAGCCAGGTGTCGCCAGTCCATCCCTGCTCGTCATAGTCGCTCATGCAGGTGTCGACGAGCGCTTCCATTTCCTTCAGGCGTCCACCGCGCTCGGCGCCCTTCAGCACCTGCAGCCGGACTTCTTCCGGGGCGCCGGCATAGTTGAGTTCATAGAGCGCATGGCGTCCACCGAACTCGGTGCCGGTCGCGTCCCAGAGCAGCTTCATGATCTTGATGCGCTCGATATGGCCCATGTCGTTGGAGCCGCGGACATATTGCGCGAGGTAACGGTCGATCTCGCCATTGCCGAAATCCCTGGCCGACGACGGCAGGTAGATCAGGCCGGAGGCGACGACCCGGCGAATGGTGTCGATCACCCGGGGATAGGCTTCCGACATGAAGGTCCGGTAGGAGAGCGCGGCCTCGAGATTGGGCAGAACCGCCCCATCCGCCCAGGGGGTCGGGTTGTAGGCCATGGCATTGGAGAAACTCCAGAACATGTGCCGGAGCGCGATGACTTCGCCAAGCGCTGCCTGGTTGCCGCGAAAGGCGTCGCCGCCGGTTGCCCGGAGCGCCTTGGCCAGCAGGCCGGCGAGGAAGTCGAGTTTTACGGCGAAGCGGGTGCAGCCCTGAAAGCAGTAGCCGTGCATGAAGCCCGATGCCGGATGAAACGACAGGATCTTCGCAGCATCGCGCAGCACCAGCACGTCTTCCCAGGGCACAAAGACATTGTCGAGCACCAGGATGGCATCGTTTTCGTCGAACCGCGACGACAGGGGGTAGTCGAAGGGGTGCCCGACGGTATTGGCCGTCTGCTCGTAGGAAACGCGGCAGAACATCTTGATGCCCGGCGCATTCATTGGGACGATGAACATGACGGAGAGTGACGGATCCTCGGTGACCGTCGCCGAGCTTTGCGCCAGGAAATTGTAGTGCGTCAGCGCCGACGAGGTCGCCACCACCTTGGCGCCGGAGACATAGATGCCGGCATCCGTTTCCCTGGTGATATGAACGAAGACGTCCTTGATCGCATCGGCCGGTTTGTGCCGGTCGATGGGCGGATTGACGATCGCGTGGTTCATGAACAAAGCCGCTTCCTGGGCGCGTTTGTGCCAGGCGAGCGCATTGTCCTTGAAGGGGCCGTACCATGATGCGTTGGCGCCAAGCGTGTTCATCAGCGCGGCCTTGTAGTCGGCCGTCCGTCCCATCCAGCCGTAGGACATGCGCGCCCATTCGGCGATGGCGCCTTGCTGGGCCGCGAGGTCGGCCGACGATCGGGCGACGCGGAAGTATTTGTGCGTGTAGCCGCCGGAACCGGTGTCGGTGGGGGCGGTCAGGATATCCCTCTTGGCCGGATCGTGCAGCGCATCATAGAGCCTTGCCAGCGATCGCGCCGAATTGCGCATGGCGGGATGCGCGGTCACATCGTGGATGCGCTCGCCGTTGATATAGACCTCGCGACCGTCACGCAGGCTTTCGAGATATTCCGCCCCGGTAAACGGGCGCGCCTTGTCGGCGCGAAAGTCCTCAGCTCTCATGGTTCTCCTCCTTGAGTTTCGTCAAGACTAGGCATTGATTGTCGAGGCTGCCATGGACAGAATGACAAAATGACTTGCACTTTTTCGGGTGGTTCATGGCCGACGGCATTCCAAGCTTCTTTGTCTACGGAGAACCGGAACAGCAGCTCGAACCCGGGTTCTTTCACGTCGAGACGGTGATGGCTCGGCGTGGGCTGCATCAAGGGCAGGTCAAGGCCCACAAGCATGATCAACTTGCCCAGGTGACCTATTGGTTCCGCGGTCGTGGAACATATTTCATCGAAGACAAGGTATTGGACTTTTCCGCGCCTGCCGTCAGCTTTGTCCCGAGCGGCATCGTGCACGGCTTCTCCGTCGAGCCACAGGAAAGCGACGCCATCGTCATTTCGATTGCCGACGGCCTGATGTTGTCTGTGACGGACCAGACGGTCCTGGCGCTCGATGCACCGATCATGGTCGCGGGCACCAGTAACGACAGGCAATGGCAGCGCCTGTCCCAGTTGATGGATATGATTGCGGACGAGTATGCCGTCGCGGCCTTCGGCACCCAGTCGATGATGGCGTCGCTCGCATCGGCGATCCTGACACAGATCGCCCGCCTTGCCTCGCTTGCGCCGTTACTATCGCGGTCGCCCGATGTTCTGCTCGCAACGCAGCTGCGGCGACTGGTCGACGCGCATTTTCGCGAGAACTGGAGCGTCGCGCGCTACACGGATGCCCTTGCGACCACGCCGCATCTGCTTGCCAAGGCCAGCAATGCGGCATTCGGAATGCCGGTGAAGGAACTGATCAACGAGCGCCGGTTGCTCGAAGCCAAGCGCCTGCTGCTCTTCACCGTTCGGTCGCTCGAGGATGTCGCCTACGAGATCGGCCTCAGGGATGCCGCCTATTTCTCGCGGTTCTTCCGATTGCGCACCGGCCTGGCACCGAGCGACTGGCGCCGGCTGAAGCTGGCAGAGGCGATTGTCCCATCCTGAATACGCCTTTGGCCTTCGAGCTCCGACAATGCGCCCTTCCTTGCTTCATGCTGTGGCGCTGAGAGGAGGAGATGTCGGTTGAATGGTGCTCCCTAAACGGTCTTTGCCGAGCCGACCAAACAATTTCCGGGATAACGATGATTGTGCCTTGAAAACCGGGAGCGGTTGACTATCTAGGGCATCACTACCCGTATCGATGGCGTCCTGCAGCGGCTATGCCCGCGCGTTTGACGTTGTCCGGGTCAAGAAAGGGCGCTCCCCGTCAAGGGTCGAGCGCCTTTTCTATTTCAGGGCTCTCCCAGGAGATAGGGCGGTGGCGGCAGGTCCTGCCGGTCGTCGGCGAAGATCAGCGCCGAAGTCGCGAGACGTCTGGTCCGCTGCCCCTAGCATTTCTGGGCGGCGTGCTTCGCTGTGGTGGAACAAATGCGCTTCTGGTGAATTGTTGTTGCGGGAGGTCCCGACATGTCACTCCGTCATCCGAAGACCAGACGCTCCTCCGCGATGCTGTTGCGACCGGCGCAATGGCCACGCCACGCTGCGGCGTCCCAGGCGCGTCGTGCCTGGCTCGATGCGCTGTTGGGCCGGCCGGAGCCCGACGATCGTGCGTTGCGCGAGGCCCAGGTAGCCGATGCGGGCGATGGCCAAATTGCCAGCTCCGGGATCTATTTTGACGAAACGACAACGGCGAGCCGCCAGCCGCGTCCTCACGATTACAGCTCGGCAAAACGGGAGCCAGCATTTGCGGCAACCGCCGACGTCGATGCCACCGGCGGAGCGCTCTGGAACGCGATCCTGGGCGCCGACACAACCCACGGCATGCAGCGCTTTGCCAGGCTGATCGCCCTTTTCATTCTTCTTTCCGGGCTCGCATTTTGGCTGCTGGCGCCGTGAACGCGTTCGCCGAAGGGGCGTGGCTTGCGGCCGCAGCCCAGATGTCCGGCCGCCGGAAGGCATGGGAGAACGCGCCGTAGCCGCCCGAGCTTTTTCCGAAAACGCCGCGCCGTCCGGTGCCGCCGCAGCCAAAGCGGGTTTCGACCGTCGGAAGCATCTCGTCGATGAGGAAATCTTCCCAGCGGCCGACGACCGTGCTGTTGACATATTGGTTGCCGCCGAGCGAGGTGAAGCAATCGGGAAAGGCGACGACCACCGGCGGCATCAGCCCGGTCGCAATCAGCCGGTCAAGACGTTCCGGGACGTTTTCGACGAAGGCCTTCCATGCGGTGTGCAGCGGGCCGCCTGCGGTAAAGCCGACGAGGCCTTGCAACATTCCAAAGTGGCTGAGACCGGGAATCCTCGGACGTGATCGCGGTTGAGGATTTACGTATCTTTACTTAAAGAGCATTAGACTGCCGTCAAAGGCGACGCGCCTTTGCATGGAACCCTCTCCCCCCGCCGACTGAGATGGAACAGTAATGACAGGTCCTTCCGACACCAACATTTTTGATCTGGCACCAATCGCGATGTGGATTGAGGATTTCAGTGGGGTCAAAGCGCAGTTCGATCGCTGGCGGGCCGAAGGTGTGGCGGATATCCGTGCCTTTCTCCAGCAAGATCTGACGCGTGTCGCCGCGTGCTCCGGCCAAATTCGTGTGCTTCAGGTCAACCGCCGCACACTGGACCTGTTCGAAGCCAGGGATATCGATCATCTCTCGGTCAACCTGTCGAAGGTCTTTCGTGACGAGATGCTGGAAAGCCACGTCAACGAGCTTGCCGAATTGTGGGAAGGAAAGACCGAGTTCAGCAGCAGCGCGGTCAATTACACTCTATCCGGCCGCAGGCTGGACATTCAGCTGCGCGGTTCCGTCCTGCCCGGATACGAAAATACGCTCGGGCGGCTGCTGCTGACGACGGAAGATGTCACGGCGCGCGAGGAGGCGCGGCGCAAGGAACGGGAGAACCGGCGCTATGCGGAAGGCATCTTCGCGCATTCGCCGGTGTCGCTATGGGTGGAGGATTTCAGCCGGATAAAGGTGCTGCTCGAGGACGTCCGTGATCGCGGGATCGTCGATTTTCGCGTCTTCACCGACGTCCATCCGGAGTTCGTGCGGCAATGCATGAGCGAGATCAGGGTCATCGACATCAACCAGGCGACGCTCGACCTGTTCTGCGCGCCCGACCGGAACACGCTGCTGCAGCATCTCGGCGATATCTTCCGCAATGAGATGGAGAAGCATTTCCGCGAGCAACTGATCGAGCTGTGGAACGGCAATCTTCTGCACCACCGCGAGGTGATCAACTATGCACTCGATGGATCCGAGCGCCACGTCCTGCTGCAATTCTCCGTTCTTCCGGGGCATGAAGCCGACTGGTCCCTTGTCCAGGTGGCGTTGACCGATATCACCGCGCGCAAGAAGGCTGAGGCCTATCTCGAATATCTCGGCAAACATGATGTGCTGACCAAGCTGCACAACCGCGCCTTCTACACGGACGAACTGAACAGGCTTGAGCGCAAGTCGCTCCGGCCGGTGTCGGCCATCGTCATCGACCTTGACGGCCTGAAAGCCGCCAACGACCAGCTCGGCCACGATGCCGGCGATGCCCTGTTGCGCCGGCTCGGCGAAGTCTTGAACGGTGCGGTATCGCAGCCCAACCATGCCGCCCGCATCGGCGGCGACGAGTTCGCCATCCTGATGCCCGGCGCTGACCGGCAGGCGGCGGCAACGATGGTCGAGACCATCAACGAGTTGTTGAAGATCAACAACCAGTTCTATTCCAACGCCCCCGTCAGTATATCGCTCGGCGCTGCAACCAGCGAAGCGGGTGAAACGATGGAGGCGCTGGTCAAGCGTGCCGATTTGAGCATGTACGAACAGAAGCGAGCTCGATACGCCGAGCAGGAGAGCCGCGACGTTCAGAGCGGAAAGGCGGCCGTTGAGCGTGGCAGCGCGGCATCGGCGGCCTAGCGCTGCTGTCGCGCAGGCAAGGCGCTAGGAAGAGGGTGGGGCCGCCCGTCTACCAGCTGGCGCCGTCGATCAGCCGGTGCGGAATATCCTCCCAGACGGAGCGATCGAACAGGCGCATGTTGACACCCATGCGTGTCGCATCGGTGCCGATCGGCGACCAGTGCGTGGTGCAGCCGCAGGTGCCGCAATGGTGCATCGTCAAGGTGGCGTCGCCTTGGACATAGCCGACGAGCTTGCCCTGAGGGTCGCTGATCGACACCTCTTCGGCATCATAATAGCCCCAAAGCGTGCCCAGCCGGGAGCACAGCGAACAGTTGCAACTGCCGAGCGTGTCGGGTCGGACACGGACGGAAAGGCGAACTGATTTGCAATGGCAATGGCCCTCGATCATTCGACCTTCTTCCCGTTGATTTTCTTTGCCAGACATCCGGTTTCGGATGTTGCCAGGTCCCAGGATCGGACTGTCACAGCCACGGCCGATCATGGCAATGGTAAAAATTTGGAAGCCGCGACGAGGCGGTCACCGGCAAGCATCTTGGTTTGCCGCGACCAGGTGCTCGCTGCCACAGAGCGGCTACCATTGCTGGCCAACTGTAGGTCGGCCGCGTTCGCATTCGACGTCTTCGCCTGCCACGATGTTCAGCCAGCGATTGCCCGTGCCAGCCGCGCATGTCTATACTCCGGGTAAGGCTTCAATTTCTGAACGGAGCCTGCGCCCGCCCGATGGCCGGATCCTTGCCCGCCGACCGGTGCGCGGTGTCTTCACGAACTCCGATGCCGCCGCCCTCGATCGAGGGCGTCATTTGCCAGCCAAACCTCTTGTCGCGGGAGAAAAGCATGCGCAGTTCCTGTCTGAATGTCCTGTCCTTCACCCTGATTGCCGCGCTCGGCGCGGTTTCTCCATCGGTTGTCAGGGCCGCGTCGCCGGAGCCCATCAAGGCCGAGCACGGCATGGTCGTCACTGCCCAGCACCTGGCGTCGGATATCGGCGTGGAGGTCCTGAAAAAGGGCGGCAACGCTGTCGATGCGGCCGTTGCCGTCGGCTATGCGCTTGCGGTCGTCTATCCGACCGCCGGCAACATCGGCGGCGGCGGCTTCATGACGATCCGCTTCAAGGACGGCAAGACCACGTTCCTCGATTTTCGCGAGCGGGCGCCTGCTGCGGCGACCAAGACCATGTATCTTGATGACAAGGGGCAACTGGTCGATGGCCTGAGCACCGAGGGCTATCTCGCCGTGGGCGTTCCAGGGCCGGTGGCGGGGTTCGAAGTCGCGCGCAGCCGTTACGGCACGCGATCGCTGAAAGAGCTGATCGCCCCTGCCATCGCGCTTGCCAAGGACGGTTTCCGGCTGGAGCAGGGCGACATCGATTCCTTTGATGGCGAAACCGAAAGGCTGGCCAAGGACCCGGCAGCAGCCGCAATCTTTCTGAAACCCGACGGCAAACCCTTTGCCGTCGGTGATGCACTGGTGCAGGCGGATCTCGCCG
Source organism: Ensifer sp. LC384 (assembly GCF_001695865.1). Taxonomy (NCBI): domain Bacteria; kingdom Pseudomonadati; phylum Pseudomonadota; class Alphaproteobacteria; order Hyphomicrobiales; family Rhizobiaceae; genus Ensifer; species Ensifer sp. LC384. The sequence continues at coordinate 54,724 of NZ_MBST01000022.1, forward strand.
CTTCGCTTTCAAGTATTTCCGAGAAGGGTACCGACGCCTTCTACAAGGGGGCAATCGCCGACGCCATCGTCAAGGCAAGTGCGGACAAGGGCGGCATCCTCGCCAAGAAGGATTTCGAGCAATACGCCGTGCGCGAACTGCAGCCGGTCAAGTGCAACTATCGCGGCTACGATATCGTCTCCTCACCGCCGCCGTCTTCCGGCGGCGTCATCATCTGCGAGATCCTCAACATTCTCGAGGGTTATCCGCTCTCCTATCTCGGCTACGGCTCGGCCGAGACCGTGCATGCGATGATCGAGGCCATGCGTCATGCCTACGTCGACCGCAACACGAGGCTTGGGGATCCTGACTTTGTCGAGAACCCGGTCGGCAAGCTGCTCGACAAGGCATACGCGGCCGAAATCCGCGGCAAGATCGACCCGTTCAAAGCCGGCGTTTCGCAGACGCTGATGCCGGAGGGTTTCGGCGAAAGCAAGGAGACGACCCATTATTCGATCATCGACGACGAGGGCAATGCGGTTGCCGTCACCTATACGCTGAACGGATCGTTCGGCGCGGGTGTCGTTGCGCCCGGAACCGGCATTCTGCTCAACAACGAGATGGATGATTTCACGGCCAAGCCGGGTGCTCCCAATCTCTACGGGCTCGTCCAAGGCGAGGCGAACGCGATCGCACCGGGCAAGACACCGCTGTCGTCGATGAGCCCGACCATCGTCTCCAAGGACGGCAAGCCGTTCATGGTGATCGGCAGTCCGGGTGGTGCGCGCATCATCACCATCACGCTTGAGGCGATCCTCAACGTGATCGATCACGGCATGAACATTCAGGAGGCCGTCGACGCGCCGCGCATCCATCATCAGTGGCTGCCGGACAGGGTATTCATGGAGCCCTACGCGCTTTCGCCCGATACCCGCAAGCTTCTCTCGGCTATGGGTCACGACGTGCAGATCGACAAGAACTGGAGCATCTGGGGCCAGGCGACCGGTATTCTCGTCGGCGGCGAAAGCCTTGCCGAAATCGCGGCCGGCGGTGGCGCCCGCTACAACGGCGCGGCCGACAGTCGCATCGATGCGGGGGCGGCCAGAGGTTACTGATCTACGCGTCGAGACGTTGGCGGTCGCCTCGGCGTCAATCCTGCCGAAAATTGCCGAGGTGCTCGACCAGGTCGCGGGCGAGCGGCGAGAGGTCTTCTTCCGACTGCAGGCAGATCGACAGGCGACGTGTCGCCCACTTGTCGGTCAGGTTGAGTTCGGCGATCGCCGCCATGCGACGGCCCCGGCGCGCGGCTGTCTGCGGGACGATGCCGACACCGACATCCTGCGCGGCCAAGCGGCAGACGCCCTCGAAGCTGCGGACCCGCAGACGGAAGTTCAGTCGGCGGCCGATGCGGGCCGCCTGGCCCTCGATATGGTCCTGCAGGGCGCTGCCTTCCGCAAGGCCGACGAACGCGTGGTCGAGCAGGTCCGTGAAACCGATTTGCCGGTGGTTTGCCAAGGCATGATCCTTTGAGACCACGGCAAACAGCCGATCTATCGCGAAGGGGATCAGCCGCAAGCCTGTCGCATAGATGGCGTCCGGGATAATGCCGATCTCGGCCAGACCGGCCCGCTTCCGTTTGAGATTGGATCACTGACCGTGAAGCGGACGCGCAGCCGTTGAGACAAGGACCGCCCCAGCGGTCCGCCTAACGCCGGATCGCGGTCCAATCGAAGTCGCTATGCCGCGTCTGTGTTTCTCGAATGCCCTGAGACTTCCGCACCCGCGTCCCGCGGCAGGCCCAGAAAACGGAGGGCCGAGAGAATGCCAATCGTCGCGACGACAAGAAACGCCCAGCGGAAGTCGGCAAGGGCAGACGTTTCGCCGCCGCGCAGCGCCTGCGACAGGTTGAGAACGGCGGCGGCAACGGCAACGCCCATGAGCATCGCCACCTGCTGGAGCATGCTCGACAGGGTCGAAGCCGAACTGCGCTGGCTTGCATTGATGTCGGCAAAGCCAAGGGTGTTGAGCGCGGTAAACTGCATCGAGCGGAAAAGCCCGGCTGCAAACAAAAGCAGAAGCGTCGGCAGCCTGGGCGTATCTGTCGATAGCGCTGCGCAGGCGCCGATCGCCAGCGATGCGAGCAGGCCATTGCCGACAAGCACCGTGCGGAAGCCGAAACGGCGCAGCAACGGCGTCGTCACCGACTTCATCGCGAGATTGCCGGCGAAGTAGGCAAGCACATAAATGCCGGTCTGGATCGGGTCGAGGCCAAACCCGACCTGAAACAGCAGCGGGATCAGAAAAGGCGTCGCATTGATCGCGACCCGGCAGGCGGTGCCGGCCGACAGCGTCGACATCGCAAAGGTCTGAACCTTCAAGGCGGAGAGATCGAGCAGCGGATTGGCGATCGCCTTGAAATGCCGTGTTGCCATGACCCCGGTGGCAGCACCCGTTGCCAGCAGCAGGACGATCGCCAGCGCATTGGCGGTGCCGTGCACGAAGGCTTCGAGGCCGGCCAGCACCAGCGTGAGGCCGGTTGACGACAGCAGGAAGCCCTTGACGTCGAGGCGGCGCGTCGCTTGCTCTCGCTGGTCCGGAACGAAGCGCAGCACAAGCGCAAGGCCGATCAGCCCGATCGGGATGTTGATCAGAAAATTCCAGTGCCAGCTGAACCACGCGGTGATGACGCTGCCGAGAAGCGGGCCGACGACCGGGGCCATCAGCGCCGGCCAGGTGATGAGCGCGATCGCGCCGACAAGCTCCGACTTGCGGGCGTTCTTCAGGACGATGATCCGGCCGACCGGCGTCATCAACGCGCCGCCGATGCCCTGCACGGCGCGTGCGGCGATGAACTGGCCGAGGTTTCCCGACAATCCGCAAAAGAGCGAGGCGAGCGTGAAAATGGCGATTGCGACAAGGAAGACGTTGCGCGCCCCAAAGCGGTCGCCGAGCCAGCCGGAGAGCGGAATGAAGGCTGCCATCGTCAGCATGTAGACGGTGATGCCGATGCTCATGGCGACGGGTTGCACGCCGAAGGAGATCGCCATCTGCGGCAAGGAGGTGATAACGATCGTTCCGTCGAGCATCTGCATGAAGAAGGCGACGGCGACGACGAGCGCGACGATGCGGGAATGGCGCGTCGCAGATGCGCCGGATGCCTCCGTGCCGTTCGGGATCGCGGTCATGTGGTCACCGCCGACCTGCATTGCAAACAGGGATGCGGCCATCCGGCACGGGGGGAGGCGAGAGCGCGGCTGCAGTGGGGTACGAAATCATCGGGATGCTTCAGAACTGATCACGGTTTTCCCGACCCGCACCTTGTCAGCGCGGATCGGCGAGAAAAAACGCAAGGCCGCCTTACGGATTGGCGTCGGCGTCCTTGTATGCCTCTTCAAACAGGCTTGTGTCGATCCATTTGTGGTAATCGACGGAGCCTTCGCGAAGTTTCGTCGTTCGACGATAGCAATGGGACCGCGTCTACCTGCCGCGCGGCAAACCTGACCCTACTGCACACTTCCCTGAATCGGATTCGATTTAGGGACAAAATTGTGCAGCAGATCAAAGTGTTACAGCGACCTTTGCGCGCCTGAACAGGCGCGCGGTGCTGTAGGCATCTACGAGATGCCGTCCGCCGTTCGGCAGGGCACGCTGTTGCGGTCAGTTCGCAGCGAAGCAGTAAAATAGACCGTCGCCGCCCGTTCCCTTGAAGGCTTCCTGGGTGCAGCCGCCGCGCGTCGCATGCGACGCATTCCAGGACTTGGCCTCGGCGCTGTCGTTCAGGCCGGTTCGGTCGCTGTGGCCGACGATGGCCGCGCCGTCCGTCCCGCCCAGGGTCCAGTTGCCGCAGGTTTCCGGCGCGGCAGTGCCGTCGGCCTTGGAGCCGGTGAGAATATCGTGACGGTTCGGCGTGTCGCCACGGCCGTTGATGACCTCGCCCTTCTCGTTAAGCGCGGTCTGCTTCGTGAGGTTGTTCTTGTCGCTATGCAGGGAGGCGACATCGTCGGCGATCTTTTCACCCTTGGCGTTGTACCAGGGGCCGGCGCCGATACGGTCCTTGGCGTTTTCCGCGTCGGTGGACAGGTAAGCCTTCCAGGTCTTGCCGGTCGAGCCGCTCGCCGAGGCGAGCGTGTTGCAATAGGCGTCGGCGCCGGCAAGGCCGCCAAGATCGCCGCCCTTGCCCGGATTGGCACTGGTGACGAAGAAACTCATTGTCGTGTCCTGGGCGTACGCCCCGACGACTGAACAGGCCAAAGCGGCCGCGACAAGTATAAGCCTACGTTTCATGGCGTTTCCTCCCGGTGCGATTTGAACCGGATGAAGCCTAGGGGCAGCCAGGATCGGAGTAAAATCGAAATCTTGTGATCCGCCGCGACAGGCGTGTTCGCGATCTCCAAGCGACATTCCGGCCGGAGTGGTCGGCGCCGGCGGCCGCCGCCGAAAATGTATGAAGATAAGGCGCTGTTTGGGCGTAGAAAGGCGCTGGCGCTTGGGTCATGCCGGGCATGTGCCCGGATGACCGGAGGCAGCCTGCGCAAGAGACGGACAACAGCGCCGCGCATCAAATATGATGCGCAAAGGACGCTGTAACGCTTTAAACTTGCTGCATAATTTTATCCTTAAATCGATTCCGATTTAAGGAATTATGCAGCAGAGCGTTTCCGGTTCGCACGGAGCCGCGGAAACGCGCTATCTCTTTGTTCTGCGCATTTCCTGACGGAAAACCGCTTCGCACTTTTCCTGGAAATGCTCTAATAAATCTCGGCTCAGTTCAGCCTGAGGTCGATGCCGGGGTGGAGCTTCTTGAGATTGGGCAGCGACTTCGACTGCCACGGGATCTCGGAGGTTCCGCGTACCGTCAATTGCACGTTCGGCCGGTTGCGGGCCTCGATCGTCAGTTTTGCGAGCAGGTTGATCCCCGACGAGTTCAGGAACTGCAATTCCGCCAGGTCGATCGTCATGCGGTCGGGCTCGGCCTCAAGCACGCCCATGGCGAGCGAGAAGATCGGGGCATAGGCTTCCGTGCCGGGAAGCCGCATGGTTCCCTCGAAGTGGATGTCGTTGCCCTCGGACCAAACGCGGTAGTCCTCGTCCTTGATTTCCATATTCACCTGCTCATCAGTTCGAGATATCGGGGACGGGGATCGAGGCATAGGTCTCGAGCGCAATGCCGCCGCCGTCGCTATTGGGTCCGAAAACCCACGCGAAACGAACGCCATAATCGCTCATGAGTGTTAATAGACCAAGTCCAGATCCGCTCTTGCCGGTGCCGATTGCGTTGGCTTCAATGCGTTCGATCAGGAGATCGCCCGGATCACCCGTGGTGATCTCGGACAGCAGATCCTGGAAACGCGCCGCAGTTTCGCCGTCGACCACGTTCGACACCTTCGCACGGAAATTGCTGTCGTCGATAGAGGCCTCGACGACGATGCCGCCCGCGGCACGGAACTTGACCGCGTTTTCGACCAGCTCATTCGTCAGATAGCCGATGTTGTGGCGGACTTCCTTGTAGGCATTTCGCGAGGCGCGGTAGCGCATGGCGATCAGCTCGGCGACAAAATCCGAGGCGATGGCGCAGTGTTTCCAGCTCAGGTTGAGCTGGCCGTCATAGAGGCGCAGCCGCGTCACGCTTTCGTTGGCACCCCTGGTCAGGTCCGCCGGTCCGTACAAAGTCGTCATCTACTCACCTGTGTCTCATGACCACGAGGGTAATGTCGTCGTGTATCTTCTGCTTACCGATATGCGCCATCAAGTCCTCGATGATACCTGATTTAGCATCCTCGGCGCTGCATCCGTAAAATTGCCGGGCACTGTCGCAAAGCCGGTCGATGCCAAACAGTTCGCCCGCCGCGTTTTCTGCCTCCGTCACACCATCAGTGTGCAGGATAATCATGTCGCCGCGGGCAAAGGCGACCTCGCGGGTGGCGACAAAGCGCGAAATATCCGACTCCAGGCCGATCGGCAGGCCGAGGTCCAGCGTATCGATGCGCTCCACTTCATCGCCGTTGCGAACGACGATCAGCTCCTCATGCTGCCCGGAAAGCGTCAGGCGGGCGCCATCATAGTCGAGGAATGCGAGGGAAAGATGCTTGCCGGTGTTGGTGCGCACGATGTTCTTGTAGATCGCCCGGTTCAGGCGGTTCAGGAACTGGTTGGGATCCATGTCGCCGGCCTCCTGCAAGGCGCGGGCAACCGACTGCACCATCAGCATCAATACGCCGCTTTCAAGGCCGTGGCCGGTGACGTCGCCGATGCCGATCTTCAACCGTGCGCCATCGCGCAGGACATCGTAATAGTCGCCACCCACTTCGTCGGCGGGGCGCATATAGGCGGCAATTTCGAGATCCGCGATCTCGTCAAGCTCGCCCGCCTTCGGCAGCACCATCATCTGGATTTGCCGGGCAACCGCCAGCTCAGCGCCAAGACGCAGATTCTCGCTGCGCAGTTGCGCGTTCAGGGCGGAGATCTGCTGGTTGGCCTCTTCGATCTGCTTCGTGCGCTCCTCGACGAGATGCTCGAGGTTCTCGGTGTGGAAGCTGATCTCTTCGGCCATTCGATTGAAAGCTGTGCCGGCTTCGCCCACTTCGTCGCGCGTCGAGATCGGCACCCGGACCGAGTAGTCCTTCGCCTGGATACGCTTGGCGGCACCGGCAAGCGCACTGATGCCGGCGGTCACGCGCTTGGAGATGCCGAACACCGCCGCTGTCACGAAGAGCAAGGACGCAAGCAACGCCAGGATCTGATAGGCGAGGATACGGTTGGTCGCTTCGGAAATACCGGCCTGTGCCGCAAACAGTGAGGCATAGATTTCCCGCTCCGGCACGACGATGCCGATCGACATGGTCTCGCGGCGCACCGGACCGGACACCCAGAAGTTCTCTGGCGCGAGCTGCTTCAGGAGAATGAGATAGGGGACCTTCTCACCGCCCTCGTCGAGCAGCACACGCTGAATGGTGCCGTCGGCGCCGAGTGGGAGGCCCGCGATCGCAGGCTGTACGCTGCGGCGCAGCGAGCGCTCCAACCCGGTGACGCCTTGTCCACCGGTGTCGCTCGACCGCTGCAGGCCGATCGCCTTTTCGCCGGCCGGGTTGATAGCAAGCACGTTACCGTCGGACATCGCCAGAAACCCGAAGCCACTGTCGCCGACTTTGACGCTTTCGACAACCTCGGCCAGCTGATCGAGCGTGATATCGGTTCCGGCCGCTCCGGCGACACCCTTGCGGTCGCGCGACCACAGCGGCTGGAAGAAACTGACGATCAGTTTCCCCGTGGCGGCATCCGTATAAGGTGCCGTCTGGGTGGTATCGGCTGCAACGGGCCTGAGGCTCGGATCCTTCGCCCATCCCTCCCAGGACTCGTAGAGGCCGGGGAAGAAGAAGTTCCAGAAGTTGGCCTCGTTGTGACCGGGGTAGAGACGGTCGAACGTCTGCGCCTGATCGGCATAGGGCGCCATCCGCAAGATCGGCCGCTCCTTTGGTCCGACGTAGTACATCTGCAGTTTGGAGCGGCCGTGCGCAAGCAGGGCGGGAGCAACCAGATCGAGAACGGCGCTGTTCTCGATATCGGTCTGCACCTCGGGTAGCGGCCGGTGGTCGGGGCCAAGGAGATAGCTCCAAACGCTGACGCTCGAGAGCGGTCCCGGAAGGTTCTGGGCCCACCCACCTTTGGGATCGTAAGCCACGGTAACGGATTCCGGTGCGTGCCGCGCCAGTGCCTCTCCGACGTCGGACCTGCGCACGGGGCGGTCGATCTGCGCCTGGAGCACGCCCGCGAGCGTGGCGACGTCGGCGTGAACCTGGCCGAGCAGAAGATCAACCCGCGCGCCCGTCGATTCCGCGTAGGTGAGCATGTAATCTTCGTTTGCCTTTTGCAGGCCCTGTCCGACCTCCGTCGTCGCGTCGCGCGACAATCTTTGAACGTTCCAGAGCGCCAGGCCGCCTGTTACCAGGAGATCGAAGAGCACGGCGCTGCCGACGACCAGCACGAACTTGGCGCGAAAGGATCTCAAACCGAACCGGGGACGTTGGACATTGCTTTCGCTCATAGTGGTTTGCGCCCGGACGCTGCCCAGATCGGCCAGCCTGCATAGCCCTTCGGATGCAGTGCCGCGAAGATGTGATCCCGGAAGCCCTGGCGAAAACGGTCGATGAATTCGGGTGCTTCGCCGTGTCTCACCGCCATTGCCGCAAACATCTTCTCCCAGCCGGCGATGACGTCGGCGAAATCCTGTGGGTCACCGTCCAGATTGGTGACCATGAAGGATTCGACCAGGATGTCGTCGAAGCCCGCGTCGGCGAGATAGCGCCGGCTCTTCGGCCCGAGCTCCACATCCATTTCGAAATGGCTCAAAAGCCTCGCGAGCTCATTGTAGGTCCATTGGATGCTTTGCGCCCGCGGCTCGCCAAGGCAGTGCGAGTTCTTTTCATTGGTGATGTAGACGCGTCCGCCGGGTTTGCAGATCCGGTAGAGTTCCTTCAAGAGCAGGTCGGGTTCGTTGAATATCTGCAGCGAATGGCGGCAACTCACGAAGTCGAACTGATTGTCTTCGAGCAGCATTTCCGACGCATCGCCGTAGGTGTATTCGATATCGGTGACGCCGAAGTTGGAGGCGACTTCCCGCGCATAAGCAAGGCTGGCCTTGGAGTGGTCGAGGGCGACGATCCGCGCCGGCTGAAACTCCTTCTGTGCGAGCACGGAGAAATCGCCGATGCCGCAGCAGATGTCGGCCATGGCGATGCCGGGCCGCAGGCCGTGGCGCGGCAGGATGGTGCGCTCGTGGCGCCAGGTCATTTTCGTCTGCGCGCGGAGGATGGGAATGAAGCTCGTATCCTCGACGAAGCTCTGCCCGGGGTAGAAGGTCGAATCGTAGACCTCGACGGTAATCTGCGGTTCGATCTGGTTGAGATGTCCGAACATTCGCGTGGTCCAGCCGACGACGCTCGACGTCACGACAACCATGCGCAAGTCGGCGCGTGCGCGGCACGCATCGAGGGCAACCCGCACGAAACCGTGGAAGGCGGTGTTGTTCATCTGGATCAGGCGTTTCACGTCGACGTAGAGCACGCCGCGCACGTCGTCGATCGCCTGCCTGAGCATGGCAATGCTATCGGCGATCTCGTCGACCGACCTCGGCCGGATGACGCCGGCGAGCGAAAACACCTGGCTGTTGGCGTCGAACGCCACCTTGAAGTTTGGGGAAAGGCTTGCGACGCTCAACTCACCAGCCCTTCCAGCGGCAGGTCGACGATCAGTGTCACGGCAGGCGACGTGTTTTCCTCGATGCGGATGCGCGCATCGAAGTTGATGGCGAGATCAAGAAGGATGGATTCGCGGCTGGGCGCCATGTCGGTCGAGATGGCATCGAGATAACGGGAATGCGCATCGCTGCGATCGACCTTCGACACGGCCTCGCGGTAGAACGGAATCTGTCCTGGCGGGCAGGGAAACGTGATCTGAACTCGTTCCGTCGGCCCGTTTCGATAGATCGCGAGGCCGATTTGACCGCTGGACGAGCCGCCGCGGAAGGAAACTTCGAGCAGTTCGTTGAGCGCCGAGGAGAAGAAGTTCGAATGACGTACCGGATCGGCCCTGTTGTGGCTGATCATGCGGGCCAGATAGGTAGAGAGATGGTCGCAATGCTGCCACTCTGAAAGAAACGTGCCCATCTCCATTTCAAACTGGAGCAAGGGCTCGAAAACCGCGTCAGCTGGAACACTGTTACCGACATCCATGCTGCTTTTTCCTCCATCTGTGGAACTTTGCCATGGCCCACAGGCACTTCTAAACTGATTTGCAAGGCACGCAAACTTCGAAGCGGTCCGGGCGGTTCTTGCGCCGGCGGCCGATCCGACCCGGTAGCATCGCTCCCTGCTTTGCTACGAAATTTCCATTGTCGCTGGCTGGCGCAAATAATTGTCGATGGCGTTGGGCGGCATGGGAACGCCGAGGAAATAACCCTGCAAGCGATCGCAGCCTTCGCGTTCCAGCCACAGGGCCTGGGCACGCGTTTCGACGCCCTCCGCGGTCACAGCCATTCCCAGACCGTGCGCGAGCGCGATGATCGAGCGGACGATCACCTGGCTCTTTTCGTCGTTCTCGAGATCCTTGATGAAGTAGCGGTCAATCTTGATCGTGTCGAACGGGAAGTTCTTGAGATAGCTCAGCGACGAATAATAGGTGCCAAAATCGTCGAGTGAAATCTGAATGCCGAGCACATTCAAGGTGTTGAGTGTGTCGAGATTGTTGGTGGTCTTTTCGAGTAGAACCGATTCGGTAATTTCCAGTTCGAGCCGATCTGCCCGCAAGCCCACCATATCAAGTGTCTGCGACACGCGATCGGTGAAACCGTCGTGCAGGAACTGCGCCGGAGACAGGTTGACCGCCACAGTGAAATGCGAGGGCCATGTGGTTGCCTGCCGGCAGGCCTGCTCCAGCACCCATTGGCCGATATCGCTCATCAGCCCATCTGCCTCGGCCATCGGCACGAAGACATTGGGTGGAATGATGCCTACCAGCGGATGACGCCACCGCACCAGAGCCTCGAAGCCGACGATCTCAAAGGGCGGTCTGACCAGCGGCTGGTACTCGATGGAGAACTGGTTTTCCCTGAGTGCGGTGCGCAGGCTCCGGCGCAGCATTTCCCGCTGCTCCAGCACGATCAGCATCGAGCGGCTGAAGGTTTTGGCGCGGCCCCGGCCTTCCTTCTTGGCTGCGTAAAGAGCGATGTCGGCAGCCTTCATCAACTGTTCGCCCTCGTTTCCGTCGGGTGGCGCAATGGCAATGCCAATGCTTGCGCCGACAAAAGCCGAGATGCCGTCGACCGTGAAAGGTTCCTTGAAAGCATTGACCACCGCTTCGGCCAATCGCTCGGCTTCCGCAGGCTGATCGGCGTCGCGCTGGATGATCGCGAACTCGTCTCCCGCAAGCCGGTAGGCAACCTCGCCGTCGCGCAAGACGCTGCGGATACGTTCAGCTGCCATCCGGAGCACTGCGTCGCCAGCGCCGTGCCCGAGCGTATCATTGATCGGCTTGAAATCGTCGAGGTCGATCTGCATCAGCGCCGGCTTCTTTTCATGGACTGCCGGCAGCACGCTTCGCAGGTCATCGCTGAACTGGCGACGGTTGGGCAAGCCGGTCAGGGCATCATGGGTGGCCTGATGAAGCAGTAACGCACGTTCGTTCTCGCCCTGGCTCGCGACTTCCCGTCTTACCGATGCCCCATCCGTCTCTATGACGCCGACGCCGTTCCCAGCGCGAAAGACGAGCAGGGTTCGCCGTGAGCGATTGGGCCCGTCGATGATTTCGATGCTGCGGGGAACGCCATTGGCAAGAACGGATTCAGCCATGGCCTTCGAGGCCGGTTCCAGCAGTTCGGGGTAGACATGCCAGAGCGTCGCATCGACCAGTCCGGCCACCTCGTAGGCCCGTTGAAGAGCAACCGAGGATCCCACGAGATGAAGGGCCTCGTCATAGACAGAGATGACTTCGTCTGTGTTGCCAAGGACGGTATCGTCCACGGAAGATGCAGCAGACAACGTCGAGTCAGTGCTTGACATCCTACCCTTTCCCTTTCCGTTGCGGTTTCGTTTGAACCGCCCGCGAGCATCGCTCGAGCTATCCAAGTGGCGAGAACGGTGTCGCGCTCTAATTCAGTCGGTCCTCATGCAGAGCTATCGCACAAGGTGTCACCGTCAATGCTGCACGCAAGTGGTGTGTCCGGTCATCAAGGCCAGCGGTTCGAGCTGCGTGTACAGGCACCTGCATCTTCCCTGTCCGGTTGCAATTTTGTAGCTCTTTCTATCACTTGCGGGCGACGCAGGCAATTTTCGAGCGACTCGGCGAGCATAGCGATATCTAGCGATCTGATGGCTTTGCTAATCCGTCATGGCTAAAATAGTGTTACCTTGCCAACAGCGGCGATCGCCAGCATTAACCATTTTTGGTTGGACGGGTAGGGCGCCCAATGGCTTGGCGCATCGATGAGACGCCTGGCACCTCACGCATTCGATCGGCTTCCGCAGAAGGCAGCGAACCACACCTGCTGAAGGCATAACCCCAGGTTATGCGGCTCTGCAATTTTTGTCGTCTGCCGACCGAGCGCCGAATCGTTATGGTGATCCATAACAAAAGAACGGGAACGACTGTCGTTCGCCTCGCGGCGCACGACAAACATCAAACACATTCAGCGACAGGACGCGGCCTGCCCGGCGCAGGGTCGATCCGTGCCTGCAATGGAGCGAAATCGTTATGGATGGCGCTGTCTTGCACTTGGGGAGTGGCAAACCGACAATGACCGAGGACGATACTCTGGCCGCCAAGGATGTGCCTTCCGCAAGGGGCCAGGCGCGAAAGCCGCTGATCAAGCTCGACAAGCTGAGCAAACACTACGGAAACCACACGGTGCTCGACGGTATCGACCTTGAGGTGATGCCGGGAGAAGTGCTGGCGATCATCGGGCCGAGCGGATCCGGCAAGAGCACGCTGCTGCGCTGCATCAACTACCTAGAGCCGCCGGATGGCGGGCATGTGTCCATCGGCGACATTTCGCTCAACGCGGCCGCACCCGCCGGGCGATCGGAGCTTTCGACCTTGCGCCGCAGCGTCGGCATGGTCTTCCAGTCCTTCAATCTCTTTCCGCATATGACCGTGCTGCGAAATGTCAGCCTGGCGCAGGAGCGCGTTCTCGGACGCAGCCGCAAGAGCGCCGATGAAAGGTCGATGCAACTGCTGAAGCGCGTCGGCCTGGCCGACAAGGCGGAGCAGTATCCCGGCCGCTGTTCCGGCGGCCAGCAGCAGCGCATCGCCATTGCGAGAGCGTTTGCGCTCGACCCGGACGTGATGCTCTTCGACGAGCCGACCTCGGCCCTTGATCCCGAACTCGGTCTCGAAGTCCTCGCGGTCATGCGGGAACTGGCAGAAACCGGCATGACGATGATCGTCGTCACCCACGAAATGAGCTTTGCCGAGAATGTTTCCGACACGGTGATGATCATGGCCGATGGCAAGATCATCGAGAAGGGGCCGTCGGCTGACGTCATGCGCAATCCGCAGCAGGAGCGTACAAAACGCTTCCTTCGGGCGGTGCACGACCGATGAGCACGGCCGACCTCTTCGCCATTTTGCGCGGGCTTCCCTGGACGGTCGCCTTGACGCTCGGCGCGTTCCTGGCCGGCGCCGTGCTCGGGGTGCCACTGGTGGCGGCCAGGCAGAGCCGCATCCTGCCGCTGCGATTTCTGGCGATGGTGTTCATCCAGATCGTGCGCGGCATTCCGCCGATCCTCTGGCTGTTCATCATCTTCTTCGGCCTGGGAATGAGCGTCTTCCCGATCAGCCCCTTCAACGCGGCGCTGGCCGGGCTGGGGCTGATCGCGGCCGCGAACATGGCGGAAATCTACCGTGGTGCGCTCGCCTCCATACATTTCGGCCAATGGGAGGCGTCGTCGGCGCTGAACCTTGGCCGCTGGCACACGCTGACGGACGTCGTCGCCCCGCAAGCCTTTCGCGTCGCTCTGCCTTCGGCCGCGAGTTACCTGATCGGTCTGATGAAGGAGACGGCCGTGGCCTCGACCATCGGCGTCAGCGAGCTTGCCTTCCAGGGCAACCAGCTGTCGCAGCTGACGTTCCGCGGTCTCGAAGTCTTCGCTCTGGTCGGCATGTTCTACATTCTCTTGAGCCTGCCGGTCGCCTGGCTGTCGCGCGTCGCCGACAGCTATCTGCAAGCAAAGGTGGCCCGCTGATGTTGCCGAGCTACGAAGAACTCTCCGGGTGGCTTCCCGATCTCCTGTCGGGCCTCTCGATCAGTCTGCAGGTCACGGTGCTCAGTCTCCTGATCGGCATTCCGTTCGGGCTGCTGCTGGCGCTTGGCGTGCTCGCCAAGAACCGGCTGACAAAGGTAATCGCCCTGTTCCTGGTCGAGGTCGGCCGTGGCGCGCCGGCGCTGGTCCTGCTGCAGTTCATCTATTTCGGCCTGCCGACATCGGGCCTGACACTCGGTTCCTTCACCGCAGCCGTCATTGCCCTTGCCTGGAACACCGGCGCCTATACCAGCGAGATCATTCGCGCCAGTCTGCAGTCGATCCCGCATGGCCAAAGAGAGGCCGCCGTCGCAATCGGGCTCAATCGACTGGATGCCTTGCGCTACGTCCTGCTGCCGCAGGGGCTGCGTGTCGCGTTGCCGGCGCTGCTCGCCTTCTCGATCCTGATCTTCCAGGGCACGTCGCTCTGCTTCACCATCGCGCTGCCGGAACTCGTCAGCCGCGCCTATGAAATCGGCTCGAACACGTTCCGCTATTTCCCGGCGCTTCTCGCCGCCGGCGTTCTCTACGCCTCGATCTCCATCCCCGCCGCTCTCCTCGTCAGTCATGTCGAGAAGCGCGCCGGCTCCTATGCGCAACGCTGAACCAACACCATGAAAGGGCATTCAGGCATGACTTCGTTCACGACCAAAACCCGCCTTCTTTTGACCGGTATCGCCGGCGTCCTCATTTCGGGCCAAGTGGCGCTTGCCCAGGATTGCACGCCGAAGCACACCTTTGCCACGATCGAACAGGGCACGCTGACGGTTGCCGTCACAACTTACGTCCCGCATTCCTATCTCGACGACAGCGGCAACATGAAGGGCATCGACGGCGATATCGCCGCGGAATTCGCCAAGCGCGAATGCCTGAAGGTGAAGGCGATTGCCGTCGATCCGGCCGCCGCCATCCAGTATGTGCTTTCTGGCCAGGCCGATATCGCCACCGGCGACTGGTACCGTACAGCCGAGCGCGCCAAGGTCATGAACCTCTCGGCGCCGCTTTATACCGACCAGATGGCGATCTATTCCAAGGATGGCTTCGCCACCGTCGGCGACCTCGAAGACAAGCAGGTCGGCACGGTGCAGGGCTATCTCTGGGTCACGGACCTGAAGACCATGCTCGGTTCCAAGCTGAAGCTCTATCCGAACTCGGTCAACATGCAGCAGGACCTCTTCTCCGGCCGCATCGACGTGGCAGTGGACGGCTATTCGACCGGCGTCGTCGCTGAAAAGAGCGGCGCGCTCAAGGACGTCAAGGTCAAGGTTGCCGCCTCCGACGATCGGGTCAGGGCCACCAAGGAAGCCGCGCAGGCGGCATTCCCCTATTCCTTCAACGCCAAGGAATTCGGCATTGCCTTGGATGCGCAGATCGAGGCGATGCATGCGGACGGCACCATCGTCAACGTCCTGAAGTCCTACGGCCTCGATGGCACCGCCGCCGAAACCGGCGCGCCACGTCTGGTCCAGTAAGGCCATATACGGGAGCCGCTACAGGCTCCCGTTCCCCTCGGCGGGCATGCCGATTTGAGAACAATTCGATATCGGAGACAAGACGATGACTGTCCACTCAGTCACGCGGAGGACGCAGTCGTGGTACGGAGAGTCGATCGGCATCCTGATCCTCGATGCGGCATATCCTTGCGTGCCCGGCAATGTCGGCAACGCCACGACCTATGATTTTCCGGTCCGCTTTCAGGAGGTCCGTGGCGCCTCCATCGACCGATTGCTCAATCAGCGCGATCCCGCACTTCGCGACGTCTTCATCGAAGCGGCGGTCGAGTTGCAGAACCGCGGCGTCAAGGCGATCACCGGCGCCTGCGGTTTCATGGCCTATTTCCAGGAGGAGGTCGCGGCCGCCGTCGATATTCCGGTGTTTCTGTCGAGCCTGATGCAGATCCCATTCATGCATGCGGCCGCCGGCGGCAGTGTCGGCATCATCACGGCCAACGCCGCGCGGCTGACGCCGCGCCACTTCGAGGCGAGCAACGTGCCGGGACATATCCCGCTCGCCATTGCCGGCATGGAAGGGCAGAAAGAGTTTCGCGAGGCCATTCTCGAAGAGAAGGGCACGCTCGACAGCGTGCAGATCGAGCGGGAGGTCACCGAGGTCGCTTGCAAACTCGTAGAGGATAACCCGGACGTTCGCTCCATTCTGCTCGAATGCAGCGATCTGCCGCCCTATGCTCATGCCGTGCAGGCGGCGACCGGTCTGCCGGTTTTCGACTTCGTAACGATGATCAACCACGTCCAGCAAGGCGTCGCGCGCAGGAGCTATCACGGCCGCATGTGATCGGGTCCGAGGGCAGGGCGCGAGACAAATCAGGAATAACCCCCAGGAACCAACCATGTCCATGGACCACTACTACCTCCTCGGCCGCTCGGGCTTGCGGGTCAGCCGGCTCGCGCTCGGAACGATGACCTTTGGCAATGGCGGCATTCGCGGGATCGGCGGCTCGTGGGGGTCGGACGAGGACGCCGCGCGCGCGATCTTCAACCGCTACCTCGAGGTCGGCGGCAATTTCATCGATACGGCCGATTCCTACGCGGCGGGTGTCAGCGAGGAACTGATCGGCAAGTTCGTGACCGAGACAGGCATCCGCGACCGGGTGGTGATCTCGACCAAGTTTTCCAACAGCCTGGAGCCCGGCAACCCGAATGCCGGTGGAAACGGCCGTAAGAACCTGATGCGTGCTGTCGACGCTTCGTTGCGGCGCCTGAAGACGGATTATATCGACCTCTATTTGCTGCACACCTGGGACAGGATCACGCCAGCCGAAGAGGTCATGCGGACGTTCGACGATCTCGTGCGCGCCGGCAAGATCCGCTATGCCGGGCTTTCCGACGTGCCCGGCTGGTATGCTGCGCGCGCGCAGACCTGGGCGGAGGCCCATGCCCTGACGCCGCCGATCTGCCTGCAGCTTCCCTATTCGCTGGCCGAGCGCAGCATCGAGAACGAATTCGTGCCGCTCGCCCAGACGCTCGGCCTCGGCATTACCGCCTGGAGCCCACTCGCCATGGGCTTGCTCTCCGGCAAGTATCGCGCCGGCCAGCAGGCGGCGGGGCGACTTTCGCTCGACACATCCGGCAGCGGGCTCGGCCTCTTTACCGAGCGCAATATGTGCATCGTCGCAGCCCTCGAGGCGGTAGCCGGTGAGACCGGTCGCAGCATGGCGCAAGTCGCCTTGAACTGGGTGGTGACGCAGCCCGGCGTCGGTGCCGCCATCGTCGGGGCGAGCCGGATCGAGCAGCTCGACGACAACCTGGCCGCATTGGATTTTTCGATTCCCGCCGAATTGCGCCAGCAACTACAGGCGGCAAGCGCGGTTGAAGCCGTCTACCCCTATTCGCTGTTTGCCGACGAATACCAGGCCGGCATCCTCAACGCCGGGGTGGCGATCGGCGAGAAGCCGCGCGGGTATTACAGCGAGACATTTCTGCCAAAGGTCTCCGATTATGTTTTCAGTCGACCGAAATCCAAGGATTGAAGCTCTCCGATGAGCCGCTTCCGCCACCGCTATCACGAAAGGAAAGAGGCATGACCGTGATGCCCGCAAACCTGACATCTACCGGCACTGCTGCCTCTTTCATTTTGACGCTCGCCTGCGATGACCAGCCCGGTATCGTCGCAGCCGTGACGACCGAGCTTGCGGCGATCGGCGGCAACATCGTCGAAAGCAATCAGTTTCGCGACGTCGAGACCAACTGCTTCTTCATGCGCATTGCCTTTACCGGTCCCGCCGGCATGTCGCGAGACGGCGTCGAGCGGGCGCTGAAGCCGGCGATCGATCGCTTCGGCATGAGGGCGGCGGTTGCCGATGCGACCCGCCGGCCGAAAATCATCGTGATGGTCTCGAGGTTCGACCACGCGATGCTGCATCTGCTCTACCAGATCCGCGTCGGCTGGCTGAATGCCGAGGTGGTCGCCATCGTCTCCAACCATGACGACAGCGCAAGGACCGCCGAGCTCGAAGGCATTCCCTATCACCACTGGAAAGTGACGAAGGACAACAAGGCCGAACAGGAGCAGCGGCTGATTGATCTGGCACGTGAGACCGAGGCCGACCTCGTCGTCCTTGCCCGCTATATGCAGGTCCTCTCCGACAGTCTGTCGAACCGGCTCTATGGCCGGATCATTAACATCCACCACTCGTTCCTGCCGTCCTTCAAGGGCGCCAAGCCCTACCACCAGGCGCATGCGCGCGGCGTCAAGCTGATCGGGGCGACGGCGCACTATGTCACGCCCGACCTCGACGAAGGCCCGATCGTCGAGCAGGAGACGGAGCGGGTCAGCCATTCGATGAGTGCCGAGGATTTCGTCGCCACCGGCCGCGATATCGAAAGCCGCGTGCTGGCCCGGGCGGTGAAGATGCATCTGGAAAACCGCGTCATGCTCAACGGCCACAGGACGGTGGTCTTTACACAGTGACGGCGACGTTATCATTGTGATGATTGATGGAAGCTGCGGGAAAGACGAAGCAATATGCCCGCGCGAAGGACTTGAACGATGCTGAACGATCCCCGCTCCCATGGGCTTTGGGAAATGACCGCCCCGCCGCCGCCGGTCACCGGCCCGCTTGCAGCCGACGCCTCCGCCGACGTGGTGGTTGTCGGCGGTGGCTTCACCGGCATTTCGGCCGCGCTGCATCTGGCGGAAGCCGGCCGCAGCGTCATCCTGCTCGAGGGCGCGGAGATCGGTTTTGGCGGCGCGGGCCGCAATGTCGGCCTGATCAATGCCGGCATGTGGGTGATGCCCGACGATATGCCCGGCGAACTGGGTGACGCGCACGGCGAGCGGCTGCTGGGTCTGCTCGGCAACGGGCCGCGCATGGTGATGGAGCTGATCGACAAGCACGCGATCGCCTGCGAGCTGGAGCGCAACGGCACGCTGCATTGTGCCGTCGGCGATGCCGGCCTGAAGGAAATCGAGGACCGGGCGTCGCAATGGCAAAAGCGCGGCGCGCCGGTGGAACTTCTTGATGCGGCCGAGACGGCCGCACGGATCGGCACGAACGCCTATGCCGGCGCCTTGCTCGACAGGCGGGCAGGCACGCTGCAGCCGCTCGCCTATGTCCGCGGCCTGGCGCACGCGGCCGAGCGTGCCGGCGTCGTCTTGCACACGTCAAGCCGGGTCGTCTCGACCGAACGCATCGGCAGCCGCTGGAAGGTGGCGACGGACAGGGCGTCGGTTACGGCGGACTGGATCATCGTCGCGACCGATGCCTACAGCACCGGTCCATGGGAACGGGTGCGGACCGAACAAGTCTATCTGCCCTATTTCAATCTCGCGACCCGGCCGCTCGCACCTGACTTGCTGTCGAGCATTCTTCCCAACCGCGAGGGTGTCTGGGATACCAAGGAAATCCTCTCGTCCTTCCGCATGGACAAAGCGGGCAGGTTGGTGTTCGGCAGCGTCGGCGCCTTGCGCAACGGCGGTGCGGCCGTCCACAAGGCCTGGGCCCGGCGTTCGCTTGCCCGGCTCTTTCCGCAATTGGGCAGGGTGGATTTCGGGTGCGAATGGTATGGCCAGATCGGCATGACCACCAATGCACTGCCACGTTTCCACCGGTTCGCGCCGAACGTCGTCGGCTTCTCCGGCTACAACGGCCGCGGCATCGCGCCTGGAACGGTGTTCGGCCGGGTGTTGGCGCGCCACATTATGGGAGAGATTGCCGAGGCGGAACTGCCGTTGCCACTCACCGATGCGAGCGACCCGCCGATGCGGCGTCTCAAGGAGGCCTATTACGAGGCTGGTGCCCAGGTCGCCCACTTTGTGGGCGACCGTTTCTGATCAACCTGCTCGCCGTCAATCCTCGGCGAAGATGTCGGCGTCGGCGTTCTGTTCCATCAGCCAGTCGCGAAAGATCTCGGTGCCACGCTTCGGCGGGCGCTGCGCCGGCATGACGATGTGGATGCTCTGTCCCGAAAGATAGCTCGCCCGGATCGGGCAGACGAGCCGGCCGGCCTTCAGGTGGTCGTGCACCAGATGCTTCCAGCCGAGGGCGACCCCTTGCCCGAGCACCGCCGCCTCGATCGAATTCAGCGCATCGGTGAAGACGAAGTCCTGCGTCAACTTTGCGGCCGAGACTTCGTTGCGCTCCAGATACTCCCGCCAGCCGACGCGTGAGCGATGCCGCTCCTCGAAATGCAGGAGCGTGTGGTTGAGCAGGTCGGCCGGGGTCTCGATCGGTCCATGCTCCCTGAGATAGGCCGGACTGCAGACTGGCCACACCTCCTCGGTGACGAAATGCCAGGCGTGGATGCCCGGCCATTTGCCGGCGCCAAGCCGGGCGGAAAGATCGATATCCTCCTCCAGCAGGTCCTGATCGTCGCGGCTGCTTTCGGCGATGCGCAAGGCGATATCCGGATGCTGCGCCTTGAAGGCTTTCAGTCGCGGCAGAAGCCAGAGCTGCACGAAGGATGCGGAGAACGAGACGCGCACGATATCGCGCGAGTGCTTCTGCCGGAGCGACGAGATCACCATGTGCAGGTGATCGAAGGCTTCCTGCGTTTCCTTGTAGAGCCGCTTGCCCTCGGCCGTCAGCTCCAGTCGAGCGTGCTCGCGGCGGAAGAGTTTCAGACCAGTCGCCTCTTCAAGCAGCCGGATCGTCTTGCTGACGGCCGGCTGGCTGACATTCAGCTCTTCTGCTGCGCCGGTAAAGCTCTGCCGCCGGGCGGCGGCCTCGAAGACGAACAGATAGTTGGCGGAGGGGACGAGCGAGCGGAGTCTATGCATAAACTGAGGTTATGCCCCCGGACAATTTTTAGCAAGATTACAAGCGCTCCAGCCGTTTGTAAGTTGCTGAAAATTCCACATAAGGGAACCTCTCCATGCAAACTCATGCTCGGGCCGTGGTCATCGGCGGCGGCTGCGTCGGCGCAGCTATTCTCTACGGTCTGACGAAGCGCGGTTGGACCGATGTCGCTCTGCTCGAACGCACGCAGCTGACAGCCGGCTCGACCTGGCACGCCGCCGGTCTCATTCCGTCCTATGCCCGCAGCATCAATATCGGCCGGATGATCGCCAAGACCATAGAGATCTATGAAGGCCTCGAAGCCGAAACCGGACAGCATGTCGGCTGGCACAAATGCGGCCAGTTGCGCATTGCCAACACCCGCGACCGCTTTGACGAGTACAAGAGCTACATGAGTGTCGCCGAGGTTCAGGGCATTCGCGCCGAACTCGTTTCGCCCGCAGAGGCCCGCGAACTCTGGCCGCTTCTTGAAAACAACAAGGAAATGCTCGGCGCGCTCTACCACCCTGACGACGGCCACATCGCACCGGCCGACGTGACCCAGGCGATGGCCAAGGGTGCCCGCGACCGCGGCGCCAAGATCTATCTCAACACCGAGGTACGCGGTTTCGAGCGCATGCCGAGCGGCGAGTGGAAGATCAGGACCAATCAGGGCGAGATCATCTGCGAGCACATCATCTCGGCGACCGGCAATTATGCGCGCCAGACCGGCGCTATGCTCGGCCTCGAAATCCCGGCGATCCCGATCGTTCATCAATACTGGATCACCGATGCCGTTCCGGAGGTAATCGAGCGTAAACGCCAGGGCCTGCCCGAAATGCCGATCCTGCGCGACGAGGGGTTCGAGGGCTATCTTCGCGAAGAGGGTGACGGCCTGATGTTCGGCCCCTACGAGAAGACCGAGCACCTGAAGCTGTTTGCCGAAAACGGCGTGCCGGAATGGTTCGGCGCCGACCTGCTTGAAGAAGACTTCGATTCCGTCTCTTGGAACTGGGAGCGGGCGATGGACCTCGTGCCGGCGCTCGGTCGCGTCGGCATCAAGGCCAATGTCCGCGGCCCCTTCCAGATGACTGCCGACGAGCTGCCTTTGATGGGGCCGGCCTGGGGGCTCGAAAATGTCTGGATCGCCGAAGGGGTGCCGGGCGGCATCCTCTGGGGCGGGGCGATCGGCTACTACCTCTCCGAGCGCATCGTCGAAGGCGGTAACAGCCTCGACACCTCCGAGCTCGACCCGCGCCGCTTCGGCGACTACGCGAACAAGAACTGGACGCGCGAGAAGGTGCGCGAAGCCTGGGGCACCCATGCCGAACAGCACTATCCCGGCCAGGACATGCCGGCTGCCCGACCGCAGAAGACAGCGCCCTCCTATGATCGCCTGAGCGAGAAGGGTGCCGTCTGGAGCGTTCTCAACGGCTGGGAAATGCCCAATTGGTTTGCGCCTGAGGGTGTGGAGGCCAAGGACCAGCATAGCTGGCGCTGGACCGAGAAGGGCAAATATGTCGGCGAGGAGGTTCACGCCGTGCGCAACGCCGTCGGCCTTGTCGAGATGACCCCGATGACCAAGTTCGAGGTCAGCGGCCCGGGTGCCGAAGCCTGGCTCGACGGCATTCTTGCCAACCGCCTGCCGAAGACAGGGCGCGTCAACCTTAGCCACCATCTGACGGCCAAGGGTGGCGTCCAGGCCGAATATGTCGTCGCCCGTCTGGAAGACGGTTTCTTCTACCTGATCTCGACACCGCGGGCCGAGCGCTGGAATTTCGACGATCTGTCGAAGCTTCTGCCGAAAGACGGCAGCGTGCAGCTTCGCAACGTCACCAACGATCGCGGCTGCTTCACCATCGTCGGACCAAAGGCGCGCGACGTGCTGCAATCGCTGACGGAAATCGACCTCTCCAACGAAGCGTTTCCGTGGTTTGGCGTGCAAACGGGCACGGTGGCGCTCGCCAGCGACGTCCGTCTGCTGCGCGTCAACTATGAAGGCGAGCTCGGCTGGGAACTCTATCACCCGCTCTGCTATCAACGGCACCTGCTCGATGCGCTGCTTGCCGCCGGCGAGGCGCATGGCCTGAGGCTGATCGGCCTGCAGGCGCTGGAATCGCTGCGTCTCGAAAAATCCTACCGGGCGATGTACCGCGACATGAACCCGGAACTCAGCGCCTGGGAGAGCAGCCTCGATCGCTTCGTGCGCCTCGACAAGGGCGACTTCATCGGCCGCGATGCGCTGGTAAAGGCAAGGGAAGAGGGCGTTGCCCGCCGCTCCTTCACCATCGCGATCGATACCGACGGTGCAAGCTCGCTGATCTATGAGGGTGTCTATCACCAGGGCAAGCTTGTCGGGTGCATCACCTCGGGTGGCTATGCCTATACGCTCGGCTACGACGTCGCCTTCGCCCTGCTGCCGGTCGAGCTTGGCGTCCCGGGAACGGAACTCAAAGTCCCAATCCTTGGGGAGCGGCGCAGGGCGCGCGTCATTGCGGAATCGCCCTACGATCCCGAAGCCAAGCGCGGCCGCATGTAACGGTCCTCAAGCAGACAGCGAAAATTGCAGGAAAGGGTTGGTCATGAAAATACTTGTGACGGTCAAGCGGGTGGTTGACTACAACGTCAAGATCCGGGTGAAGGCGGACGGCTCGGGTGTCGAGCTGGCCAATGTGAAGATGTCGATGAACCCGTTCGACGAGATCTCGGTGGAAGAGGCGCTGCGGCTGAAGGAAGCCGGCAAGGCCGAGGAGGTCGTCGTCGTGTCGGTCGGTCCGGCCAAGGCCGAAGAGACGCTGCGGACGGCGCTGGCGATGGGCGCCGACCGGGCGATCCTGGTCGAGACCGACGACCCGGTCGAGCCGCTCGCCGTTGCCAAGATCGTCAAGGGTGTTGCCGAGGCCGAACAGCCGGGCCTGATCATCGTCGGCAAGCAGGCGATCGATGACGATTCGAACCAGACCGGCCAGATGCTGTCGGCACTCTTGGGCTGGGCCCAGGGGACGTTTGCTTCCAAGGTCGAGATCGGTGAGGGAAGCGCGACGGTGACGCGCGAAGTTGATGGCGGTCTGCA
>NZ_MBST01000023.1:0-379605 GCF_001695865.1 Ensifer sp. LC384
TCTACATCGCCTGCGGCATCTCCGGGGCGATCCAGCATCTGGCCGGCATGAAGGATTCGAAGGTCATCGTCGCCATCAACAAGGACGAGGAGGCACCGATCTTCCAGGTCGCCGATTACGGCCTCGTCGCCGACCTGTTCGAAGCCCTGCCGGAGCTGCAAAAGGCGCTGTAACCATTCGCCAACCGCGCCGTGAGAGCCCCAAGGAAAAGGGCTGGCAAAAGCGCTGACTTGGCATTAACAATCTACCGGGCCGGTCAGACCAGCCCGGTATTTTCGTATGTGACGGCGGCATGGCCGCCAAAATTCTTGAAGATGGATGTTCGCCGCGATGATCAAGACGGTCGGAGTTATTGGTGCCGGGCAGATGGGCTGCGGCATTGCGCATGTTTCGGCAATGGCCGGATACAAGGTGCAGATCTACGATCTTGCCGCTGACCGCATCGAGGCAGGGCTGGCCACCGTCAACGGCAACCTTGCCCGCCAGGTGTCTTCCGGCAAGATGACCGACGAGGCCCGCAAGAGCGCGCTGGCGCTGATCAAGGGCTCGTCCGATATCAACGACCTGTCGCAGGTGGACCTCGTCATCGAGGCGGTCACCGAGGACGAAACCATCAAGCGCAAGATCTACGGCCAGGTATGTCCTATCCTGAAGCCGGAAGCACTGCTTGCGACCAACACCTCGTCGCTGTCGATCACCCGCCTCGCCTCGGCAACCGACCGTCCGGAAAAATTCATGGGCATCCACTTCATGAACCCGGTTCCGGTGATGAAGCTGGTCGAGCTCGTGCGCGGCATCGCGACGGACGAAGGTACGTTCAAGGCAGCCAAGGAATTCGTCGGCACGCTCGACAAGACGGTGACGGTCGCCGAAGACTTCCCAGCCTTCATCGTCAACCGCATCCTGCTGCCGATGATCAACGAAGCGATCTACACGCTCTATGAAGGCGTCGGCACGGTAGACGCGATCGATACCGCCATGAAGCTCGGCGCCAACCACCCGATGGGTCCCTTGCAGCTCGCAGACTTCATCGGTCTCGACACCTGCCTGTCGATCATGCAGGTCCTGCACGACGGTCTGGCAGACTCGAAGTATCGTCCCTGCCCGCTGCTGGTAAAATATGTCGAAGCCGGTTGGCTTGGCCGCAAGTCCGGCCGCGGTTTCTACGACTACCGCGGCGACGTGCCGGTGCCGACCCGCTAATCCACCGACATCCGAAATTCAAAGCCCAGCGAAATGCCGGGCTTTTCATTTTCAGACCGTGGCGGACAGGCGCTCAACTGCCGGCGGCCGGGGCAATGGCGGCGCTGATCAGCGCCTTGGCATCGTCGCTGTCCCAGGCGGCCGGGCCGTTCATCGAGCCGATCAGGCAACCCTTGTCGTCGAGCAGCAAGGTTGCCGGCAGGCCGAATGCCAATCCTTCCTTCTTCAGACTGTTGAAGACGCCCATCGAAGCATCGCGGTAGTAGCGCAGGTCGTGGACGGCGGTCTCGTCGAGGAAGGCCTTCGGCTTTTCGTCGTCGCCGACGTCGATGTTGATCGCGACCACCTCGAACTTGTCGCTGCCGAGCGACTTCTGCAGCGCGTTGAGGGCGGGCATCTCCTCGCGGCAGGGCACGCACCAGGTCGCCCAGAGATTGACGAGGATGGTTTTGCCGGAAAATGCAGCGGTAGTCGTCGGCTTGCCGTCCGGGCCGTTGAAATCAAGCGCGATCGGGCGCGGCGACGCGGCCGGCGACATCGCAGCCACCTGCCCCTTCATGAACGGCGTCAGCGAGGCGACCTTTTCGCCCGTCAACGGGCAGACGGCAGCGGCCGTTTCGGTCGTCTCGGCATTGCCAGACCCCGTCTCCTTCACGTATACCGCTACCGCACCGACGATCACGCCGAACACGGCGGCGAGCGCGAACAATTTCACGGCCGGGGGGGATTTCTTCTGGTCGGACATTTCATTCTCCAAGGCGGGCATTCTTCATGGCTGACGGCAATTCCGAGACGAAATCCTCCAACCAGATGTGGGGCGGTCGCTTCGCCTCGGGTCCGGATGCGATCATGGAGGAGATAAATGCCTCGATCGGCTTCGACAAGAAGCTCTATGCTCAGGACATCCGCGGCTCAATAGCGCATGCGACCATGCTTTCGCATCAAGGCATCATTTCGGCCGAGGACAAAGACAAGATCGTTCACGGTCTCAACACGATCCTGTCAGAGATCGAAAGCGGCCAGTTCGAGTTCTCCCGTCGCCTCGAAGACATCCACATGAACATCGAGGCCCGGCTTGCGACCCTGATCGGCCCGGCCGCCGGTCGGCTGCACACCGCCCGTTCGCGCAACGACCAGGTGGCGCTCGACTTCCGCCTCTGGGTCAAGGAAGAGCTGCAGCGGACCGAGAAGGCGCTGACCGGCCTGATCGCCGCCTTCCTCGACCGCGCCGAGGAACATGCCGAGACCGTCATGCCCGGCTTCACCCATCTGCAGACGGCCCAGCCCGTGACCTTCGGCCACCACTGCATGGCCTATGTCGAAATGTTCGGCCGCGACCGCTCGCGCGTGCGCCACGCCATCGAGCACATGGACGAAAGCCCGATCGGCGCGGCCGCCCTTGCCGGCACCGGCTTCCCGATCGATCGTCACATGACCGCCAGCGCGCTTGGCTTTGCCGGTCCGACCCGCAACTCGATCGACACGGTTTCGGACCGCGACTTCGCGCTCGAATTCCTGTCGATTGCCGCAATCGCCGCCACCCACCTGTCGCGCCTTGCCGAAGAGATCGTCATCTGGTCGACGCCGCAGTTCGGCTTCATCCGTCTCTCCGACGCGTTTTCGACCGGCTCCTCGATCATGCCGCAGAAGAAGAACCCCGATGCCGCCGAACTGGTGCGCGCCAAGACCGGCCGCATCAACGGCTCGCTGATCGCACTTCTGACCGTCATGAAGGGCCTGCCGCTTGCCTATTCCAAGGACATGCAGGAAGACAAGGAGCAGGTCTTCGACGCGGCCGAAAGCCTCGAGCTCGCCATTGCAGCGATGACCGGCATGGTGCGCGACATGACCATCCGCGCCGACCGGATGAAAGCGGCTGCTGGCTCCGGCTATTCGACCGCGACCGACCTTGCCGACTGGCTGGTGCGCGAGGCGGGCCTGCCCTTCCGCGATGCCCACCATGTCACCGGCCGCGCCGTCGCCCTTGCCGAGCAGAAGAGCTGCGAGCTCGCCGATCTCTCGCTTGAAGATCTGCAGTCGATCCATCCCCAGATCACCGCCAAGGTGTTCGACGTGCTGACGGTCGAGGCCTCGGTCGCCAGCCGTACCTCCTTCGGCGGCACCGCTCCGAACGAGGTTCGCAAGCAGATCGCCTGGTGGCGCGCCCGCAACTGATTCCTGTCGCCCGAAACCGTTCAGCGGTTTCGGGCCGACGGCACGCCTGGGCACAAGGGTCTGAAACGCGTCGCAGAATCAGGGTGCACAAGCGCCGGAAAAATCGATAAGACATCGCACCAGCATCAGTCTCCGCGAAGGAAAATCACGATGACATTCACGAAGGCGGCCCGGCTCGCGCTTCTTCTGGCGATCCCCGGGCTGGTTCTTGTCGGTTGCGGACGCAAGGGCGACCTCGACCGACCCGGTTCGACGGCACCGATCAACACCTTGACCCCTGCCGGAACCGTCGAAAAGAAAGAACAGGTGGACGACCGCCGTTTCCTGCTCGATCCCCTCCTCTAGAGCGTTTCCAGCTTAAACGGGGTGTAAAAACGCTCTAACTCTTTGTTTCAACGCATTTCCCGACGGAAAACCGCTTCGCACTTTTCCTGGAAATGCTCCAAGCCGAGCAACGCCCGTGAACCATTTCGAATACCGCGACGGAATCCTCTACGCTGAAGACGTGCCGGTGACCGACATCGCCCGTACCGTCGGAACGCCCTTCTACTGCTATTCGACGGCGACGCTCGAGCGGCACTACAAGGTCTTCTCCAAAGCCTTTGCCGACGTCGATGCGATGGTCTGCTATGCCATGAAGGCCAATTCGAACCAGGCCGTCCTGAAGACGCTCGCCCGCCTTGGCGCCGGCGTCGACGTCGTGTCGGGCGGCGAACTGCGCCGCGCGCTCGCCGCCGGCATTCCGGCAGGCCGCATCATGTTTTCAGGCGTCGGCAAGACCCCGCAGGAAATGGACCTGGCACTCGAGGCCGGCATCTACTGCTTCAACGTCGAGTCCGAACCGGAACTCGAGATCCTGAACCAGCGCGCCGTCCGCGCCGGCAAGCGTGCGCACGTCTCCTTCCGCATCAACCCAGATGTCGACGCCCGCACCCATTCGAAGATCTCGACCGGCAAGAAGGAAAACAAGTTCGGCATTTCGTGGGAGCGCGCCCGCGCCGTCTACGCCCATGCCGCAACGCTGCCCGGCATCCAGGTGACCGGCATCGACATGCATATCGGCAGCCAGATCACCGAGCTGCAGCCCTTTGACGATGCCTTCAAGCTGCTGCGCGAGCTGGTCGACACGCTGCGCAGCGACGGCCACGCGATCGATCACGTCGATATCGGCGGTGGTCTCGGCATTCCCTACAAGGAAGACAACAATCCGCCGCCGCTGCCCGACGCCTATGCCGAAATTGTCAAGAGCCAGCTGCAATCGCTCGGCTGCAAGATCGTCACCGAGCCGGGCCGGCTGATCGTCGGCAATGCCGGCATCCTGGTGACCGAGGTCATCTACGTCAAGGATGGCGGCGACAAGACCTTCGTCATCGTCGATGGCGCCATGAACGATCTGATCCGCCCGACGCTCTACGAGGCCTATCACGAGATCAGGCCGGTCCGCATCTCCGCCGCCAATGCGCCCCGCATCAAGGCCGACGTCGTCGGTCCCGTCTGCGAGACCGGCGACTACCTGGCGCTCGATCGCGAGATGGCCATGCCGAAGCCGGGCGATCTCTTCGCCATCAGCTCTGCCGGCGCCTATGGTGCAGTCCAGGCCAGCACCTACAACAGCCGGCTCTTGATCCCGGAAGTGCTGGTCAAGGGCGACCGCTTCCATGTGATCAGGCCGCGCCAAAGCTACGACGACCTGATCGGGCTCGATTCCGTCCCGGACTGGCTCGACTGAGCGACCTTCCGGATCGGACGATGATCTGTGGATCGCCCGTGCGGGCGATCACGATTTTGTTGTCGCCCTCGTCTTCGCCACAAACGATGTTATCCTGATCATTCAAAAGGTCGGTCACGAGCGGTCATGAGCGACCGAAAGGGAACTTGGGCGGATGACGCAATTCCGGCAGGATGAGACGCCACAACCGAGGTCGTTTGCCAGAACGCTGGCGCTGAAGAGGTTTGTCGCGCGGGCGGTGTTGATCGCCGAGCAGGTCTTGCCGTGCGCCCTCGTTCCCGCGTCGATCGCCCTCCTGTTTCTATCCGCCGCCTGGCTCGGTCTGTTCCGCATTGCCCCACTTTGGTTGCACGCCGTCGTGCTTCTGGGCTTTCTCGTCGCCTTCATCGCCTCCCTCGTTCCGCTGACCCGGTTAAGATTGCCGGAAAATGTCGACGCAGACCGCATGCTGGAGGAACGCAACGACCTTCCCCACCAGGCGATCCGCGTCCAAGACGATATGCCGGCAACCGGCGGTGCCTTTGGCGAAGCGCTGTGGCGCGAACATCAGACGCGCATGGCGCAGATGATCCGCGCGCTCGACACCGGCCTGCCGCGTCCCGACATTGCCCGCCACGACCCCTTCGCGCTGCGCGCGCTGCCGGTTCTGCTCGCCTGCGTCGCTTTCGCCTATTCCTATTCCAATCGGGCGGGACTGCTCTCCGACGCGTTCCATCTGCCGCAAGCGACAAGCGAAGTCGCCGACATCCGGGTAGATGCCTGGGTGACGCCGCCCGCCTATACCGGGCGCGCGCCCGTCTTCCTCACCGGTCGCCAGGGCGTCGCATCCCCCTCTGATGAAACGGCGGCAATCACCATTCCGCAGTTCAGTGATCTGACCGTGCGCGTCACCGGCGCCGGCACGGAAGAAACCGTCCGCTATGCGGAAGACGGAGCGGCAGAACCGATCATCATCCCGACCGCCGGGGAAAAAACCGTCGAAAAGACTGCGTCAGCGCAACCGGCCGTCCAAAAGGCGCCCGATAATGCCGTGCGCAATCACGCCTACAAGATTGTCAAGGGCGGCGAACTATCTGTCGGCGACCAGAGGTGGACGTTCAAGATCACCCCGGACAGCGTGCCGCAGATCGCCTTCGACGGCCTGCCGAAGCCCACCCCCAATGCGTCGCTGGACATCGCCTTCCTGGCAACCGACGATTACGGCATCGCGCAGGCATGGGCTGAGATCAAGCCGCTGGACGAGCCTGTGAAGGACGCACGGCCGCTCTATCCGCTTCCCGAATACCGGCTCGACCTGCCGCGCCGCAATGCCCGCGAGGCCAAGGGCACGACCAGCCGCAACCTCAGTGAACATCCGCTCGCCGGCAAGCGCGTTCGCCTCACGCTCGTCGCTCGCGATGCTGCCGGCCAGGAGGGCCGAAGCGTGCCGCAGGATATGATCCTGCCGGCACGCCAGTTCTTCAATCCCCTGGCGGGCTCCGTCGCCGAACAGCGCCAGGTCTTCGCGCTCAACGCCAACGACCTGCCGCGGGCGATCGACCTCAACGATGCGATCACCAGCTTCGCCGAGGAGACGATCCCCAACCTCACCCATTTCCTGCTGTTGAAATCGGCGCGCTCACGCATGGCGCTGGCGCATAACGGCGACATGCTGCGCGATGCCGCAAAACACCTCTGGGAGATCGCGCTTGGCATCGAAGATGGCGATCTGTCGCTCGCCGACCGCCGCCTGCGCGACGCGCAGCAGGCGTTGTCGGACGCGCTTGAGCGCAATGCGCCCGATGAGGAGATCGCCAAACTGATGAAGGAACTGCGCGAAGCCATGCAGGAATACATGCAGGCGCTCGCCAAGGAGGCCGCGAAAAACCCGCGCATGGCCGCCAATCCGGATCAGAACAATGTGCTGCGCCCGCAGGATCTGGAGAAGTTGATGAACCAGATCGAGAACCTGGCGCGATCGGGCGCACGCGACCAGGCCCGGCAGATGCTGTCCGAGCTCCAGCGGCTGATGAACAACCTGCAGGCCAACCGCGG
Organism: Ensifer sp. LC384; assembly: GCF_001695865.1. Lineage (NCBI taxonomy): Bacteria > Pseudomonadati > Pseudomonadota > Alphaproteobacteria > Hyphomicrobiales > Rhizobiaceae > Ensifer > Ensifer sp. LC384. The sequence goes on from NZ_MBST01000023.1 coordinate 7,142, forward strand.
CCAGCAGCAGATGGGCGAACAGAACAACGCCATGCGCGAGCAGATGGACAAGCTCGGCCAGCTGATGCAGGAACAGCAAAGGCTGATGGACGAGACGTTCAAGCTCGACCAGGCGCAGCGCGACCGCATGCAGCGCGGCGATCCGTTGCAGGGCGAAGACAACGAGCTTTACGGTCAGGAAATGCCGCAGGACCCCGGTCAGCGCGGCGATGAGAACGGTGAGCCCAACCCGCTTGACGACATGACCGCCGAGCAGCTGAAGGACGCGCTGAAGCAGCTGAAGCAGCAGCAGGATGCGCTGGGCAAGCAACTCGGCGAGTTGCGGAAGGGCTTGGAAAGCCTGGGCATCAAGCCCGGCAAGGGGTTCGGCGACGCCAAGCGCGAAATGGAAGGCGCCTCCGGATCGCTCGGCAGGGGCCAGGGCGAGCCGGCCGTGGGCAGCCAGGGTCGCGCGCTGCAGGCACTGCGCGAAGGCGCCCAGGACATGATGAACCAGATGCAGGCTCAGGGTCAGGGGCCCGGCCAGGGCATTCCGCAATACGGCCAGAATGGCCGCGATCCGCTCGGCCGGCGCCAGCAAAATGCCGGTCCGGATTTCGGCGACCAGGTCAAGGTGCCGGATGAAATCGATACCCAGCGCGCCCGCGAAATCCTCGACGAAATCCGTCGCCGGCTCGGCAACACCCTGTCGCCGGAAGCCGAGCGTCAATATCTCGAGCGATTGCTCGACATGCGCTGACCCGCGGCCGACAGAAACAAACAGAACGACAACGCCCCTGGAGCGGAAGCGCACCAAGGGCGTATTCAATTGTCAGATCGGCAGGCCTTCACGGCTGTCTCCGCCCCCGACGGGCAGTCGTGCGCCGTCGCTTCACGGCGGAGGCCGTCAGGCGGCGAGTGCCAGTGCAACGGCCTTGCGGATATCAGGCAGGGAAAAGGGCTTGGAGATGACGTCGACGATCTTGTCGGCAAGATCGTCGGCACGCTCACGCTGCTCGGCGTAGCCGGTCATCAGCAGGATCTTCATTGCCGGAAATGCAGCGGACGCCTGATGCGTCAGCTCGATGCCGTCCATGACGGGCATGCGGATATCCGACAGAAGCAGATCGAAATTCTCGGTTTGCAGGCAGGCCAGTCCGTCTGCGCCGTCTCCAGCCTCCACGGTCTCATGTCCATCGAGCCTCAGGGCCCGTGCGACGAAGGAGCGCAACGCATCCTCGTCCTCGGTAATCAGGATCTTCGCCATCATGGCCTCCCGCGTTCGCTGCGACGGCACGGCTCTATCGCGAAGAGACCGGCCCATTCCAATGGATACGGCAACGCCCACGAGAAACGTGACGGTAGGCCGCAGCGGCACGCGGCACCTCAAGGGGCGACGCACGACACGACCTCAAACAACCAGCTTTTTCTTTGTGTTCGGTAAACGCCGGGCGGCTGGATTTCGGAATCCCTGTTACGGCAGCCCTACTCCGATCGGGCGAACGCGGCCCGGACACCGTTACAGCGCCGCGATCTTACTGCATAATTCCTTAAATCGGATCCGATTTAGGGATAAAATTATGCAGCAAGTTTAAAGCATTACAGCGTCCTTTGCGCGTCATATTTGACGCCCGGCGCTGTAGACGCCGCAGCGTTGCGCATTCTTACCGTTATTCGGCGTCGCCGGTCACCACGCCGACGAAAGGCAATTCGCGGAATGCATAGGCCACGTCCATGCCGTAACCGACGACGAAATGATCCGGGCATTCGAAGCCGACATAATCCGCCTCAAGCTCGACCTTGCGCTTGACGCGCTTGTCGAGCAGCACCGCGACGGTGACGTTGCGCGCGCCGCGCTCGTACATCAATTCCTTGGCAAAGCGCAGGGTGCGCCCGGATTCCAGGATATCGTCGATCAGGAGCACGTCCCGGCCGTGCACGTCGCTGTCGATGTCCTTGATGATCTTCACGCCCTGCGAGACGGTCCCGAGCCCGTAGCTCGACAGCGTGATGAACTCGACTTCCGGTGCAAGGCCGGTATTGTGCATGGCGCGGATCAGATCTGCGGCAAAGATGAACGAGCCCTTCAGCACCGCGATCACCAGAAGGTCCTGGTGCGGACCGTTGACGATCATATCGGCAAGCTCGTTGTTGCGTGCGGCAATCGTCTCTGCCGTGTAAAGGGGCTCGATATTCTTTCCGCGAACGACGGGCATGCGGCTTCTCCAGCGTTTCATCCGGAAGACAAACGCCTTCCCTTTCGCGCCCGCTTAGCACAATCAGCGCACGGAGACACCGTTTTCGGCGAAGGAAACCTTCACCTCCGGCATTTTTCCACCCGCATATGGGAGCCTGGTGACAAAGCGCCGGCTCTCGCCGGGCGCGATGGCAGCCCCCTCCGGCATCAGCCGCGTGGCGGTGACCTTGCGGCCATTGCTGACCACATCCACCACGACCAACGGCAGGCGCTGCAGGGCGGAGGAGGAATTATCGATGGAGCCGTAGACCGAAAGCACCCGCATGCCGCCGGAATAATCGAGCGAAGCGGTCACGTCGGTGATCGCCAGCGGCTCGCTCTCGACCCCGTCGCCGGTCGAAAGGGCAATGATCCCTGCAAAAGCCGCAAGGGCGAAGCCTGCGACAAGCCCGGCGAACTGGCGTGCCGGCATGGCGCGTAACCGTTTCTCGGCGAGAGACAAGAGGCGCCTCAGCGGGGATTGCTCGTCGCGAACGACCGTCAGGGTCGGGCCATGGCGTCTGGTTTGCTTCTGATTGTCGTTGAAAACAGGATAGGGATTGCGGCGGGCCGTCGCCGAAACGGTCTCGAACTCGGCATCGACATAGTCGACGCGGCGCGTTGCAGATGCACCTTCGCGCGGAACCCGGTCCGGTGGCAGCAGATCGGCATAGGCCGCAGCTCCAGCCGATTTCGTGCGGAATGCCTGCATCGCCTTTCCTCCTGGATCGCGGGCGGACCTGCCGTCCCTGCGAAACCATCGGGCAATGCGCCGATCCCGGGCGGTGCAAGAATCAGGGCATTGCATCAAATCTTTCCGACACGTAAACCGAAATGGTTAATGTTTCGGAAAGAGGCCGTGAAAGCGGCGTCTTTTCATGAAAAATTAACCGCTGCTTAACCATGGTTCCGCTGGCGGTTTTACCTTTCGGTGCTTGTCGTCCTATGCGCAGATGGCCGGCCCCCAAGCAAAAACTGCACGGGTCGTGAGAGAGACTGGGCCAGCCTTTGATTCATTTTGAGAACGTCGGACTGCGTTATGGTATGGGGCCGGAAATTCTCCGGGACCTGACCTTCGACATTCCGCGTCGGTCGTTCCAGTTCCTGACCGGACCTTCGGGTGCCGGCAAGACGACGCTCTTGCGCCTGCTCTTCCTCTCATTGCAACCGACGCGCGGCCTGATCCGCATGTTCGACCGCAACATTTCGTCGATCCCGCGCGAAGAGTTCCCGATGCTGCGCCGGCGCGTCGGCATCGTTTTCCAGGATTTTCGCCTCCTCGACCATCTGACGACCTATGAGAACGTCGCGCTTCCCTTACGGGTGCGCGGCAAGGACGAATCGAGCTACCGCGCCGACGTGCTGGAACTGCTGAAATGGGTCGGACTTGGCGAGCGCATCAACGTGCTGCCGCCGGTTCTGTCCGGTGGCGAGAAGCAGCGCGCGGCAATCGCCCGCGCCCTGATCGACCGCCCGGAAATCCTGCTTGCGGACGAGCCGACTGGCAACGTCGATCCGCCAATGGCCCGCCGCCTCTTGAACCTCTTTCTCGAGCTCAACCGGCTCGGCACCGCCGTGGTCATCGCCACCCACGATCTGTCCTTGATGGATCAGGTCGAGGCGCGGCGCATGATCCTTTCGCAGGGGCGGCTCGATATCTATGAGTGAGAGCCGCACCAAACGCACCCACGAGGTGCCTGAGCAGCAGCCGGAACCGCAGCAGCAGCCGCGCCGGACGGAGATGCGCGTGCGGCCGATGGGGCCCATCGTGCCGGCGACGAATGTGTCCGGCCACGCGCTGATGTGCGTGATCGCGATCATGTCGTTCCTGGCCTGCCTGACGCTTGGCGGCGTCAGCATGGTGCGCGCCACCGCGCAAAGCTGGCAGAGCCAGATTTCTCGGGAGATCACCATCCAGATCAAGCCGGACGACAATCTCGACATGGAAAAAGCGCTCGCCGACGCGCGCGATCTGGCCCTGACCTTCAGCGGCGCGACCGGCGGCAACATCGTCGACCGCGCGGCGACCGCCCGTCTGCTCGAGCCGTGGCTTGGAGAAGGCCTCGATCTCGACGAATTACCGGTGCCCCGGCTCGTCATCATCACCATCGACGAGAACAATCCGCCCGATTTCGCCGCCATGCGCAAGGCACTGACGGAGATCATCCCCCAGGCCTTCCTCGACGATCACCGCACTTGGGTCGACCGTCTGGTGGCGATGGCCAACACGACGGCGATGATCGGCACGGGCGTGCTCGTCCTCGTGTTCTCGACCATGGTGCTGACCGTCATCTTCGCCACGCGCGGCGCACTGTCTGGCAACCGCCATATCGTCGAAGTGCTGCACTTCGTCGGCGCCGAGGCCGGCTTCGTGGCATCGGAGTTCCAGAAGCACTTCCTGAGAATAAGCCTCAAGGGGGCCGGCGCCGGCGGCCTGCTCGCCGCGATCTTCTTTGCGCTTGCAGGCTACTGGCAATCCCGCACATTGGCGACGCCGGAAACGGACCAGGCGACCGCCCTTTTCGGCACATTCACCATCGGCTACAGTGGCTATCTCGGCATTATCGCCATCATGATCGTCATTGCCGTGTTGACGACGCTGACGGCGCGGCTCACGGTAACGCGCACGATCTACGAGATCGACCTGATCCGCTCCGACCCAGGACGTACGGATACATACCAAAGCTGACGCCCAGATGTTTCGCCTTTATTCGATCTATTCCTTGCCGCAATCTGGCGCTATCTGAAGAGAATCATGATGGCGCAAGGACTTCGCGGGAGCGGGATGGCCAGAGGAGGAAAATGGCAAGGCGGGGCCGAGCAGGAACGCCGACCCCGTGGTCCCTTGCGCAAAATTCTCCGGCGAATGTTCTTCATTCTGCTCGTGCCGTCTGCGATCGTTGTCGCAGCCTTCCTCAACTTCGCCGATACCGTCGCCTCCTTGCAGCCTCCGGCAAACCCGAAGGCGGAAGCGATCGTCGTCTTGACCGGCGGCTTTCAGCGCATCGATCAGGCGGTCGACCTCCTGAAGTCCGGGGCCGGCAAACGCTTGCTGATTTCGGGCGTCCACCCGGCGACCACAGGCAGCCAGATCCGCCGCAACACCCAAAGCTCGGCTGATCTCTTCAAGTGCTGCGTCGACATCGGTCACGAGGCAATCGACACGATCGGCAACGCGACCGAGGCGAGCCAATGGATCAGCGACCGAGGCTACAAGCGCGTACTGGTCGTGACCAACAACTACCACATGCCGCGAAGCCTGCTTGAGCTGCGCCGCGCCCGCCCGGAGACCGAATTCATCGCCTATCCCGTCGTCAATTCGGACCTCAAGACGACGAACTGGCTACGCAATCCGATGGTGCTGAAATCGATCCTGCTGGAGTTCGGCAAGTATTCCGTCGCCTCGGTGCGCGATATGGCGGGTGCCCGCCCGGCGACCGGCTTGCGCACCGTTCCCTCGCGTGCGACGCCGGCCGAAGAATAATCGCCGGCGCGCCTCGATCAGCAAAGTGAGAACGAGCGGTTTTCCTTCGGCGTTTATTCGTGTACGCAGCGATCCATCGGCCCACGGGCTGGATATCCCTGAACTCGCCTCTCGAGAGCCTGCTGATGATCGTTCTGCGTTCGGTCCTTTTCAATCTGGTCTTCTACGTCAATCTCATCCTGCAGATGATCGTCTTTACGCCGGCCTATTTTCTGGTGCCGAGAAAGATGGCGTGGTTCGTTCCGAAGAATTGGGCGCGCAGCAATCACTGGCTGTTCGAAAAGATGGTCGGCACGACCTTCGAGATCGAGGGTTTGGAAAACATTCCCAAGAGCGGCTACATCTTCGCGCCCAAGCACCAGTCGTTCTGGGATGTCTATGCGCTCCTGCCCTGGCTCAATGATCCCTTCTTCATTCTCAAGCGCGAACTGACCTGGATCCCGCTCTTCGGCTGGTACGTCAAGAAGCAGCGCATGGTGCCGGTGAATAGGGCCGCCCGTGGCCGTGCCATGACTGAGGTCATGGATCGCACCAAGCAGGAAATGGCTTCCGGTCGCGAGCTGATCATCTATCCCGAAGGCACCCGGCGACCGCCCGGCGCACCGCCGCACTACAAATACGGCATCGCCCGGCTCTATCGCGATCTCAATGTGCCTGTGGTGCCCGTCGCCATGCATCCCGGCCTGTTCTGGCCGCGCCGCAAGTTCCTGCGCTTCCCCGGTCATTTCAAGGTGCGCGTACTGCCGCCGATCGAAGCGGGCCTCGATCCGGACGAGTTCCTCGCCAGGCTGGTCGAAGTGACCGAGGCTGCAAGTGACGAACTGCTGATCGAGACCGTCAGGAACAACCCGCATCTGCCGCTGCCGCCGACGGCAAAGCAGCGCCTGAACGAGCTGAAGGCGATGGGCCGCGGCTAGATCATCCCGCGCATCAATGTCGATCCCGGAAATTATGCAGCAAGTTTAAAGCGTTACAACGTCCTTTGCGCGTCATATATGACGCGCGGCGCTGTAAGGGTCGCCACGACTTCTTCCAGCCAATGATCGCGAATGCCCATCTCCTTGAGGTGGGCTAGCGTGTTGAACACGTATTCGCTGTTCGGACCCGACTTTCCCGACGAGACGGCGACGATCGCCGCCGCCTCCGGGGCACTGAGCGTACCGGCATATTGCACATGGGCGCGATCGATGACGTAGGTCAACGCCGGGACACGCCGGCCGTCGGCGAGCTGCACCGGCATCGTCTTTTCCTTGTAGACATGCGTGACAAGCTCACGCTCCCGCAGATAGTCGACCACCTCGGCCCTCTCTCTGCTGTCGACGCGAAACGCCGTCCCGATGCAGGAGCCGCCATAATCGAGCCCCAGCACGAGGCCTGGCCGCTGCTGCGTGCCGCGATGGACCCACGAGCGCACACAAAGCGACCGACGATAGCCAAATGCTCGCGCCGTCGATCTTTCCTCGAACCGGAAGCCCGGGTTCCACATCAGCGACCCGTAGCCAAAGACCCAAAATTCGTCCATATCCACTGTCATTCAATCCGCGCTGTCTGCTCATCGCCGAATCGTCGGCTCATCGGTGGTCGGCCATGTCGGTTTTCTACGGCACAGCATCTCGGCACGGAAGAGACAAGTCGTTCCCGTGCATAGAACGAAAGATAATAAACAGGATCGGCGGCGCCACCCGAAAGGCGGCCGCGATCTGAGTTTGGTGGAGTACGCGTTACCATGACCGCAACCGCAGTCGCCAATCCCTCGCCGGTCAGCCGGAAGTTTCGCTGGCTGATCGCCGGCATCGTCATCGTCTGTGCCGCCTATTCGGCCGGCTGGTTTGCCGTGGCCGACCAGGTCGAGAAGCGCTTGACGACCTATCTTGCCAACGGACAGGCGACCGGGCTTGCCGGCGAGTGCACGAACATGGACGTACGCGGCTTCCCCTTCCGCATCGGCCTCTTCTGCGACAAGGTCAATCTTGACGACAGCCGGCGCGGTGCCTCCGCCTCCTTCGGGGCGCTTCGAACCGCGGCACAGGTCTACCAGCCCGGCCATGCGATCATCGAGCTCGACGGTCCGGCTGAACTGCGCGTGTCGCCCGGCCTCAATGTCTCGGCCGACTGGACGCTGCTGCATGCGAGCGTCAGGGCAACGCTTTCCGGGCTCGACCGCAGCTCGCTCACCTATGACAACCTGACCGGCACCGTGCGCCTGCCGCTGACTGGCGACAGCTTCGGTTTCGGCGCCAGCCATGGCGAAATGCATCTGCGCCAGAACGGCAAGGACCTCGACGCGGCCTTGAGCGTCGACAAGCTCGATCTTCGCCCGGAAAACGGCGCGAGCTTCGCGCCGCCTGCCAATGTCGCCGCTGACCTCACCTTTGTCGACAAGGCGAGCTGGATGGGCTCGGGCATCCCCACACCGGCCATGCTGCGCGGCAGCAAGGGCGAACTGCGACAGATGACGCTTGACCTCGGCTCGGGCATGAACGCCAAGCTGTCTGGCCCCTTCTCGGTCAACGACCAGGGGCTGATTTCCGGTGAATTTTCGCTGACGATGACCAATATCGAGGCTTGGCGCACCAACCTGGTCACGCTAATCCCTGACGATGCGAACCTCGTCAACAACACCGCCAACATGCTGAAGGCGCTGGCCAACGGCAAGAACGAGGCGACGGTCAAGCTCAACGTGCGCGACGGCACCGCCTTCCTCGCCTTCATCCCGATCGGCGTGCTGCCGACACTCTGATCTGGTTGGAGCGAAAGCCGCTGACTGCATTCGCGAGAATAAAACGAGCCCGGGGCATGGATCATTCCACGCCCCGGGCCTTTTCGTTTTTCGGCTATTTCTGATCCATCGCATGACGGCCGAAGTCGGGCATCGCCGTGTCCTGACCGGCCTGAATGATCGAGCGGCGGATGGCGCGGGTGCGGGTGAAGAGGTCGAACAGCTTCTCGCCGTCGCCCCAGCGGATCGCCCGCTGCAGATAGGCGAGGTCCTCGGAAAACCGCGACAGCATTTCCAGGATCGCGTCCTTGTTGTGCAGGCAGACGTCGCGCCACATGGTCGGGTCGGAAGCAGCAAGGCGGGTGAAGTCGCGAAAACCCGACGCGGAATATTTGATGACCTCGGATTCGGTCACCGCTTCCAGATCGTCGGCCGTGCCGACGATGTTATAGGCGATGATGTGCGGCAGATGCGAGACGATCGCCAGCACCTTGTCGTGGTGCTCGGCATCCATCTCCTCGACCATCGAGCCGAGCGTTTCCCAGAACAGCCGCAACCGCGCGATCGCCTCCTCGTCCTGGCCGGCCGGCGGCGTCAGGATGCACCAGCGGCCGCGGAAGAGGCCGACGAAGCCGGCATCGGGACCGGAATGCTCGGTGCCGGCGATCGGATGGCCGGGCACGAAGTGAACCGTGTCGGGCAGATGCGGCGCCATCTGGGCGATGACCGAACCCTTGGTCGAGCCGACATCGGTCACGATCGCGCCAGGCTTCAGGTGGGCGGCGATTTCCGCGGCCACAGCGCCGGAGGCACCGACGGGCACCGATACGATGACGAGATCGGCATCGCGCACCGCATCGGCGGCCGACAGCGTGTAGCGATCGCCAAGACCAAGCGCCTCGGCGCGCGCAAGCGTCGCTTCGCTGCGGGTCGAGATCACCAGGGTGCCGGCGAGCTGCTTGTCGCGGATTTCCCGGGCAATCGATGAGCCGATGAGGCCGATGCCGATAAGCGCGATCGTTTCAAACTGCTGTGTCATCATTTCCGTCCCATGAATTCTGTCAGTGCCGCGATGACACCCTCGTTGGCCGCCTGCGAGCCGATGGTCATGCGCAAGGCATTGGGAAAGCCATAAGCCGCGATTGCGCGCAGGATGAAGCCGCGACGGGTGAGGAACGCGTCCGCATCGTGCGCGCGCTTGCCGTCCTCGTCCGGGAAGTGGATCAGCACGAAGTTGGTCACCGATGGCGTCACCCTGAGGCCGATCGCTTCCAGCGCATCGCTGACGCGCTCCAGCCAGGCGAGGTTATGGTCGACCGCCTGCGCGACGAAGGCCTGATCGCGAACTGCAGCCGCTCCGGCCGCAATCGCCGCAGCATTGAGATTGAACGGCCCGCGGACGCGATCGACGGCGTCGATCACTTCCGGCGGCGCATACATCCAGCCGATGCGCAGGCCCGCGAGACCGTAGATCTTCGAGAAGGTTCGGGTCATGACGACATTGCGGTTGGCCGATACCAGCTCGAGCCCGGCCGCGTAATCGTTGCGGCGAACATATTCGGCATAGGCGGCATCGAGCACCAGAAGCACGCCCTCGGGCAGGCCCGCATGCAGGCGGCGAACTTCGTCGACCGGGATATAGGTGCCGGTCGGGTTCGCCGGGTTGGCGATGAACACGAGCTTCGTGCGCTCGGTCACTGCGGCGAGGATCGCATCGACGTCGACGGTGGCGTTCCTCTCCTTGACCGTGACCGGCGTGCCGCCGGCGGCCATGATCTGGATCTTGTAGACCAGGAACCCGTGCTCGGTGATGATGCCTTCGGCGCCGGGCGCCAGATAGGTGTGGCAAAGGAGGCCGAGCAACTCGTCCGAGCCGTTGCCGCAAAGAATGTTTGCCGGGTTGAGCCCGTGCACGGCACCGATCGCGGCGCGCAATGCCTGCGCCTGGCCGTCGGGATAGCGCTCCAGGTTGAAGGCCGCGGCCTGAAACGCCTCGATCGCCCTGGGGCTGGCGCCGAGCGGCGTCTCGTTCGAGGAGAGCTTGTGAACCTTGGCGACACCGGGCGCATGCTCCTTGCCGGGCACATAGGCGGCAATGTCCAGAATGCCGGGGCGCGGCTGCGGGCTCTTCGAGGCAAGGCTCATCGGATCAGCTTTCTATTGCATGTTTCCTTAAATCGCCTCCGACTTAAGGACAAAAACATGCATTCATTAAAGTGCTATAGCGACCTTTGCGCGCCTGATAAGGCGCGCGGCGCTGTAGGCAGGAAATGAGGCCAAGCCAATACCGGCGCAATCGGCATTTGTCGAGGGTCGGCAAGCCCCGCCGCACCGGCGATCACGATGGCGCGCGCGGTTGTTCTCGTGTGCTCGGAATGCCCTGCGGCGCCAGCACCGGCACGAACACGCGACGCGACGCGCGCGCGGCAACCGGCAGGCCCTGATAAAGCCGCTTCTGCGCCTCCACCACGATCACGCCGGAGAAGACCGGCCAGAGCGACCGGCCAAGCCGCTCGAAGCCGCGGCGCAGGCGCAGGATCATCTTCAGCTTCGACGGCGGGAAGAACAGCGCCTCCGCCGATGCGCCGGGCGTAAAGTTCGTTTCGCGCAAGAGCGCCGTCAACTGACCACGCGAATAGGGCCGGCCGGAACCAAACGGCGTATGCTCCATGCGCGCCCAGACGCCGCGGCGATTGGGCACGACGATCACCAGCCGGCCGCCCGGCGCCAGCACCCGCCAGATTTCCTTCATCGTCTCGCGCGGGCTTTCGGCAAATTCCAGTGAATGGACCATCAACACCCGGTCGATCGAGGCATCGGGCAGCGGCAGTTCCTCGTCGAACACCAGCGCCGTCGAGGACAGCTCGGCCACCGGCCAGTTCACCGCCCCCTGCCCCGCCGGCATGAAGGCGAAGGTCCGCTCCGTGTCCTTGCGAAAGCGTTCGAGATAGGGCACGGCATAGCCGAGCCCGACGAGCCGTTCCTCCGGCAGGCGCGCCCAGACCGAGGACAGCGCCATGGTCACGGACTGTTCCGCCATGCGGCCCAGTTCGGAATGATAGAATTCTCGGAGATCGACGATATCGGTGTGCATGCGCAACATGTTAGCCTTGAAGCGGTAGACTTCAAGGCAAGCCTCGCTACATTCGGCAGCAGTGACTGCAGTGCCGTGCGTCGAATATGACGCGCAACGGTCACTGCAGCGCTTTAAACACGCTGCATGATGTTGCCAAAGATCGATTCCGATCGAAAGATCATGCAGAAGAAGCGGATCGGAAGACATGCCATGGCCGCACTCGAACTCGACCTTTTCCTTTGCCGCACCGACAATTTCGGCGTGCTGCTGCACGACCCGGCAAGCGGCGCCACCGCGTCGATCGACGCGCCGGAGGAGCAGCCGATCCTGGAGGCGCTGGAGCGCCGGGGCTGGACGCTCACCCATATCCTCACCACCCATCACCATGGCGACCATGTCGCGGCCAACGTCGCGCTCAAGGATCGTTTCGGCGCCATCATCATCGGGCCGGCGGCAGAAGCGACAAAGATCCCGGGCATCGACAGGAGCGTGCGCCATGGCGAACGCTTCGACTTTGCCGGCCACCCGATCGAGGTCATCGAAACGCCCGGGCACACCGCCGGCCATATCTGTTTCCACTTTCCGGATGACAAGCTGCTCTTTGCAGCCGACACCCTGTTTGCGCTCGGCTGCGGCCGCCTGTTCGAGGGGACGGCGGAGACGATGTGGCAGTCGCTCAGCCGCCTGCTGGCCCTGCCCGACGACACCACGGTCTATTTCGGTCACGAATACACGCTGTCGAACGCCCATTTTGCCGTGACGATCGATCCCGACAATAGTGCGCTGAAGGAGCGTGCCGCCGAGATCGAGGAAACCCGCTGCGACGGCGGCTTTACTGCCCCCACGACGATCGACCTTGAAAAGCGCACCAACCCGTTCCTGCGCGCCGCCGACGCGAAGATCCGCGCGCATCTCGGCATGGAAGGGGCGACCGACGCGGCCGTCTTTGCCGAAATCCGCAAGCGGAAGGATAATTTCTGATGGCGGCCGACCAGGAACTGACGCCCGCCGCCATCATCGAAATGCTCGGACTGACGCGCCATCCCGAAGGCGGCTGGTATGTGCAGACCTTTCGCGACGGGAGCGGCGGGCCGCGTGGCCACTCGACGGCGATCTACTATCTCCTGGAGCGCGGCGAGCGCTCGCACTGGCATCGGGTGCGCGATGCCGCCGAGATCTGGCATCACTATGCCGGCGCGCCGCTGGAACTCAGCATTGCCGCCGAAGGGGCGCCTGCAACGGTTCTGCGTCTCGGTCCCGGCATTCTGAACGGCGAGCGCCCGCAAGGGCTGGTGCCGCCCAACTGGTGGCAATCCGCCGTCTCGCTCGGCGACTGGACGCTTGTCGGCTGCACGGTGGCGCCGGGCTTCGATTTCTCCGTCTTCAAGATGGCGGCCCCCGACTGGGCGCCGCCTGCGAAATAGAGCATTTCCAGAAAAAGGGCGAAGCGGTTTTCCGTCAGGAAATGCGCAAGACCACAGAGATAGAGCCGTTCCGCCGTTACTCTGCCGGCTGCACAGCCGTGCGGCCCCCACGGAAGATCATGTCCTTGGCTGCCAGCACGGCACCGCCCGTGACGAAGAGACACGCAGCCGCAATGCGCCAAGACGGTTCGGCAAAGCCGAACAGGATCAGGATCAGCGTCGACAGAACGGGGGCTGCGTAGCTGGCAACACCGAGTAGCTGGATATTGCCGTTCTTGACGCCGAAGTCCCAGGCATAGAAGGCAGCGCCTACCGGCAGCAGGCCGAGGCCCGCAACCGCCAGCCACTCGAACGTCGTTTCCGGCCAGACGGTCGTCTCGAGACCAAGATGGCAGAGGAAGGAAAGGATCGACGTCGCCAGGCAGAAGCCGGTGACGACATCGGTCGAGACCGCCTCGAGACGGCGCGTCAAAAGCGAATAGCCTGACCAGGTGAAGGCGCAGAGCAACGCGGCGCCGTAGCCCATGAGATAGGCGTCGTCGAAGGCGATGCCGTTGCGGGCGACGATCATGATCGTCCCCATCAGGCCCGCGAAGGCACCGGCAACGTGGTACCAGCGCAGCCGTTCGCCCGGCAAAAGGGCCGAGCCGACGACGATCAGCAGCGGCCAGAGATAGGCGATCAGGCCCGCCTCGACGGCCGGCGCGTTGCGAAGCGCGGTAAAGTAGAGAAAGTGATAGCCGAAAAGGCCGGCGATGCCGGTGATCCAGACCTTGGCCGGCTGTTTTAGAAGCGCGAGCCGCTCGGGCTTCAGCGCGAGAACGATCAGTCCGGGAAGACTGCCGATGAGGAAACAGATCGCCGACAACTGGAACGGCGGCATTTTACCCGACGCAGCGGTAAACAGCGCCAGAAGCGACCACATCAAAATGGCGGTCGCACCGATCAACGTTGCCCTGAACTTCATGTCTTATCCCCTCGCACGGCCTCTTCGCGAAAACCGGCGCGGATAAAATCATGACTCGGTGCGAATTGTTAGAGCCTGATGTCGAAAAGTATAAGCGGTTTTCGGTCGAAATCACGCTCTACTTATTTGATTCTAGAGCGGATTCGGATTTCAGGTCGATTCGGCCTGAAATCATCCGGCTCTGGTGCCGTTGTCGCCGATCGATCGTTTCAACCGCCGAATCGCGTCGCCGAAACCGTCACGGGACCAAGCTTGGTCGGGATGCGCACATAGACAGGCGCATAGACATCGACGGCGTCCGACTTGGCAAACCAGATTTCCATGGTCTGCAGCCGCCTGAGATATTCGACGTCTTCGCGCCCCTTCTTGTAGCCCGCCTTCGGAACGAAGCGGATGCCGCAGACGATCGCCTCGCCGTCAAACCCCTTGGTCTTGAACGGCCTGGTCCCTTTCGCCGACAGCTTGATGTCCAGACGCGATTCGCCGTCGAAGATCGGCAGCGTGTTAGGGCAGACGCGGGCCTTCGCCGGAATGATGAGGCCGGACAGCGGATCGAGCACGTTGCGCATGTCGCGCGAGGTCACCGGTACCCAGTTCTTCGGTAGCGGCGTCCGTTTCGGATTCATGCTGGCATGCACGACGTTGCCGTTGGCGTAGGTGACGCTGATCGCCCGGCCCTTCTTGCCGCTGCGGTAGGACATCGAATATTCGTTGGCGCGCAGATGGTCGCGGCCGATGACGCCGGAAACACGGGTCTGGCCCGATGTCCGGCTGAAAATCTCGACGAGACCCGCCGAGTGCAGTGTTCCTGATATCGTGTAGCGATTCTTTTCAACCGCCGTATGGAACGACGCTCTCGCAAGCGGCAAACCGGCAAGCGAGATGCTGTAATCCGTCTGATGCTCGACATCCGCGGCAAGCGATGCTGTGGAAAACAATGCCGCCGACAGCAGCGCTACCGCGCGAGAACCGATGCGCAACTTCATACCTTCAGAGATCCATCACTCGAATGTCGTCGCAATGCCTTGGAATGCAGGCCGTTTGCGGCTTTTCTACGCCTTTTCCAAGAGATCGGGCCGCCGGGCCGCCGGGCGCGTCAGGCGCTCTCCTGCATCCACAAGACAACAGATAGCGCATAGTAAATCGGCTTGGAATGGCCTTCGCGAAGCATTATTGTGACCACGATCGAGCTTGCCTGATGCAGAAACGGCCGCGAGAAACGGTGGTTTTCCGAGAATGCAAGAGGTTTGGCTTGACGGGCGGGCCGTCTCTGACTATAGAACCGCAACTTTCCAATAATGGCCAACAGGAACGCGGCCTGGGCTCTGGGCCCGCTACCGCATCGTCCGGCGGCGATAAAGAGAATAGGTGTACCATGTCCCGTAGTTGCGAATTGACCGGCAAGGGCGTCCAGTCGGGCAACAATGTTAGCCATGCTAACAACAAGACCAAGCGCAAGTTCCTTCCGAACCTGTGCAACGTCACGCTGATTTCCGATGCTCTCGGCCAGCGCTTCCGCCTGCGCGTTTCCGCAGCGGCTCTCCGCTCGGTTGAACACCGCGGCGGCCTCGACGCTTTCCTCGTGAAGGCTGACGAGAACGAGCTGAGCATGCGCGCTCGCCTGCTGCGCCGTCAGATCGTCAAGAAGGCTGCTGAAGCCGCCGCCGCTTAATCGGCGCCAGCGTCTGTCTTTGACACGACTTAAAAAGGCTTGCAGGTTCATCCGGCAAGCCTTTTTCTCGTGTGTGATTTGAAGGTTTTCATCGGCCGGGCGCTTGAGTCCGGCTCCCGCTCTCCAACTGGTGGCATCTCCCAGGATAAAAAATGCTGATCAACCGTACGTTCTTCGTCTATGTCGCGCTCATGACCCTGGTGGTCGTGGCCTCGAACTTCCTCGTTCAGTACCCGCTGCCAGGCTCGATCGCCGGCATGCAACTCGGCGACCTCCTGACCTGGGGCGCCTTCAGCTATCCCTTCGCGTTCCTCGTCACCGACCTGACCAACCGCCATTTCGGCCCGCGAATTGCCCGCCGTGTCGTCGTTGCCGGCTTCCTCGTCGCGATCGTTCTCTCCTTCTTCGCTGCGACGCCGCGCATCGCGATCGCCTCCGGTTCCGCCTTCCTGTTCGGTCAGCTCCTTGATATCTCGGTGTTCAACAAGCTCCGCCGCCAGAGCTGGTGGCGCGCGCCGCTGGCCGGCTCCCTGATCGGCTCGGCGCTCGACACCGCCATGTTCTTCTCCTTCGCCTTTGCACCGTTTTTCGTGTTCTTCGGTCCGAATGACAGTTTTGCGCTGGAGACGGCACCGCTACTCGGTATTCTTGCGACCGAGGCTCCGCGCTGGATTTCCTGGGCGCTCGGCGACCTGACGGTCAAGATCGTCTGCGGCATCGTCATGCTGCTGCCCTACGGTGCGCTGATGAGCGTGATCAAGCCCATGCCACCAGCCAAGGCCGCGGCCTGATATCATCTGAAACACGCGATCGATGACGGGGCCGAATGGCCCCGTTTTCATTTGATCAGGCGGAATTCCAGCATCAGATTGCGCTCGAGGATCGAGTGGTTGTCATCGGAAACGACGATGATGCGGACATCGCCATTGGGACCTGTGACAACGTCAAAGCCCTCCATGTTGTCGATCTGATAGCCCATGTCGGCTTCGAGAATGACGTCGCCGTCAACCACAGCGCCCGGCTGGATGCTTGCACCCGGGATACGGCGGATGCGCATGCCGAGGCCGGAGGCGAAGTTGAACCGCCGCTCCAGCAACAGGAGGTCGCCATCGGGCAGGAAAGCGCCGTCGGTGACCGCGTAGGGCTCGGTGCGGACAACCGCAAAGGCGCCCTTCATCGGGCCGTCGACAATGCCTGCAAGAAGATTGTCCGCCTGGTCGACGCTACGCTCGGACACGGTGACGGCAGCGCCGCCGAGCGGGCCATCCTTCGGTGAAATCGCCACGGTCTCGAGCCCGCCATTGTTGCGAAGCTCCGTCTTCGGGAACGGCAACGGCAGGCTGCCGATCGGCCTCGAGCCGGCTAAGCCCGGGTCCGGGTAGATATCGATGCGATGGGCCTGCTCGTAGCTGACGATCACCTCGCCTTCGCGCAGCGCCAGCCCCTCCGAATCCACCTTCCATTTCTCCAGCCCGACAGCACCGCTCCTGTCTGCCATCGGCGTCGCCGTCAGGTCCGTCAGGCCTGAAAGCCTGCCGTCAGCATCACGGGTCACCGCCCCTTCGAGCCAATGGCCCGTATCCATGACTGCAACGAAGGAACTGCCATCCGTCCGGAAACGGATCGCCGAAACCGCGCCGAACAGCGCGTTGGACGACGTCATCTCTAGTCCGCCGATGAATTCGAGCTGACCGAACCGCGTCTGGCTGGAGCCGACCTTGAAAGCGTCTATCTGCCGGCTGGCAATGGGCAGCGTCTCGCTGCCGCTGGCGGCCCACGCCACGCCAGTCGAGGCCAGCAGGGAAAGAACGAGGAGACCGCGGCCAAGCATCTGGGGGAGTTCCTTCGGGCGGGCAGGATAGGCAGAGAGGAGGCGGCAACGGTGGCCGCCTTGGGGATGAAACGGGGCGACGGAAGGCCGCCCCGGCTTCGCGAAAGATTATCCTGCGCGGCGCGTCCGCCCCGGACGGCGGCTCATGCTTTCGTCTTCGAACAGATCGGCAAGCTGCTCGGTCATCGCGCCAGCCAGTTCGTCCGCATCGACGATCGTCACGGCGCGGCGATAATAGCGCGTCACGTCGTGACCGATGCCGATCGCCAGCAGTTCGACCGGCGAGCGCGTCTCGATCTGCTCGATCACGGCGCGCAGGTGCCGTTCGAGATAGTTGCCTGGATTGACCGACAGCGTCGAATCGTCGACCGGCGCGCCATCCGAAATCATCATCAGGATGCGGCGCTGCTCGCGCCGGGCCATCAGGCGCTCATGCGCCCAGATCAGCGCCTCGCCGTCGATGTTTTCCTTGAGCAGGCCCTCACGCATCATCAGGCCGAGATTGCGGCGCGCGCGCCGCCACGGCGCATCGGCCGACTTGTAGATGATGTGGCGCAGGTCGTTGAGGCGGCCCGGCGATTGCGGCTTGCCGCCGGCCAGCCACTTCTCGCGCGATTGCCCGCCCTTCCAGGCCTTGGTGGTAAAGCCGAGGATCTCCACCTTGACGCCGCAGCGCTCCAGCGTGCGCGCCAGAATATCGGCGCAGGTCGCCGCAACCGTGATCGGCCGGCCACGCATCGAGCCGGAATTGTCGATCAGCAGGGTCACCACGGTGTCGCGGAAGTTCGTATCCTTCTCGCGCTTGAACGAGAGCGGCTGCATCGGGTCGATGACGATGCGCTGCAGGCGCGCGGTATCGAGATAGCCCTCTTCCAGGTCGAACTCCCAGGACCGGTTCTGCTGCGCCATCAGGCGGCGCTGCAGGCGGTTGGCAAGCCGGCCGACCGCACCCTGAAGATGCGAGAGCTGCTTGTCGAGGAAGGCGCGCAGGCGATCGAGCTCCGCCTCGTCGCAGAGTTCTTCCGACGCGATGGTCTCGTCGAACTCGCGGGTGAAGACGGTGTAGTCGACCTTTTCGTTGAAGTCGGCAAACGGCTGGTTCGGGCGCTTGACCTCGCCGGGCGTCTCGCTGTCCTCGTCACCCTCGTCCTGCAGGTCGTCGTCGGAAATCTCCGCGCCGTCCATCTCGCCTTCTTCCATCTGCTCTTCGGCAGCCTGGTTTTCGTCGGCGGGTGCCGCATCGTCGCCGGCTTCCTCGTCGCTGGCGTTCTCGTCCTGCTCCTGGCTGCGCGGCTGATCTTCGTCGGTCTCGCTTTCCTGCTCGTCCGGCTCGATGTCGTCGTCGCCGTATTTCTCGGCAACATCCATCGACGTCAGCATGTCGCGCACGACGCGGGCGAAGGCCTGCTGGTCGTTGAGCGCAGCCGAAAGATTGCGCATGTCGCCGGCGGCCTTTTCCTCGATGAAGTCGCGCCAGAGATCGAGCACCTTGCCGGCGGATGCCGGCGGCTTCTCGCCGGTCAGCTTCTCGCGCACCAGCAATGCCACGGCCTCACCCAGCGGCGCATCGGCCTGCTTGCTGATCGCGCCGAAGTTGGCCTTGGAATATTTCTCCTCGAGCATCGAGTTGAGGTTCTTGGCAACGCCCTCCATGCGCAGCGAGCCGATCGCTTCGACCCGCGCCTGCTCGACGGCGTCGAAGATCACCCGTGCGTCAGCGCCCTGCGGCGACATCGTCGCGTGGATGCGCGCGTCATGACAGGCCTTGCGCAGCGCCATGCTGTCGCCGAGGCCGCGTGTCACGGCGAGCTCCTGCCGCGTCGGCCGCTTGGATATTTCCGGCAGCCGGATGCGCTCGCCGGCAATGCCCGGCCGCTCGTTGGCAAAGGCCACCTCCACCTCGGCATCGCCAGCGATCGATCGGATGCAGCCGGAAAGCGCCCGCTTGAACGGTTCGGCTGCATTTTCGCGCGTGGTCGGCTTTGCCTTGGAGTTCGAGCTCACGAGAGTTCCTTCTTCAGCCAGATGCGGTGAAATCCCGGCGGGAAATCATCGAGTTTGCCATAAACGTCGTAACCCAGCTTCTGATAGAAGCCGTCGCCCTGGAAGCTAAACGTGTCGACGTAGATGTAGCGGGCGCCGCGGCTTGCGGCGACTGCCTCGACACGCGCAACGAGCTCGCGCCCGCTGCCGGACCCTCTCAGCGCCTCGTCTACCCAGAGCAGTTCGATGAAGCACCAGTTCCACGCGGTGTAGGCGACGATGCCGCCCACGATCTCGTCGCCGTCGTCACGCAGCGAAATGGCGAAGCGCCTGTATTTGGCGCTTCCCGCCTTTCGAGGTTGAAGGCCTTGAGGCCGTTGAAGACCGCGTTGGCGGTCTTCGAGACGCTCTTCTCCTCAACGAAGCGAAGCGCCGGAGCGCCCTTCGCCTCCGCCCCTGCCATGGCTCAGGCGGTGGCTTCCAGTACGATATTGGCGGCGCTCTCCTTGAGCTCGACGCCGAAAGCACGCTGGTAATGCTCGGCCACCAGCGCCCGCTCCAACTCGTCGCACTTGTTGAGGAAGGTCACGCGGAACGCAAAGGCGATATCGCCGAAGATATAGGCGTTCTCGGCCCAAGTGATGACCGTACGCGGGCTCATCACCGTCGACAGGTCGCCATTGATGAAGGCGGCGCGGGTAAGATCCGCAACGCGCACCATCTTGGAAACGGTCTCGCGGCCCTTGTCGGCGGTAAAGCCCTTCACCTTGGCGGCGACGATGTCGACTTCCTTGTCATGCGCCAGGTAGTTGAGCGTCGTCACGATCGACCAGCGGTCCATCTGCGCCTGGTTGATCTGCTGCGTGCCGTGATAGAGGCCGGTGGTATCGCCGAGGCCGACGGTGTTGGCGGTCGCAAACAGGCGGAAGGCCGGGTGCGGGCGAATGACGCGGCTCTGGTCGAGCAGCGTCAGGCGACCGGAGGATTCCAGCACGCGCTGGATGACGAACATCACGTCCGGGCGGCCGGCATCGTATTCGTCGAAGACGAGCGCGACATTGTGCTGGTAGGCCCAGGGCAGAATGCCGTCCTTGAACTCGGTGACCTGCAGACCGTCCTTGACGACGATCGCGTCCTTGCCGACGAGATCGATACGGCTGACATGGCTGTCGAGGTTGACGCGCACGCACGGCCAGTTGAGGCGCGCTGCGACCTGCTCGATGTGGGTGGACTTACCGGTACCGTGATAGCCCGAGACCATCACGCGTCGGTTGTGGGCAAAGCCTGCGAGAATGGCGAGCGTGGTTTCGCGGTCGAAGAGGTAGTCCGGATCGAGATCCGGCACGTAGGCGTCGGCCTTCGTGTAGGCGGGAACGCGCAAATCCGTGTCAATGCCGAAAACCTCCCGAACCGATACGGTCGTGTCGGGGAGGTTGGAAATATCGAGGTCAATCTTGCTCATCATGTCTCCAGAGCGGCCACCGGACGGCACCCGCGCATTCGCCTGCAAAAGTGCTTCTGTAATAATCCGCGTTGTTAGCAGAAACCAGCCTGTTTTAACAATTGGTAGGCTTGAATTACTGCGCGAAAACGCTCCTCCGATCCCCTGTCCCCGCCATTGGCGTCCGGGTGGTGTTTCTTGACCAGATCCTTGTAGGCCGCCTTGATATCGCTGGCGCTCGCCGAGGCACCGAGGCCGAGCGTCTCATAGGCCTTGGCTTCGAGCGTTTTCAGCTTGCGCTGGCGTGGCTCGGGACGGCCGGCGCGCGCCTTTGCCTCGCTGACGAAACCGAAGGGATCACGCATGCGCGCCTGCGCCCCGGCCGAGCCTGAACGGGTCTGCGATTGGGTCGGGCTATTCTTGGCATTCTTGTTGACGCCGACGGTCCAGGTCGGACGATGTCCGGTCACCGCTTCCTTCTGGTAGCGCGCGACCTCGCTGTCGGAGAGGCCGGAGAAGTAGTTGTAGCCCTTGTTGTATTCCTTCACATGCTCGAAGCAGAACATGAAATACTGCCCCTCGGCATTGCGGCCGACGGGTGCGCGATGAACGCCCTTCTTGTCGCAGCCGTCCCACTGACAGGTGGGTGCGGCCGGCTCTGCGCGCGGCTCGACCTTGCGCCGTGTCCGAATGCGATCGAAGTATTTTGAATCGAGTCTCATGGTGCTCATTATGGGCGTTGGCCGGGGCCACAACAAGAATTGACAAAGCGGAATGTTGCTGGCTTTGTGCGGGCATTTTGCGCCGCCAAGGCCGCACTGCCGGACCCGACCAACACAAGGGCACCCAGCAACCAAGGAAATGGGACGGAAGAATGTCGCTGCGGGACACGATCGAACAGAAATTGACCGACGCCTTTCATCCCGAGCGGCTGGCGGTGATCAACGAAAGCCACCTGCATGCGGGCCATCAGCCGGACTTCGACGGCGGCGGCGAGACCCATATGCGCATCCGCATCGTTGCCGAGGCCTTTGCCGGCATGAGCCGGGTGGCGCGCCATCGCGCCATCAACGACCTGTTGAAGCCCGAACTCGACGCCGGCCTGCACGCGCTGGCGGTCGAACCGGCGGCACCCGGCGAGCCGACGCGCTGGTAGCCATCAGGCGATCGGCGTCTGGTCGTCGGCCGGACGGATCCTGAGTTTCGTGATCCGGTTCTTCACCCGCTTCATCACGATGAAGCGCTTGCCGTGGAAGGTGAAGGCCTGACGCTCCTCCGGGATGCTTTTCGACTCGTGGATCACCAGACCGGCGACCGTCGTCGCCTCTTCGTCGGGCAGCGACCAGTCGAGCGCGCGGTTGAGGTCGCGGATCGGCACCGAGCCATCGACCACGATCGAACCGTCGGCCTCCTGGCGAACGCCCTGGATATCAAGATCGTGCTCGTCGGCGATATCACCGACAATCTCCTCCAGAATATCCTCAAGCGTCACCAGCCCTTGAACCTGGCCGTATTCGTCGACGACGATGGCAAGATGCAGCTTGCGGCGCAGGAAGGCGTTGAGCTGGTCCTTGAGATTGGTCGTGTCGGGAACGAACCAGGGTTTCTGCGCGATCTTGACGATGTCGAGGTTTTCGGGCTCGACGTCCGGTTCCGCAAGCGCGCGCAGCAGATCCTTGGAGTGCACCACCCCGATGATGTTGTCGGTGGCGCCCCGCCACAAGGGCAGGCGCGTGAACGGGCTTTGCAGGATATCGCGCACGCAGATCTCCGGCGGATCGTCGGCGTTGATCGCCCGCATGTTGGTGCGGTGGATCATGATGTCGGAGATCTCGAGTTCCCCGAGATCGAGCACGCCGCCGAGCCGATCCCGGTCGGCCTTGATGACCGAGCCTTCGCGGTGCAGCAGGTCGACTGCGCCGCGCAGTTCGTCATGCGCCGAAAGCATCGACATCTCGGAGGAAAGATTGACGCCGAACAGCGACAGGATGCGGCGCACGATGCCGTTGACAAGGCTCGACAGCGGTCCGGCCACGGCGACGAAGGGACGGACGATCGGCGCCACCGTCAGCGCGAAGCGATCCGGCGACGCGATCGCCCAGCTCTTCGGCAGCACTTCGGAGAAAATCACCAAAAGCACGGTCATGACGACCGTGGCGATCGCCACGCCCGAATTGCCGAGCAGGCCGATCAACAGGCTCGTCGCCAGGGACGAGGCAAGAATGTTGACGAGATTGTTGCCGATCAGAAGCGCGCCAATCAGCCTGTCGCGGCGCTCGATCAGGCGATTGACGATACCCGCCCGCTCGTCGCCATTGTTCTCCAGCGAATGCATGCGCGAGCGCGAAGCCGCGGTCAGTGCCGTCTCGGAGCCCGAGAAGAAGGCGGAAAACAACAGCAGGCAGAAGACCGCGACAATCGACAGCCAGTATTCCGCCAGAAACGCCAGGAATGCTTCGCCGGTCATTGCGGGTGCTTTTCCCTCAGGAAGCCCAGGACCTCGGAGGCCGGCACGTCGTCGGCGACGAAGGACTGGCCGATGCCCCGGGTCAGGATGAAGGTGAGCTTGCCGCCCTTGACCTTCTTGTCCTGGGCGATCGCGTCCATCAGCTTTTCGGCCGGCGGCAGGCGGCCGGGGATTTCGGACATGCGCGTCGGCAGGCCGACGGCTCTCAAATGCGCTTCGACCCGGGTCGCATCGTCGGCGCTCGCCAGGTTCATGCGCGTTGAGAACTGGTGCGCCAGCACCATGCCGATCGCCACGCCTTCGCCATGCACCAGCCGTGCACTGTCGTATTCGGTGGCGGCCTCCAGCGCGTGGCCAAAGGTGTGGCCGAGATTGAGCAGCGCACGCTGGCCGTTCTCCCGCTCGTCCGCCGCCACCACATCGGCCTTGGCCTGGCAACTGACCGCGATCGCCTCGATGCGCGCCGCCCCACCGGAAAACACCGCCTGCCAGTTCTTCTCCAGCCAGGCGAAGAAGTCCGGCTTGTCGATCAGGCCGTATTTCGCAACTTCGGCATAGCCGGCGCGGAACTCGCGCGGGCTCAGCGTGTCGAGCACGTCCGTGTCGGCGAGCACCAGATCCGGCTGGTGGAAGACGCCGATCAGGTTCTTGCCGTGCGGCGAATTGATGCCGGTCTTGCCGCCGACCGAGGAATCGACCTGCGCCAGCAACGATGTCGGGATCTGGATGAAGCGCGAGCCGCGACGCACGATGCCGGCCGCAAAGCCGGTCAGGTCGCCGATGACACCGCCGCCGAGCGCGATCACCGCGTCGTTGCGCTCGATCCGGGCGCCAAGCACCGTCTCGCAGACCGGGATGAGATGCTCGAAGCTTTTGGTCTTCTCGCCGGCGGGCAGCACCAACGACACGCCCTCGATATCCCTGTCCTTGAGGCTTGCCATCAACCGATCGAGATAGCGAGGCGCCACATTCTCGTCGGTGATGACGGCCACCTTGCGCCCCTTGAGGCGCGACGCGATCTCGCTGCCCGCGGCAGCGATCAGCCCCGGGCCGATCAGAATGTCATAGGAACGATCGCCGAGATCGACACGAACCTTGCGCTCGGCGGCGGGCATCACATGGCTATTCATCATTTGGCACTTTCCGGAAATCTATGACGGCGGTGAGAACCTCCTCCACCATCGTCTCCTTGTTCACATCGCGCGACAATACCGTCAGATCGGCTTCCGCGTAGATCGGGTAACGGGCGCGCATCAGGTTTTCGAGGGTCTGCTTGGGGTTCTCGGTCTTCAAGAGCGGTCGCGTGTCGCGCTTGTTGACCCGCTCCCAGAGCACGTCCAGTTCGGCGTTGAGCCAGATCGTCAGGCCGCCGCGCTTGATCTGGCGCCGCGATCGCTCGTTGACATAGGCGCCGCCGCCGGTGGAAACGACACGGGGGCCGGTGCGCAGCAGGCGTTTCAACACACGCGCTTCCAGCGCCCGAAACTCGTCCTCGCCGTAGCGGGTAAAAAGATCGCTGATCGTCATACGCGAGACGCGCTCGATCTCGTGGTCGGAATCGACGAAGGGAATGCCGAGCGCCTGCGCCGTCAGCCGGCCGATCGCCGATTTGCCGGCACCCATCAGGCCGATGAAAACGAGATTGCGTTTACCGAGCGCAAGCTTCGCCCGTTCGGCAAGCGTCGCGGAAACCGGTTCGATCACGTCGTTCATTGGACTTCTTATTCCCCATTCCCTTCCGGTATCGACAAATCGGGGTGGAGCGTCAAGCCGTCGCGCGCGTCCGTGCATGCTTCTTGAACTTGGCGAAAGGGGCGTACATATAGATCGAGCATCCGCCAAAGTGCGGCGCGTCCGGTCCGACGCGCACAAGGTTGCTGTAGCACATTCAACGGCTGCATGATTTTATCCTTAAATTCGCTCCGGTTTAAGGAACCATGCAGAGGAGACTGAAATGCCCACCCTCTTCCGGTTCCTGTTTTTCTGCGGCATCATCGCCGGGCTGATCTACGGCACGATGATCGCGCTCGTCACCTTCGTCGAACC
The DNA here is from genome assembly GCF_001695865.1 of Ensifer sp. LC384. Classification (NCBI taxonomy): domain Bacteria; kingdom Pseudomonadati; phylum Pseudomonadota; class Alphaproteobacteria; order Hyphomicrobiales; family Rhizobiaceae; genus Ensifer; species Ensifer sp. LC384. Next base: position 32,467 of record NZ_MBST01000023.1, read on the forward strand.
GGTCGAGCGGGACGTGACCGTGAAGATCCCCTCCGAACGGGTCAACAAGACCCAATGAGCGATCTTTCCGCGGCACATGTCGAGGCCTTCCTCGAAATGATGAGCGCCGAACGCGGCGCCGCCGTCAACACGCTGCAATCCTACGAGCGCGATCTGGACGACGCATTGTCCCACATGCGCAGCCGAGGAACGGGGCTCACGAGCGCCGCAACCGACGATCTCCGGCATTATCTCGCCCATCTGGCGGGCCAAGGCTTCAAGCCGTCCTCGCAGGCGCGGCGGCTGTCGGCGCTCAGGCAGTTCTACAAGTTCCTCTATGCCGAGGGCCTGCGCGGCGACGACCCGACAGGCATCCTCGATGCGCCGAAAAAGGGCAGAAGCCTGCCGAAGACGCTGAGCGTCGACGACGTTTCACGGCTGATCGGCCGGGCCGAGACCGAAGCCGAGGCCACGACAGACGGGTCGGAGCGGCTTTCCAAGCTGCGCATGCATGCGTTGATGGAGCTTCTCTACGCGACCGGCATGCGCGTCAGCGAACTGGTGTCGCTGCCGGCAAGCGTGCTGGCACAGAACGGGCGCTTTCTTGTCATCCGCGGCAAGGGCAACAAGGAACGACTGGTGCCGCTGTCCCAGGCGGCGATCCGCGCGATGCGGCTTTACGGTGCGGCTCTGGCTGAAGAGTCTGCGAAAGCGGACAAGGTTGAGCGCGAAAGCCCGTGGTTGTTTCCGTCGTCTGCAAAGGCAGGTTTTCTCCCCCGCCAGGTCTTTGCCCGCGACCTGAAATCGCTGGCTGCGCGTGCCGGTATCCGCGTGGCGACAATCTCCCCGCATGTGCTGCGTCATGCCTTCGCCAGCCACCTGCTCGCCAACGGCGCCGACCTTCGCGCCGTGCAGGAACTACTGGGTCATTCGGACATTTCCACGACACAAATCTATACACATGTTCTGGAAGAACGGCTGCACGACCTCGTGCAAAACCATCACCCTCTTGCCAAACAGGCGAAAAAACAGGATTAGGACCGCCGGGCAGGCTGGTTTCGGCCGGCAGGTCCTTGTCGCAAAACGATCGGAAACGCATCTCATGCACAACTATCTCGATTTCGAAAAACCTATCTCCGACCTCGAAGGCAAGATTCTCGAACTGAAGAAGCTCGCCGGCGAAGACGAGAGTGTGAACACTTCGGATGAGGTCGAACGGCTCGAGACGCGCGTTCGCGATGCGATGGCCGAGATCTATTCGAAGCTGACGCCGTGGCAGAAGACCCAGGTCGCCCGCCACCCCTCGCGCCCGCACTTCCTCGACTACTCCGCGGAACTCTTCACCGAGTTCACGCCGCTCGCCGGCGACCGCAACTATGGCAACGACGAGGCCATCCAGGCCGGGCTTGCGCGCTTCCGCGGCATGCCCGTCGCCGTCCTCGGCCAGGAAAAGGGCAGCGATACCAAGTCGCGCATCAAGCACAACTTCGGCAGCCCGCGCCCTGAGGGCTACCGCAAGGCCATCCGCATCATGGAAATGGCCGACCGCTTCAGCCTGCCGCTGATCACGCTGATCGACACCGCCGGTGCCTATCCCGGCGTCGGCGCGGAAGAACGCGGCCAGGCGGAAGCCATCGCCCGCTCGACCGAAATGTGCCTGAACGTGCGCGTGCCGATCGTCACCGTCGTCATCGGCGAAGGCGGCTCCGGCGGCGCCATCGCGATCGCGACCGGCAACCGCGTCTATATGCTTGAGCACGCCATCTACAGCGTCATCTCGCCGGAAGGTGCGGCCTCGATCCTCTGGCGCGATTCGACCCGCGCCAAGGAAGCGGCCAGCAACATGAAGATCACGTCTGAAGATCTGAAGGCCCTCGGCGTGATCGACGGCATCATCCCCGAGCCCGTCGGCGGCGCGCATCGCGACCCGCAGTCGGTCATCGCCCGCACCGGAACGGTGATTGCCGATGCGCTGAAGGAACTGTCCGGACGCAACGGCGACCAACTGCGCACCGACCGCCGGCAGAAGTACCTGAATATCGGCCGGAACCTCTGAGCCCAAGCGATTGTTCGGCGAAAATTCGCAACCACAAATCGGACTGTGGCCAAATCTTGGCCATATTCGTGAGGTCATGAACAACGGCGTGCGCAGGGCATCCTGCAGGGTTAAGAATTCGTGAAGTATAATGGCTTACTGATTCCCTAAGAGCCCTCCCGTCGGACGCGGCTCGCACTGACGAGTTTTGGTTTGAACGGGCTTTCGCTGATGCGCTTGAGAAACCTTGTAGCCACCGCCGCTGTTGCCGCGCTGCTTGCCGGCTGCACCAACGATACCCTGGACACGGCGGCTGTCGATCTTTCGACCGTCAAGAACAAGACCGAGTACCAGCTTTCCAGCAAGATGGCCGCCGAGATGAGCAAGCTCGGCATGCAGAAGACATCCCCGATCGCGCTGCGCATCTTCAAGGAGGAAGGAACGCTCGAGGTCTGGAAGGCCAATACGGCCAATCGCTTCCAGCTCTTGAAGAGCTACAAGATCTGCGCCTGGTCGGGCAAGCTCGGCCCCAAGGTGAAGGAAGGCGACCGTCAGGCGCCGGAGGGCTTCTATCCGCTGTTCCCGCACCAGATGAACCCCAACTCGAAATATTATCTGGCGATCAACACCGGCTACCCCAACACCTATGACCGCGCCAACGGCCGTCAGGGTACGCATCTGATGATCCACGGCGCCTGCTCGTCGTCCGGCTGCTACTCGATGACCGACGAGCAGATGGTCGAGATTTTCGCCATGGCCCGCGACGCCTTCAAGGGCGGGCAGCAAAGCGTCCAGTTGCAGGCTTTCCCCTTCCGCATGACCGCCGAGAACATGGCGCGTCATCGCAACAATCCCAACATCGACTTCTGGAAGATGCTGAAGGTCGGCTACGATCAGTTCGAAGTCACCAAGCGTCCGCCGGAAATCAATGTCTGCGAGAAGAAATACGTCTTCAACCAGCAGGGCAGCGGCGCCTTCAACCCGGGCGGCCAGTGCCCGGCGATGTCGACCCCGCCCGCCTTGCAGATGGCGATGTCGACGTTCGACAAGGGCTACCAGCTCGACTACGACAAGGCGATGAAGAAGTACGACGGCATGGTCTGGTACGAGCCGAGCGAGGCCGAGCGCAAGGCGATCGTCGCCAAGCAGCGCGCCGGCCGCGAACTCGCCTACGCGCCGACCGGCAACTCGATCGATGCCGGCAAACTGATGAAGGCAAGCGACCTCGAGAAGAAGCTGGCCGAACAGAAGGAAGCCGAAGAAACCAAGCTGGCTGTCGAGATCCAGAAGAAGGAACTGGAAAAGGCGACCAAGGGCGGCACCCATGTGCCGGTTCCCGCCGCCAATCCCATCCCTCAGCCCGTACTGCAGGCAGCCGTCGAACAGCAGCCGGCCAAGAAGTCCTTCTGGAGCCTGTTCTCCAAGGGCGAGGCCGCAGAACAGGCACCGGCAGCCGTCGCCGTGGCCCCGGAGCAGCCGGCAGCCGTTGAGCCGCAGGCGCAGCCGGCAGGCGCAGCGGCAAAGCAGGCACGGTCGGCCGCAGCACCTCAAAATGCTCAGCCTCAGAGTACCGCGATGGCATCCGCAAGTGCTGAGGGCGCAGCGGCGCCAGCGGCTGAAGCACCTGTTGCCGTCGAGGAACCGCCGAAGAAGCGCCCATTCTGGAAGATCTGGGGCAATTGATGCCTGACGAACAGAAGACGGTCTACGACCTCAGGGGGCTTAAATGCCCCCTTCCCGTTTTGAAGGCCCGCAAGCGTATCGCCTCCATGGCCGCAGGCGCGCTGCTCGAGATCGAGACCACCGATCCGATGGCGGTGATCGATATCCCGCATTTCTGCCGGGAAGACGGCCATAGCCTCGAGGCGGCTTGCCCGGCAGAAGGCGGGCATCGCTTCCTGATCCGCAAGGGCGTCTGACGCCGAACCACAATGTTCTCGATCAGCCGCTCGCATTGCGCCCGCCGGCCGAGATCCTATTCCGCCGCAGCGCCGAGCTGGGCCCATCATCACGCGCCACATCCTTGCCCTCGAGGAAAGGTCATTGTAACCATTTGATTGACTGCGCAATTCCCTGGCATCGATTGCGATTTGTGTCGATGATGCCGGAATTCGCGGACGCATTTTTAAGGAATAGAGAATATAAAGCCCCAACACGTGATCGGGCAAATCTCATGGACTCCGCCAGGAACGACACAGAAACGGCCAAGCAAACCTTGGTGCAGAACTTGAGCCGGCCAGCCGTCTTGCGAAACCTGCTGTCGACGTTCCAGCGGCTGCGGCTCGAGGTTCAGTTCATCATCATCGCCTCCTTCGTCGTCGTGGCGCTGATGATCGCCCTTGCGATCTGGACGACGCACCGCCTTGAGAAAACCGTGTTCAATAGCGTCGGCTCGCTCGGCGCCGCCTATCTCCAGACATTCGTTGCGCCGCTGATCGCTGAGGAGGATATCAAACGCGGAACGCTTCCACCGATCGTCGAAGACAGGCTGAAGCAACTTCTCGGCACCAGCGCGCTTGGCCAACATGTCCACGAACTGAAGATCTGGGAGCCAAGCGGAAGCTTGATGTATTCGACTACGGGCAAAATGATCGACGAAGAGATTGTCTTTGACGAGCTACAGCGCGCCCTTAGGGGCGAGATCGTTGTTTCCCGCACAATGATCGAGAAACACGAATACACCGGCGACGAGCAGCGCGGCATGTACATCGAGGTCTATGCGCCGCTCGTGCGCGATGAGGCGGGCAAGGTGCTGCTTGTCGGCGAATTCTACGAGCGCCCCGATTTTCTGGTAGGTGAGTTGTCGACGGCGTGGCGGGAGACGATCGACATCGTGCTCCTGATCTCGGTGCCGATGCTCGCACTGCTCTTCCTGATCGTGCGCAGCGGCAGCCGGCTCATTGATCGTCAGCACGCCGCCATCCGCCATAGCCTTGGACGGGCACTCGAACTTTCCAATCAGAACCGACGGCTGCGCGCGGCCGCGGAGACCGCACGGCTCGAAGCCGGCAAGCTCAATGAGATGATCCTCGATCAGATCGGTACGGATCTGCACGACGGTCCGGTCCAACTGCTGACATTGCTCAAGCTGAAGCTGAGCGACATGACTTCGAAGCCGGCTGACGGCCAACCAACGGACCCGATCGGGCCGCGGGATATCGACAAGATGGTCAGCACCGTCACGACCGTGCTTGAGGAACTGCGGAACATTTCGACGGATCTCGTGCTGCCGGAACTCGACGATATGTCCCTCGATGACACGATCCTGCTTGCGGTAAGGCGGCATATGGATCTCATTGGCCGCGACATCGACGTCGTCGGGCTGATCGCGTCGCAGAAGGTCGATGCGCATCTCAACATCTGCGTCTATCGCTTCATCCAGGAGGCCTTGATGAACAGCGAAAGACATGCACCGGGCAACCGCCAGCATCTGCGCTACGGCACGCGCCATAACCGCCTGTTCATCACGGTGGCCGATGTGGGTGTCGCGCCATCGACAGCAGCGACGCCACCCCGTGCCGGCCGCACAGGGCTCGGCACCATCACGCAGAAACGCCGCATTCGCGCCTTTGGCGGCCGCATGCGCACCATCCGCCGACCGAACGGAACGGTGGTAACAGCCGTCCTGCCGCTTGATCACAGCGGCGGCGCGTTCGATCGCCCATAGATCTGGCTACAGCGCCGCGCGTCCATTTAGACGCGCAAAGGTCGCTGTAACAGTTTGAGTTGCTGCATAATTTTGTCCCTAAATCGATTCCGATTTAAGGAATTATGCAGTAAGGCCTGTTGGACATTAGCCGAAACGCCTTGAACGCCGCATTCGCGCTGAATGCGGCGTTCTTAGCGATCGAATTCGATCGCCTAGTTGATGCGCCGTGACGCGCTGCGTTCGGCCGAGCCGTCCGGCAACACATCCAGCCGCTGCGCTGCCAGCACCACTTCCACGCGGTTCCTGACGTCGAGTTTCTGCATCAAGACCGTCATGTAGTGTTTCACGGTCTTTTCGCTGATATCAAGACAGGCCGCTATTTCGCGGTTCGTGCTGCCACGCATGAGATGGCGAACGATCTGCTCCTCGCGCAGGCTCAGGCGTCGTTGCGCCTGGGACCGCCGACGGATTTCCGCAGTCTTCATCGCCATGATGACCTTGGTCGCGAACCCCGCCGTGATGAACGTCTCGCCGTCATAGACCGTGCGTATGGCCTCGTGCAGGTCGCTGGCGCTGCTGCCTTTCAGCACATAGCCAGAGACCCCGTAGTTCAGGACTTGTATCGCGGTTTCAATGCTTGAATTTGCGGTGAAGACGATGATCCGCGTGTCTTTGTATTTTTGCGCAACCAGCTCGATAGCCGCAATGGCGTCGCCGGGCATGCTCAAATCGAGCACGAGAACTTCAGGTGAAAAGTCTTCAACTATTTTCAAAGCATCGACCGCGCTTTCGCCCTTGGCGACGATCTCGAGGTCACTTTTTCCAGAATATAAACTGACCAGCCCTTCCAGCAGGATCGGATGGTCGTCAACAAATGCAACTGATATCGACATGGTCGTTGCTCTCCCTCCGCAACAAACATGCTAGTTCATCGGGTTCCGGTTTTAAAGAAGACGCTTAACTTCTAGTTAATTTAGCAAGAGCACGAAGCACACGACAGAATGTCCCGTGCCGCCGCGCAAATATTCGCGCTATGATTTAGAAGAGCAATAATTTTTGTATACAAGGGAGCAGAAAATAGCCAGATTACTACAATATTTTCAAATACTTAGAAGATTAACTCCGAGTTTCGACGGGCCCCATCCTGCGAGCGCGACACACGCAGCAGCATTTTTCGAACGCTTGCGGCGACTGGAAGTAAAGCCGAAATATTAGCCCAAAAATGTTTGGCCGATCCGCAAAACATCGCCCGAAAGTACTATAGATTTTAACCCTTTTTCCTGGAATCTGCAGCAACAAGCGGCCGACCGCAGGCAAACAATTCTAGAATTTCATACCGGGCACAACCAGAGGGTTATCAGAAAGCGCCTGAGCGTCGGGGCGATCGATGCGTGGTTTTCCCGTGAAGGCATCGAAAAGGTCGCTCACGAACGCCTCGCTCAGACCCTTGGTGATCAACACCATGCGCGTGCGCCGATCGGTCGGATCCGGCCAGGCGGAAAGCCGCTCCGGCGTGTGAAAGACGTTCTGCACCCCATGCAGGACCAACGGCCGGTTCGGATTATCGGAGACGGCGACGATCGCCTTCATCCGCAACAGCTTCTCGCCATGGGCCGAGCGCAGCAGATCGATGAACATGTCGAGCGCCATCGGTTCGATCGGCCTGTCATGCATGATGCTGAACGAACGAATGTCCGCCCCATGGCGCGTTGCATCGTGATGATGGTGGTGATGGCTGTGGTCGTGATGGTGGTGGTCGCCGTCATGATGATGGTGATCGTGGTCACAATGCCCGTGATCGGCCTCGTCCTGCAGCCAGCGGCCGACATCGGCAATCTTCGATGCCGGGTCATAGAGACCACAGGCAAAGAGCGCTGCCCGCCCCGCTTCGGCACTGTCGCCATCGACGAACGGCGCACGCGGATTGAGCGCCTTCAGACGCAGCCGCAGTTCGTCCAACTGTGACTGATCGGCGAGCCCTGCCTTGCTGATGACGATGCGGTCGGCGACCGCGATCTGCTTCAGCGCTTCCTCGTGGTTGGCAAGCGTCTGCAATCCGTTGACCGCATCCACCACGGTCACCACGCCATCGAGACGAAAGCTCTGGGCGATCACGGGATTGCCGATCACCGACTGCAGCACTGGCGCCGGATCCGCAAGCCCGGTCGTTTCGATGACGACGCGCTTCAGCGGCTTGATGCGCCCGGTCTGCATGCGGTCCATGAGATCGGCAAGGGTATCCACCAGTTCGCCGCGCACCGTGCAGCACAGGCAACCGTCGGAAAGCTCGATGACACCGTCGCTCGAGGCTTCCACCAGCAAGTGATCGATGGAGACGTCGCCGAATTCGTTGATGATAACGGCCGTATCCGAGAGATCCGGGTCCTTCAAAAGCCGGTTGAGCAACGTCGTTTTGCCCGCACCGAGAAAACCGGTCAGGATCGAGACCGGCACCGCCGGCAGTGGGCTAACCATTGGAAACTCCGATCAGAGGTTCGGCCGCGGCACCGGGATCGGCACGTTGGCGACATCGCCCTGGCCGGCAGGGTCGGCGCCAGCCTTGGCGAGCTTGTCGCCGCTGCCGGGGATGAGGCCGGCAAATGCCAGCTTCAGCGGCCGGTTGATCTCGTGGATGAACGGCGAAAGCAGCTTCTGCCGGCCGGCTTCATCTCGACCTTCGCTGCGCACCTTGGCAGCGGCCTTCGAGCAGATCTGCTTGCTGACGTCGGCAACGACGTCGCGCGTTTCGCCATAGGGCGCAATCTGCACCAGCGACGGCTTGGCCGATCCAGATGTCGTCAGCGCCGTTTGCAGCAGGCGCGCGGATTCGTCGGCACGGGCGCCGAGACTGTCTTCGCCAAGCACGACGGAAACGACGCTGCGGCCATCGCGCGTCGCCGATGAGACCTGGTTGAAACCGGACGCGCAGATGAAACCGGTCTTCATGCCGTCAGCGCCCTCGAAGCGGCCGATCAGCATGTTGTAGTTCGAATAGTCCTTCTTGCCGGTGGTGAACCCTTCCAGCGAGAAATAGGAGGCGTATTCGGGAAACTCGCGCTTCAGCGTGATCGCCAGCACGGCGAGGTCGCGCGCGGTGGTGTACTGGCCGGGACCCGGCAGGCCGTTGGCATTGATGAAATGCGACGACGTCATGCCGATGCGGCGCGCCTCGGAATTCATCCGGTCGATGAAGGCAGGCTCGGAACCGCCGACGGCCTCGGCGATCGCCACCGCCACGTCGTTTGCCGACTTCACCAGCATCATCTTCAGCGCGCTGTCGAGCGTCATCGCCTGGCCGGGCTTGTAGAACATCTTGCTCGGCGGCTCGGAGGCGGCGTTCTTGGTCATCACAACAGGGCTTGTCAGCGCCAGCTGTCCCGACTTGATCGCCCGGAAGGTGGTATAGGCCGTCATCAGCTTGGTCAGCGACGCCGGATACCATTTCTGGAAGATGTCCTGATGCTCGTAGACCTTCAACGTATTGACGTCGACGACGAGCCGCGGATTGGCAAATGCCGGCAAAGCCATGAGAAGGCTCGCGCAGGCACCGGCTACGACACCCACTGCCCTTGCCTTGCCACGCATGAAAAATCCTGCTGTCACCACCATAGTCCTCGAAATTCCGCTGTTGCCTCGTCTCGTCCGGCTATTTAGCCTATATGGCAAGGAGATGGCAAAGCCCATTCATTGGCTGCTGCGCCAATCCACCGCAGATAGATGTGATCGAACAGACCGACAGGACTTAACTCATGCCGATTCTCAACCGTGCCGCCGAACTCCAGAACGAAGTCACCGAATGGCGGCGTCATCTGCACAAGAACCCCGAGCTCCTGTTCGCGGTGGAAAATACGGCAGCCTTCGTCGAATTGAAACTGAAGGAGTTCGGCGTTGACGAAATCGTGACCGGGCTTGGGCAGACCGGCGTCGTCGGTCTGATCAAGGGCAATCTCGGTGCCGGCCGCACGATCGGCCTTCGCGCCGACATGGATGCGCTGCCGATCACCGAAACCACCGGCAAGCCCTGGGCATCGGAAACCTCCGGCAAGATGCACGCCTGCGGCCATGACGGTCACACAGCCATGTTGCTTGGCGCGGCCAAATATCTGGCCGAGACCCGCAACTTCGCCGGCAGCGTCGCGGTCATCTTCCAGCCGGCCGAAGAAGGCGGCGGCGGCGGCAACGAGATGGTCAAGGACGGCATGATGGAGCGCTTCGACATCGCCGAAGTCTACGGCATGCACAATATGCCGGGCATGCCCATCGGTCATTTCGGCAGCCGCGTCGGCCCGATCATGGCGTCGACGGACGAGTTCACCATCACCATCAAGGGCCGCGGCGGCCATGCGGCCCAGCCGCACAAGACGATCGACCCGATCGTCATCGGCACGCAGATCGTCACCGCGCTGCAGACGATCGCGTCCAGAACAGTTGATCCGCTCGCCTCGGTCGTGGTCTCGGTCACCACGTTCAACGCCGGCTTCGCCCACAACGTCATCCCGGAGGAAGCCGTGCTCGGCGGCACCGTGCGCACGCTCAAGCCCGAAGTGCGCGATATCGGCGAGACCCGCATCCGGCTGATCGCCGAAGGCATCGCCGACGTCTATGGCGCGACCGTCGACGTCTGGTACAGCCGCAACTATCCGGTGACGGTCAACCATGAGGACGAGACGGCCTACGCGCTGAAGGCGGCGGCAGAAATTGCCGGCGAAGGCAATGTCAGGGCGGCGCTCGACCCGATGATGGGCGGCGAGGATTTCTCCTACATGCTGCTGGCCCGCCCAGGCGCCTTCATCTTCATGGGCAACGGCGACACTGCCGGGCTGCACCATCCCGCCTATGACTTCAACGACGAAGCGATCCCGCACGGGATTTCCTATTGGGTGAAACTCGCGGAAACGCGACTTGCCGCCTGAGGCGCGAGCAGGAGGCGGCACGATGCATCAGATCGACAAGATAGACCGTAGAATTCTCAACATCCTGCAGGCGGATGGCCGGATCACCAATCTGGAGCTTGCCGATCGCATCGGCCTGTCGCCGACGGCAACCAGCGAACGGCTGCGCCGGCTGTTGAAGGAAGGGTATGTTTCGGGCTTCGGCGCCCGCCTCGATCCGCAGAAGCTCGGCTTCGGCCTGCTCGTCTTCATCGAGGTCATGCTCGACAAGACGACGCCCGATGTCTTCCACCAGTTCGCGATCGCGATCAAGCAGGCACCGGCTGTTCTGGAATGTCACATGGTCGCCGGCGGCTTCGACTATCTCGTCAAGACCCGCTTCGAGGACATGGCAGCCTACCGCAACTTCCTCGGTCAGGTGCTCTGGACGCTGCCGGGGGTCAAGGAAACCCGCACCTACGCGGTAATGGAAGAGATCAAGAACGACGGGCCGCTGCCGCTCGTCTGAGGTGAGACAAGAATTGCCCCAGGAGCCGACGGGATCCTGGGGCAAACACTTCGGTCGAGCGCCTTAAACAACGCGCTTACGCGGCGTCGAGCGACGCCATGTCGATGACGAAGCGGTAGCGCACGTCGCTCTTGACGACCCGCTCATAAGCTTCGTTGATCTCTTGGATCCTGATCGTTTCGATCTCAGAGACGATGTTGTGCTCGCCGCAGAAGTCGAGCATTTCCTGGGTCTCCTTGATCGAGCCGATCATCGAGCCGGAAATGCTGCGGCGAGCCGGAACCAGCGCGAAGGCATGAACCGGCACGGCATTCTCCGGAATGCCGACCAGCACGAAGTCGCCGTCGATCTTCAGAAGATTGAGGTAGGCGTTCCAGTCGATCTCGGCCGCAACCGTGCAGATGATCAGGTCGAAATGACCCTGAAGCGTCTTGAAGGTTTCCGGATCGTTGGTGGCGTAATAGTGGTCGGCGCCGAGCTTCAGCCCGTCTTCCTTCTTCGACAGGCTCTGGCTCAGCACCGTCACCTCTGCACCCATGGCGTGGGCGATCTTCACGCCCATGTGGCCGAGGCCGCCCATGCCGACGATCGCGACCTTCTTGCCGGGACCGGCCTTCCAGTGGCGAAGCGGCGAATAGAGCGTGATGCCGGCGCACAGCAGTGGTGCTGCCGCATCCAGCGGCAGGTTTTCCGGAATCGACAGCACGTAGCCTTCCCTCACGACGATGCTGTCGGAGTATCCGCCCTGCGTCGCGGTCTTGCCGTCCGCCTCGACGCCGTTATACGTCACCACCAGACCCGGCAGGTAATGTTCCAGGTCGAGGTCGCGCGTCGCGCAGGTGGTGCAGGAATCGACGAAGCAGCCGACGCCGGCGCGGTCGCCCACCCTAAACTTGGTGACTTTGGAGCCGACGGCGGTGACGATGCCGACGATTTCGTGGCCAGGGACCATCGGGAAGACCGAGTTGCCCCATTCGTTGCGTGCCTGGTGAATGTCGGAGTGGCAGACGCCGCAATATTTGATGTCGATCACCACGTCGTCGTCGCGCGGCTCGCGACGTTCGAAGGTGAAGGGCGTAAGCGGTTTCGACGCATCGGTCGCCGCATATCCTCTTGCAATGGCCATCAGTCTGTCCTTCATTTTGGGAGATGCGAAAAGCCGGAGCGTTCCCGGCAGATCGCAGCAAGGACTATGGGTGCGCCGACCGCAAAGCGTTAGAGCGATCCTGCAAAGTTTTTGCACGATCCTGCAAGATTGAGATAGACGTCCTGGAGTTGGCACGCCGAGGCCCTATCTGAGCATCGCCTCAGACAATGCTAAGCCGCTGGAAAGACAGAAGATTATGACAGCCACGCGACAGACCTCCCGCCCCGAGATGATCGACGTCATTGCCCGGTTCGCCGAAACGGACGGCGACCACATGACCGGCATTTCCGGTCTGACACTCCATCGTCATGGCGGCGACGCCCCGGTCAACTGTTCTGCCTACAGGCCAAGCCTGGCGATCATCGTGCAGGGCGCCAAGCGCGTGATCCTCGGCGAGGAAACGCTGATCTACGGCGCATCCGACTATCTGTTGACGTCGATCGATCTCCCCGTTCTCTCCCAGGTCTGTCAGGCCTCTGCGCAAGAACCCTATCTCAGCATGGCCTTCACGCTCGACCGTGGCAAGATCCAGGCGCTGGTCGCCTCGCTACCGCAACTGCCGGCGCCGGCGGCGACGGCGCGCGGCATGACAGTCAGCAAGATCACCGCCGACCTCGAAGATGCGGCGCTGCGCCTGCTGCGCCTGCTTGAACGGCCGGACGATACCCCTGCCCTGTTGCCGCTGATCGAACAGGAGATCCTTTACCGCCTGCTGACCGGCCCGCATGGCCATCGCCTGCGACAGATGGCGACCGCCGACAGCCAACCGCATCAGGTCGGTCGCGCCGTCGCCTGGCTGAAGGAGCACTATTCCCGGCCACTGCGCATCGACGACCTGGCAAGCCGCGTCAGCATGAGCGTTTCGTCGCTGCACCACCATTTCAAGGCGATCACCGCGATGAGCCCGTTGCAGTACCAGAAGCAACTGCGGCTGCAGGAGGCGCGGCGCCTGATGCTGGAAGAACGCCTCGATGCCGGAGATGCCGGCCATCAGGTCGGTTACGAGAGCCAGTCGCAGTTCAGCCGCGAATACGCCCGCCACTTCGGCGAGCCGCCGATGCGCGACATCGGCCGCATGCGCCGCACTCTGGTCGAACGCTTCGCTGGTGAGGCGGAGATGCTGAGCGAAGGCTGAGGCGCTAAGCTTTTCCAGGAAAAGTGCGTAGCGGTTTTCCGTCAGGATATGCGTAAAAACAAACAGGGAGCTTTCGATAACTCCGCCTAAGACGGAAAGCCCCAGAACCTCAGCTTCTTTCGATATCCCGCCTGAGCACGATCGACGTCGTCAGGTCCTCGACATTGTCCATGGTCGCCACCTCGTTGCGCAGTTCGTTCAACGCATTGATGGAACCGACCTCGACCTCGACGACCAGATCGAGCTGGCCGCTGACGGACGAAACCTTGCGTACTGACGAGAAGCCGGCGAGCCGATCGAGCACGCCGATCGATGGCGTGCGCTGCAAAGTGACGAGCAGGAAAGCCTGAATCTGCCCCTCTTCAAGCTGCCCGATATCGGCGCGGTAGCCGCGGATGATGCCCGCCTTTTCCAGACGGGTGACGCGCTCCGTCGTTGCACTTCTGGAAAGCCCGATCCGGCCTGCCAGCGACTTCATCGGGATGCGCGCTTCCCGCGACAGGATGCTCAGGATCGTCCGGTCGATCGCGTCGATGTCCTGCATGGTTTCCGCCTCCGAGTGCGCCGACAAGATGACGGTTATTATAAACATAATGCCGGTGCAACCGGCATATTGCCGGATGCATGCGTCGGCCGCTCGTGCAACTCTGCCTGTATGACGAGGGTTCCCATGAACGATATGCTGAAGACGACACCAGACTTTTCCATCGACCAGGCGGCGGCACTGCTCCAGCAGCATTACGGCCTCGCCGGTACGCTTTCGCTGCTCGCCAGCGAACGCGATCAGAACTTCAAGGTCGAGGCAGCAGACGGCGCCACCTATATCCTGAAGATCGTCAATGCCGCCGAGCCTGAAGTCGAGAGCGACTTCCAGACCGCGCTGCTCCGCCATGTCGGAACCTTTGCCGCCGAATTGCCGGTGCCGCACATCCGACCGACATCGGCCGGCAGCAGCCTTGCCGAAACCACCAGCGCCCACGGCGTCCGCCACAGGTTGCGTCTCGTCAGCTGGGTCTCGGGTGTCCCGCTCGCCGAAACCGGTCGCAGCGCCGGCGCGCTCCAATCGCTCGGCCAAATGCTTGGCCGCTTCGACGCCGCGTTGAAAGGCTTCATGCATCCGGGCGCGCTGCGCGACCTCGACTGGGACATTCGCAGGGCCGGCCGTTCCAAGGACAGGCTGGACCATGTTGCGGCCCCTGAAGACCGGGCGATGCTCGAGCGTTTTCTTGCCCGCTTTGCGAGGACGGTGGAGCCGAAACTGGCGACGCTGCGTTCGGCCGTCATCCACAACGACGCCAACGACTGGAACGTGCTCGTCGACAAGGCCGATCATGACCGCATCTCCGGGCTGATCGACTTCGGCGACGCGCTCTATGCGCCCGTCATCGCCGAGGTTGCAATCGCGGCCGCCTATGCCGGTCTCGACCATCCCGATCCGATCGGCGCCACGGCCGCGATCGCCCGCGGCTACCACACGGAATATCCGCTGCTCGAGGAAGAAGTCGATCTGCTCTTCGACCTCATCGCCATGCGGCTCGTCACCTCGGTGACGATCTCGGCCTCTCGCCGCGCCCACACGGCCGACAACCCCTATCTCGCCATCAGCGAAAAGCCGGCCTGGACGCTGTTGCGCAAGCTCGACCGGATGAACCCGCGTTTCGCCACCGCGATCCTGCGCAAGGCCTGCGGCTTTGCGGCAGCCCCCGGCGCGCATGGCGTTACTGCCTGGATCGCCGGCAACCGCAAGACGCTTGCGCCGCTGCTCGAACGCCCGGCTGCGACCTATCCAGCAGCCCTCGTGCCCTATGGCGACCCGAACCATCCGATGACGGTGAAATCCGCCGGCGAACAACCGGATGAAGCGCAGGCGATCTGGGAAGACTATTGCCGCGAGAACGGCATCGATCTCGGCGTCGGTCCATGGGGCGAGCCCCGCACCGTCTATTCCGGCGAGATGTTCGTCTCGCGGCTGATCGAGAATACCCGCCGTACCTGCCATCTCGGGCTCGACCTGTTCATGGCGGCCGGCACCAAGGTGTTCACGCCGATCGCCGCCACGGTCGTCAGCGTCGAGATCGAAAAAGACCCGCTCGGTTACGGTTGCCTGATTGCGCTTCGTCACGAGCCGGAGGGCTGCCCGCCCTTCGTGTCGCTCTGGGGTCATCTGGCGCACGAGGCGATGGGCCGGATCAAGGCTGGCGACCGGCTGGAAGCCGGCGCGCTCGTCGGTGAAATGGGTGCCCCAAAGGAGAACGGCGGCTGGGCGCCGCACCTGCACCTGCAGCTTTCGATCGATACCAGCCTTTCGGCTACCGAAATCCTCGGCGTCGGCGAACCGCAATATCTCGACGTCTGGGGCGAACTCTTCCCCGATGCGCGCACCTTTGCCGGCATTGCCGAGGAGTTTTATACCAAGAGCGGTCGTGCGCATGACGAGATCGTCAAGCTGCGCAAAGAATTGCTGCTGCCGAACCTGTCGATCTCCTACGAGAAGCCGATCAAGTTCGTGCGCGGCGAAGGTGTCTGGCTGATCGACGACAGCGGCCGCGCCTATCTCGACTGCTTCAACAATGTCTGCCACATCGGCCACGCCCATCCCGCAGTCGTCGAGGCAATGGCCAAGCAGGCGGCGATCCTCAACACCAATACCCGCTATCTGCACGACAACATCGTCGCCTATGCCGAACGGCTGACGGCGACGCTGCCTGGGGAGTTGACGGTCGCCGGCTTCGTCAACAGCGGTTCGGAGGCAAACAGCCTGGCGCTGCGCCTGATGCGCACGCATACGGGCCGCGAAAATGCGATTACGCTCGACTGGTCCTATCACGGCACGACGCAGGAGCTGATCGACATCAGCCCCTACAAATTCCGTCGCAAGGGCGGCAAGGGCCCGAAGCCCCATGTCCATGTCGCTGCCGTTCCCGACAGCTATCGCGCGCCTGCCGACTGGCCGGCCGAGGAACACGGCAAGCGTTTTGCCGAAAGCGTCGCCGAACAGATCGCCGCCATGCAGGCGAAGGGCGAAGGCCCCGGCTTCTTCATCGCGGAATCGATCCCGAGCGTCGCCGGCCAAGTGTTCCTGCCCGATGGCTACCTCAAGGAGGTCTACCGCCTGGTGCGCGATGCCGGCGGCGTCTGCATCGCCGACGAGGTCCAGGTCGGCTTTGGCCGCGTCGGCAGCCATTGGTGGGCCTTCGAGACTCAAGGCGTGGTCCCCGACATCGTCACCATGGGCAAGCCGATCGGCGACGGCCATCCGCTGGCGGCCGTCGTCACCACCCGCGAGGTCACCGACAGCTTCAACAACGGCATGGAGTACTTCAACACTTTCGGCGGGAACCCGGTTTCCTGCGCCGTCGGCCTTGCGGTGCTCGACGTCATCGAGGGGCAGGACCTGCGCGGCAACGCATTTGCCATCGGCAACTATCTCATCAACTCCTTCCGGGCGATGCAGGCGCGTTACGAGGTGATCGGCGACGTCCGTGGCATGGGGCTGTTCCTCGGCATCGAACTGGTCAGCGATCGCAAGACCAAGGCGCCCGCCACCGAGTTCGCCCGGGCGGTTTCCAACGGCGCACGCCAGCGCGGCGTGCTGATGGGCACCGAAGGGCCGCATGACAACGTCTTGAAGATGCGCCCGCCGATGATCTTCTCGAAGCGCGATGCCGACCATCTGCTCGCGGTTCTCGAGGAGACCTTTGCGGATGTGAGCAAGAAGCTCGGCTGAGGTCGAGCAGAACAACGCCGAAACCAAAACCAGTTGGCCGGGACGCGCACGCGCCCCGGCATCGAAGACGCATGCCTTCATAACAGCATAACAAGAGGAGAACAGGACAATGAAATCAGGAATTCTAGCACTTGCCAGTGCGGCATTTCTGGCCGGAACGGCCGCAAGCGCCGCCACGCTCGATGTCGTGAAAGAACGCGGCGAGCTTCGCTGTGGCGTCAGCCAGGGCGTGCTCGGCTTTTCCGCGCCGAACGACAAGGGCGAATGGAGCGGCTTCGACATCGACTTCTGCCGCGCGGTCGCCGCCGCCGCGCTCGGCAACCCGGACAAGGTGAAATATGTGCCGCTCTCGACCAAGGAGCGCTTCACCGCGTTGCAGTCGGGCGAAGTCGATCTGCTGTCGCGCCAGACCACCTGGACGCTGTCGCGCGACAGCGATCTCGGCATGAGCTTCGTCGGCGTCAACTACTATGACGGCCAAGCCTTCATGGTGCGTAACGACCTCGGCGTGAAGAGCGTCAAGGAACTCTCGGGTGCCTCCATCTGCACGGAAACCGGCACGACCACCGAGCAGAACATGGCCGACTACTTCAGCTCTAACAACATCCAGTACCAGGTCATCGCGTTTGAAAAGCCCGACCAGACGGTCCAGGCCTTCAACACCGCACGTTGCGACGTCTATTCGACCGACGCCTCGGCGCTCTACGCCCAGCGCCTGACACTGAACGACCCGGACCGCTTCGTCGTGCTGCCCGAAGTCATCTCGAAGGAACCGCTCGGACCGGCCGTTCGCCAGGGTGACGAGCAGTGGTTCAAGGTCGTGCGCTGGACATTGTTCGCGATGATCGAAGCCGAAGAGCTGGGCATCACTAAGGAGAACGCCGCCAAGCTGCAGGAAAGCGGCACCGTCGGCCAGAAGCGCTTTCTCGGCATCGACAACGAGGCCGGCAAGGCGCTGGGCCTCGGTCCGACATGGGCCTTCCAGGCGATCTCCGCCGTCGGCAACTACGGCGAGGTTTTCGAAAAACATCTCGGCAAGGACAGCGCGCTCAAGATCGACCGCGGCCTCAACAAGCTGTGGAGCCAGGGCGGTCTGATGTACGCGCCGCCGGCGCGCTGATTGCACGCTCCACGCCATCGAACGCCGCGGGCTCCTCCCCGCGGCGTTTTTTTGTGTTGGCACCCGGCGCAATCGTCGGCGACGGCAAGCGGTGCGCCCGCCCCGCGCTTGCGTTCCTTGGACCGGTTCGTCGCCACAGGGCATTCGCCGGAAAGAATACCCTTCAAGCAAATGCAAAGGCCGCGAGAGAAAACCCTCACGGCCTTTGCTTTCGAGTTGAAATGATCGCTCTGGCGATCAGAGCTTGACGATCGTCTTGCGCGCAAGCAGCCCCTGCGGCGCGAAGAGAAGCACGCCGATGACGAGCAGGATGGTGAAGGCATCGCGGTAGCTGAGCAGGCTTTCGGGCAGATAGGCCTGCAGGAACACCTCGATGAAGCCGAGCAGGAAGCCGCCGGCAACGGCACCGGAAAGGCTGCCGAGCCCGCCGATGATCGCGGCGATGAAAGCCTTCAACACCGGCAGGAAACCCATCAGCGGATCGACGCTGCCGCGTTGCGCCACCCAGAGAATGCCTGCCACACCCGCCAGCAGGCCGGAAATCGCAAAGGCAGTCGCCACCACGGCATTGGCGCGAATGCCCATCAGCCGGACGATGGCGAAATCCTCAGACGCCGCGCGCATCGCCCGACCGAGAACGGTCGTGCGCAGGAAGAGGTTGAGCCCGACGAGCATGATGACGGTGACAAGGATCGACGTGCCCTGGATGAGGCCGAGATGGAGACCGCCGATCTCGATCGTTCCGGAAAAGCTCTCCGGCATCGGCACCGGTTTCGGCCGCGCCGAAATGAAATTCTGGAAGATGACGCGCAGGATGGCGCTGACGGCAAAGCTGGTGAGAAGCAGCGTCGTGCCGCTGGCACC
Organism: Ensifer sp. LC384; assembly: GCF_001695865.1. Classification (NCBI taxonomy): domain Bacteria; kingdom Pseudomonadati; phylum Pseudomonadota; class Alphaproteobacteria; order Hyphomicrobiales; family Rhizobiaceae; genus Ensifer; species Ensifer sp. LC384. The sequence goes on from NZ_MBST01000023.1 coordinate 51,523, forward strand.
GCGCACCGGCCGGAAGGCGACGCGCTCCATCAGCATGGCGAGCACTACGGCAATCATCAGCGCGCCGAAGATGGCGAGCGGGAACGGCAGGCCCAGCAGCAGGGCGAAACATAAGCCGTAGCCGGCCGCCGTCATCAGTTCGCCATGGGCGAAATTGATCAGCCCCATGATCGAGAAGACGACCGCGAGCCCAAGCGCGAGAAGCGCATAGGTGCCGCCGAGGCTCAGCGCGTTGACCAGTTGCTGCAGGAACATGTCCATCGTTGTGACCTCTTTGCCCCCGGCCTCAAGCGCCGAGATAGGCACCCTGGATTTCGGTTGAGTTGCGAAGCTCGGCGGCGGTGCCGGAGAGCACGATGCGCCCGTTCGCCATGACATAGCCGGCGTCGGCGATTTCGAGCGAAAGCGCGACGTTCTGCTCGACGAGCAGGATCGTCAGACCTTTCTGGCGCAGACCGGCGATCAGGTCGAAGATCAGATCGACCACCTGCGGCGCCAGCCCGAGCGACGGTTCGTCGAGCAGCAGCAGGTCGGGCGACGACATCATCGAGCGGGCGATCGCCAGCATCTGCTGCTCGCCGCCGGAGAGCGAACCCGCTTTCTGGCCGAGGCGCTCCTTCAGGATCGGGAAGCGTGACAGCATGTCTTCGCGCACGTTGGAGATCGCGCCGCGCGCCTTGTGCATGGCGCCGCCGAGCAACAGGTGTTCGTCCACCGTCAGGCTTGGAAAGATGCGTCGGCCTTCCGGCGTCAGCGTCATGCCGAGCCTGACGATCTGTTCCGGCGGCAGGCCGGAAATGTCCTGGCCGTTGAAGGAAACCCGCCCCGCCTTCTTTGCCGCCAGGCCCACCAGTGCATTCAGCGTCGAGCTCTTGCCGGCACCGTTGGCACCGAGCAGCGTGACGATCTGTCCCTTGCCGACGGTGAGATCGACGCCCTTCAACGCCTCGACGGCACCATAGGCGACCTTGAGGCCGCTGACCTCGAGCAAGGGCTTCTGAGCTGGAATTTCACTGTGCATCATCGGGGCAAAGTCCTTGCCATGGATTGCGAAGCGGCCAGTTGCGGCCGATCGATCTCCGGCACCCTTGCCGGAGACCGCAAGCGGCGACGGTTCAGGGGGCCGGAATATCGGCCGCGGCCGGAACGCCCTGGCTGATCAGTTCGCGGTTGCCGCCTTCGATGCGGACCAGCGAGACCGAGCGCAACGGCATGCCTTGCGTGCCGGCATAGCTGATCGGGCCGGTAACGCCCTGGACGTTTTCGAGCGAGGCGATGGCGTTGCGGATGGCGACCGGGTCGATGCTGTTGGCTTCGGTCACCGCTGCGTCGATGACCTTGCCGAGATCGTAGCCGTTGGCGATGTAGACGGTATCCGGCACTTGGCCGAACTTTTCCTTGTACTTGACGTTGAAGTCGGCGAGCGGGCTGCCTTCACTGGCAAAGCCGGCCGTGGTGAAGACCACGCCGTCGACGGTGGCGCCAAGGCCGAAGGTCGTCGGCGAGTCGATGCCGTCGCTGCCGAGGATCGGGATGGTCACGCCAGCACCGCGCAGCTGGCGGATGAAGGCCGGGAAATCGGGCTCGTAGGCAGCGGTCATGATGACATCGGGCGCCGGGTTCATCGCCTTGATCTTGGTGACTTCGGCGCCGAAATCCTGCTGGCCCATGCTGAACGTGCCTTCGCCGAGAAGCTCACCGCCCTTGGCCTTGAAGGCTTCGCCGAAATATTCCGGAAGCTTCAGCGTATAGGCGCTGTCAGGAGACTTGAGGATATAGGCCTTCTTGTAGCCCTTCTCGACGGCGTAGGTAGCAAGCACCGAGGCCTGGACGTTGTCGGCGGGATAGTTGCCGAACATGTAATCGCCGACGGCAAGCGGCATGGTCGGGGTCGTGGCGCAGAACGAGAAGGCCGGGATTTGCGCTGCCTGCGTCACCTGGCCGGCGGCGATCGACGGATCGGCATCGCAGGGCGTGATCATGATCTTGACACCCTGATCGACCAGCTCCTGCGCCACCAGCGCCGTCTGGGCGGCGTCGGAGCGGGTATCCTTGGCCACCAGCTTGATCGGGAACTTGCCGGCAGCGCCCCCGGCCGCGTTGATTTCCTCGACAGCCATCTCCAGGCCCTTCAGCGACGGTTGGTCGTAGGGAGCAAGGCCGCCGGTCTGGGCGGTGGCAAGGCCGATGACCAAGTCCTCGGCAAGCGCCGGCAGTGGCGACAGCACGAAGCCGCCCAGTACGGTGGTGAGGCACAGGGCCCTAAGGTTCGATTTCATCGGTAAGCTCCCTCTTTCTGATTTCGTTTGCTGATCAAGCTGGATTGTGAAGGCCGCTGGCGCCTGCCTGGGGGCCGGTAGTCTCGACGGCGCCGCGGGGCGCCTGCGCCGACGAGCGGCGACGGCCGATATACGCTTCGATCACATGGGGATTGGCCTGGATCTCCGCCGGCGTGCCGATGGCGATCTGCTGGCCCTTGTTCAGGACAACGACGATGTCGCAGAGCCGCATGATCAGCTTCAGGTCATGCTCGACGACGAGCAGGCCGAGGCGGTATTTCGTGCGGATGCGGTCGAGCACATGCATCAGCTCCTGCGTTTCGGCAGGGTTCATCCCGGCCGCCGGCTCATCGAGCAACAGGTAGCGCGGCTTCAGAGCCAGCGCCCGGGCGATCTCGAGACGACGTTGCGCGCCATAGGACAGCGTACCGGCAAGCTGATCGGAAAAGCCGTCGAGCCCCACCTCGGCCAGCACCAGCCGGGCGCTTTCCATAGGGTCCTCGCCACTGCCCTTCAGCGCGCTTGCCGCCACCGTGACGTTCTCAAGTACGGTCAGGTTCTTGAACAGGCGGATATTCTGGAAGGTACGCGCAAGGCCAGCAACCGGAACGGCGTGGACCGGCAGCGATGCGATGTCCTTGCCGTCGATTAGCACGCGGCCGCTCGACGGCGGCACGACGCCCGAAACGCTGTTGATCAGGGTCGACTTGCCGGCTCCGTTCGGGCCGATCAGACCGGTGACCAGGCCCGGTTTGATCTCGAAATTGGCGTTTTCCAGCGCAACGAGGCCGGCGAATTTCTTGCCGAGATTCTCGACCTTGAGCGTTCCGCCCGGCGGGATAGCAGCAATCTTTTGCGTACCGTCAGAGGATGTCGCAGCCTTCGGGGTAAAGCGCTTCAGCCAGCCAAAACGCTCGTCCAGCTCCCTGACGCCGAAGAGCCCGTCCTGCAGGCGGTACATCACCACCAGGATCGCGACGCCGATGCCGATATCCGTGAGACCAAAAACGGTTGGCAGCGTGACGAAACCAAGATCGACGCCGCCTTCGAGTTTGCGCAGAAGCTCGACGATCAGCATGATCACGGCCGTGCCGCCGACGGCACCCGAGACGGTGGTGACGCCGCCAAGTATCAGCATGGCGAGCAGAACGAAGGTCAGGTTGAAATAAAAGTCCTTGGGCGAGAAGGCGCCGAGGAAATGGGCAAGCAGCGCGCCGGCCGCACCCGCCAGAATAGCGCCGAGCACCCAGCCGACAAAACGATGGAGCTTGACGTTGACGCCGACGGCAGTCGAGGCGATCTCGTCCTCGCGTGAAGCCCTCAGCTTCAAGCCCGCGCTTGAATCCCGATAGAGACGGGCAATGGCGATTGTGGCCACGGCAAAAGGCAGCGCCACCCACAGATTGACCGCGCGCGGAATGCCGAAGAAGGTCTGGCTGCCACGGGTGATGTCGGTCGAGGCGACGAGCACGACATGGACGATCACGAGAAAACCGAGCGTCGCAATCGACGCCGACGATCCGGCAAGGCGCGCGACGGGAATGCCGATGAGGACGGCAACCAATGCCACGACCACGAGCGCCACGGCAAGCGCCGGCAGGAACGGCATGCCGATGCCGGCCAGCCATTCCGGCAGGTGCGGCAGCGCCGTCTTCTGAACGATCGGGTTGATGGTCAGAAGGCCCGACGCATAGGCGCCGATCGCCATGAAGCCGACATGGCCGAAGGAAACGATGCCCGAATTGCCGGCATACATACCGATACCGACCACCGCGATCACGTTGATCATGAACAGCGTAACGAGGCGCTCGCCGCTGCCTGGAAAGGCCAGCGAGGCGACAGCAGCGGCCAGCAAAAGCGGCAACGACGTTAAAAGGATACCGACGACGGTTTCTCGCCTGACGCGAACCATCTGCATTCCCCCGAATTGTCGGCCCGCCGTTGTTTTTGGCTCGGGCCAGTTCCCGAAATGAAAGTTATCTCTTCTCGATCAAATGTCAATCTTGTTTCAAAAAACATTCTCTGCTAGCAATTATGTAACAAAAATTAGAAACTGGGGTTCAAGCCATCATTTTTGGGAGGCGGAAATCGTGGCAATCCGGGATCGACTGACTGAAGGGGCTATTACCTTCACGCGATCGGAACTGAAGATCGTGCGGCAGCTCCTGTCGAACTATCCGGCGGCGGGACTGAATACCGTTGCCTATCTGGCCTCGTCGGCGGGGGTCAGCAATCCGACCGTCGTGCGCTTTGCCAACAAGCTTGGTTTCGAGGGTTATCCTGAGTTTCAACAGGCGCTGCTCGGCGAAGTGCAGGAGCGCATGAGTTCGCCGCTGTCGATGCTGGACGAGCGCCGTCCGTCGCTGGAGCAGGAAAATTTCTACCAATACTTCCTGCGCGCCAGCATCCATGCACTCGAATCCTCGATGCAGATGTTGCCCTCGGAGGATTTTGAGGCAGCGGTCGATGCGGCCGCCGACACGAGCGCCCGCGTCCATTGCCTCGGCGGCCGTTTCAGCGGCTTTCTCGCCGGCCTGCTCTGGTCGCATATGAAGCAGCTGCGCGGCGACACCCGCTGGATCAACGGCAGCCAGGCCGATCAGGTCGACCAGCTCGTCGATCTCGGCAAACGCGACGTGCTCTTCGTCTACGATTACCGCCGCTACCAGAACGACACCATTCGCTTCGCCCGGCGGGCGGCCGCACAGGGCGCACGCATCGTGCTGTTCACCGACCGCTGGCTTTCGCCGATCGCCGATTTTGCCACCGTCACGCTGACGGCACCGGTCGACACCGTCTCGCCCTATGACACGATGGTGCCGGCCATCGCCCAGACCGAAGCGCTGATCGCCGCGCTGACGGCCCGTCTCGCCACCCAATCACGCGCCCGCATCGAGAAGATGGAGGAGCTGCGACGCGGCTACGCCATCACCGAAGATGCCCTCAACCCGAACGTCGACGACGGCCGCTGACACGCTTGCCGAAAGGCAAAAACCACAACCGAGGAGAATCCCAATGAGTGCCGTTACAGTAAAGGTCGGGGACGACATGCTAAGACGCGACAGCGACTACGAGCGCGGCCGCACCTCCGTGCTGTTCGTCGACATGCAGCGCATCTGGTGCGAACCCAATCTTGATCCGACCCATCCGCAGGACGCCGACAGCTACTATCACAAGCGGCTGCGCCAGACCGTCATCCCAAACCAGGTCCGCATCCTCGAAGCCGCGCGCAAGGCCGGTTGCGAAGTGCTGCACACCGTCATCGAGAGCCTGACGCTTGACGGCCGCGACCGCTCGCTCGACCACAAGCTGTCCGACATGCATGTGCCGAAGGGCTCGCCCGAGGGCCAGGTCATTCCCGAACTGGCGCCTGTAGACAACGAGATCGTGCTGCCGAAGACGTCTTCCGGCGTCTTCAACTCCACCAACATCGACTACATCCTGCGCAACCTCAACACCCGCTACCTGATCATCGCCGGCGTCATCACCGACCAGTGCGTCGACATGGCCGTGCGCGACGCCGCCGACCGCGGCTATCTCGTTACCGTCGTCAACGACGCCTGCGCGACCTACAGCCCCGAGCGCCACGAAGGTGCCCTTCGCGCCTATTCCGGCTACTGCTGGACCACCGATACAGACACCGTCGTCAACCGCCTTCATGGCCTGCGCCAAGCCTGAGCCGCCGTCGAAAATCTTGAGACAAGAGGGGAATTCATGACCGAGAACAACAACGGCAAGGCTCATTCCGCGCTGACGGAACTCGCGACCTTCGTCACCACCGACATCGCCGGCATCACCCGCGGCCGCAGCTTCGCCGCCTCGCAGATCGACGACTATCTGCGCAAGGGCGTCGGCTGGGTGCCGGCCAATCTGGCGCTGACGCCCTTCGACCAGATCGCCGAGAACAATCCCTGGGGCTCGGCCGGCGACCTCCGACTGATGGCCGACCCCGCCAGCAAGGCGCGCATCACCTGCCTGCCCGACGTCACGCCGCTGCATTTCTATCATTCCGATATCACCGACCTCAAAGGCGACCCTTGGGAGTGCTGCGTACGCAGCTTCCTCAAGCGCACGCTTCAAGAGTTCGAGCGCGAGGCCGGCCTGAAAGTCATCTCCGCCGTCGAGCAGGAGTTCCAGCTTCTCGGCGTCGACTGGCCCGACGCGCCGTCCTTCGGCCTGCGCGCCCAGCGCCGTGCCGAACCCTTCGGCCCGCTGTTGATGGCGGCGCTGCAGGAAGCGGGCGCCGACCCGGAAATGTTCCTGCCGGAATACGGCAAGGACCAGTTTGAGATCACCTGCCGCCCGGCGGATGCGCTGACCGCGGCCGATCGCGGCGCGACGATCCGCGCCGTCACCAAGGAAGTGGCCGCCCTCTTCCGCTGGAACGCCAGCTTCGCACCGAAGACGAGTGCCAACGGCGTCGGCAACGGCGTGCACCTGCATGTCAGCTTTACCGATCTCGACGGCAGCCCCGTCACCTTCGACGCCTCGCGCCCCGGTCGCCTGTCGAAGGTCGCCGGATCCTTCGCCGCCGGCGTCATCCGCCACCTGCCGGCGCTGACCGCCTTCACCGCCCCGTCGGTGCTGTCCTACATGCGCCTCGTTCCGCACCACTGGAGCGCTGCCTATACCTGCCTTGGCGAGAAGAACCGCGAGGCGACGCTCAGGATCTGTCCGACGCTCGACCTGCCCGGCAGCAACCCGGCCAAGCAGTTCAACATGGAGTACCGCGCCGCCGACGCCTGCGCCAGCCCGCACCTGTCGCTGGCCGTCCTGCTGAGGGCCGGTCTCGAAGGCATCAGGGCCGGCCTCGAACAGCCGCCGCTGATCAACTCGGATCCCTCCGATTTCTCCGACGAGGACCAGAAGAAGCTCGGCATCCGCCGCCTGCCTGCAAGCCTGCCGGAAGCGCTCGAAACACTTGCCGAAGACACGGTGGTGACTGGCTGGTTCGCCAAGGACTTCCTCGATTGCTACGTCGCGATGAAGCGCAAGGAAATCGAGATCGTCGATGGCCTCTCTCCCGACGAACTCTGCGCCCGCTACGCGGCCGTCTACTGATACGGATAGGCTCCCATGACTTCGACAACGGCCATCAAGAGCCCCGACCGACACGGACGGCACGACCCTCGCCAGCCGCTTCTGGCGATCGACGAGCCGCCGCCCTATGCGGTGTTCAATCCGGACGGAAAATCGCCGTTCCTGCTTTTATGCGAGCATGCGTCCAACCGCATGCCGCGTGCACTCGACGACATGGGCCTGCCCGAACACGAGCGCCGGCGCCATATCGCCTGGGACATCGGGGCCTTAGCGCTCGCTCAGCATTTGAGCCTCAGCCTCGACGCGCCGCTGTTCTTCACCAACTATTCAAGGCTGGTGATCGACTGCAACCGCCCGCTTTCGGCGCCGTCCTTCATTCCGCAAGTGAGCGAAACGACGGAGATCCCGGCAAACAGGGATCTCACTGAAGCGGAGCGAAAGCAGCGGATTGATACGCTGTTCACGCCCTTCGCCGACGCGGTTTCCCGACGCCTCGACCTGCTCGAAGCGAAAGGCGAGCGGCCGTTCGTCGTCGGCGTGCACAGCTTCACCCCGGTCTATTTCGGCAAGCCACGGCCGTGGCAGGCGGGTATTCTCTATCGTGACGCCGAGGCTTTCGCGCAGTCTTTGATCCGGGACTTGAGCACCGAAGAGCAGCTGACGATCGGCGACAACGAGCCCTACAATATTCATCCGGACGAGGACTATACAGTGCCGGTGCATGCCGACGCGCGCAAGCTGCCGGGCGTGCTGATCGAAGTCAGGCATGACCTGATCGATACCGATACCGGCGTCACAGCCTGGGGCGAGCGACTGACCCGTTGTCTCCAGACGAGTCTTGGGGAGTGCCGCCGGTGACCGAAGGCCTCTACGCCAGGGACGGACAGGCGATTGCCGGCCTGCAGAAGCTGCGTTTCTTTCCACTCGCCATCGCTGGCGGCCGCGGCGCACGCCTCATGGAGGAGAACGGTCGCGAGCTGATCGATTTTTCCGGTGCGTGGGGTGCTGCGAGCCTTGGCTATGGCCATCCCGCACTCGTCGAGGCCGTATCGCGGGCCGTCGCCAACCCGGCGGGCGCAAGCGTTTTGTCGGCGGCCAACGCACCGGCGACCGCTCTTGCGGAAAAACTGCTCAGCCTTTTCCCTGGCAAGGGACGAAACAAGGTCTGGTTCGGCCATTCCGGCTCGGACGCCAACGAGGCGGTCTTCCGGGCGATCGCGAAGGCCACCGGCCGCACCGGCGTCATTTCCTTTGTCGGCGCCTATCACGGCTGCACCACCGGCTCGATGGCCTTTTCCGGCCATAGCGTCCAGGCGGGCGCGGCCAAGGCGGAAGGCCTGATCCTGCTGCCCTACCCCGACCCCTATCGACCCTACCAGGGTGATGTCACCGGCGACGCGATCCTCGACCTCCTGAAACAGCGGTTCGCAACGACCGCGACCCCGGAACAGATCGGCTGCGCCTTCATCGAGCCGATCCAGTCGGACGGTGGGCTGATCGTGCCGCCGGAGGGGTTCTTCAAAAAATTCGCCGACCTGTGCCGGCAACACGGCATTCTCGTCGTCTGCGACGAGGTCAAGGTCGGGCTCGGCCGCAGCGGCAGGATGCATTGCTTCGAGCACGAGGACTTCGTGCCCGATATCCTGACGATCGGTAAAGGGCTCGGCGGCGGGCTGCCGCTTTCGGCAGCGATCGGCCCGGCCGAGATCATGGACTGCGCCACGGCCTTTGCGATGCAGACCCTGCATGGCAACCCGGTCTCGACGGCCGCCGGCCTTGCCGTGCTCGAAACCATCGACCGGGAGGGTCTGGTCGGGACCGCCCACCGAAAGGGCGAGCGCCTGCGCGAAGGCCTGCGCCACCTTTCCGGGCGCCACGCCCTGATCGGCGACGTGCGCGGACGCGGCCTGGCCTCGGGGGTGGAGCTGATTGCCGACCGCAACAGCCGGGCGCCGGCAGCGCGAGAAACCGCCAAGCTGATCTACCGCGCCTATGAACTCGGCCTCGTCGTCTATTATGTCGGCATGAACGCCAATGTGCTGGAAATGACGCCGCCGCTGACCATATCGGACACGGACATCGACCGGGCGCTCGACATCCTCGACCGCGCTTTGGGCGATGTCGCAGCCGGCCGCGTTTCCGACGCGGTGCTCGCCGACTTCGCCGGCTGGTAAGAGATCTCCGTCGGCGGGACTGCTCCCTACCAGCCCTCCTCCAGGACCCGTGTCAGCATGTCGGCGAAGAAGTCGGCGCTTTCCCGGCTGAGGCAGAGCGGCGGCTTGATCTTCAAGACGTTCAGATGGTCGCCGGTCGGCTGCATGATGACACCGAGTTCAAGGAGACGATCGCAGATGGCAGCGGTCTCTTCCGTTGCCGGTTCCAGCGTTTCGCGATCGCGGACGAACTCGACGCCGAGATAAAGCCCCATGCCGTGCACGGCGCCGACGAGCGGAAAGCGCTGTTCCAGCGCTTCGAGCCTCGTCTTGAGGTAGCCGCCGACGACACGCGCATTCTCCTGCAGTTTCTCCTCTTCGAGAAGATCGAGCACCGTGAGCCCAACGACGGAACTGACCGGACTGCCGCCAGACGACGAGAAGAAATAGCCTTCCTTCTCCAACGCGTCGGCAATCTCGCGCCGGGTGATGACGGCCCCGAGCGGATGGCCATTGCCCATGCCCTTGGCGACGGTGATAATATCGGGCACCACGCCCTGCTCCTCAAACCCCCAGAAATAGTCCCCGAGCCTGCTGTAGCCGACCTGCACCTCATCGGCGATGCAGACGCCGCCGCGCTGCCGGACCATGGCATAGACGGCGTCGAGGTAGCCTTTCGGCAGGGGAATGCCGCCGGCATTGCCATAGACCGGCTCGCAGATGAAGCCGGCAAGGCCTTGGCCCCCGTCCTCCAGTTCGCGCAGCTTGGTCGCCACCGATCGCACATAATTGTCGGTCGTGTCGGATCCCCGGAACGGGCCACGATAGGTATTGGGCGCCACCACCGCATGCACCCAGTCGGGACGGGTCTCGAGTGCCTGCGGATTGTCGGCGATCGAGGTCGAGACCGCGTCGCTCGCCACCGTCCAGCCGTGATAGGCTTCGAGCAGGCTGACGACGTTGCGCTGGCCGGAAAAGGCCCAGGCAAGCCGCAAGGCGAGATCGTTGGCTTCCGAGCCGCTGTTGACGAGGAAGACCGTATCGAGGCCATCAGGCGCCAGTGCTGCAAGCCGTTCGGAAAACTCGGCGACCGAGGCATAGTGGAAACGCGAATTGGTGTTGAGCAGCGACCATTGCCGGCCGACCGCGGCCGCCAGCCGCGGATGTCCGTGGCCAAGGATGGTGACGTTGTTGACCATGTCGAGATAGGCCCGGCCCTCGACGTCGAACAGGTGCTCCTTCCAGCCGCGCTCGATCTGCGGCGGCGTGCGGTAGTAGTTCTTCTGCGGCTTGGCGAAATGCTGCTGACGGCGATCAAGGAGGTCGGCAGCATGGGGCCTGGGCGCATCGCAGTCGAATCCGAGGATGCCTGATGGTGACGGGCAGAGCACGCGCCAGGCGTCCGCCTGGCGGGCCGGAGCAAACAGCGGTGGAATCAGCCCCGGCTCGCGGCAGAGCTGCACCCGCATCAGGCCGAGCCCGTGGCCGGCCTCGACCGCCACGCCGATCGGCATGCCGGCGGCGACGGTCTCATCCGTATCTTCAGGCGGCTCGAGACCGGAGAGGTGGAGAACCACTGAAGGACCGTTCAGGACCATCCGCCCGTCATGCCATTCGGTTCGGCCGGCAAAAGGTGCCCTGACGACGGTGCCGGTCGGCAGGCAGAGATCGACATGCAGCGCGAAGGTCGGCGCCGGCGTCGATGCCCGAAGCGTGCTCTCGGTCAGCCGATACTCGCCATAGCGGGTCGACGCCATGCCGATCGCATGCGCCGCCGTCTGCAGCAGCGAGGTTGGAAGGCCATCGTGCTGCCAGCGCTCCTCGGGAAGCAAGGGGCTCAGGATCGAAAGATCGATCTGGCGCACCCCGGCCGGCTCTATCTCGATGAGCAGTCCCTCGCCGACCACCGGCGTCGTCGCCTCCGGTGCCGCATCGACGGCACGCAAGATCGCATATTGCATCAGGGCCGGCCGCACGGAGACGGCAACGTCGAAGATCTCGCGCTCATGCGCGGCGTTGCCCTGCACATAGGCGTTGTCGGGGTCGATGGTGAGCTGCTGTTCGGAACTGGCGACCAGGACCGCGGCGCGCGCGACGATCAACGGCCACAACGCCTTCAGTTCGCTTTCCTCAAGCGGGCAGACCGCGTGAAAGGCCCGGACGGCCGGCAGAATGAAGAGAGGATCGCCATCGGCATGGTGCAGCAGCGAGGCGCAGGTGACCGCCAGTTCGGCGACGAGCCAGCCCTTCAGAATATCGCCGAAATCAATGACGCCATCCGGGATCGGTCTGCCGGCGGTATCCGGCTGACCAACGACATTGTCGTCGGTCACGTCGTGGTGGATGGCCTGGATGCGCAGATCGGCTGTCAGGGGTTGAAGCCGGCGCATGGCCCCGACCATGGCCTCGGCAATTCGTTTCTTCAGGCCCTCGTCGGTCATGGCGGCAAGCAGGTGCAGTGCGACCGGTGCGGCGTGCCGCAGGTCCCATTGCAGTTCACGGTCAAGGCCCGGATGATCGAAATCACGGAGCGCCACCGCCAGCCGCCCGGCGATGTCGCCGAGTGCAGCCACCGTTTCCGCCGCCAGATACTTGCGCCGCGTCAACGGCACGCCATCGAGATAGGTCAGCAGACGAACGCGATAGGCCTCGCCGCGCACCGTCACCTCGACGATGTCGTTGCCGTCGAGCGCGCGCACGACCTGCGACGCCCGCACCGAGCCGGCCTGGCGGGCGAGATGCAGCAAGGCGGCGCTCTGGGCCTGCAGCTCCTGCAGGTCATAGGCCGCCTGGCAGATCTTCAGCACGAACCGCGCCTCGCCGGTGTCGATCCGATAGTTGCGATCCTGCTGGCTTCCCAGTTCGGTCAAGGCGCCGGAGAGGCCGAAATGCTCCGAAAGAATGCGCGACGCGTCCTCAGACGTCACATCGGGCCTTGGCAGCTGCGTGCGAAGCTTCAGCGCGTCTTCAACCATAGTGTTGCCTTTCTCACATCCGGCACCATGCCAACTTCCGAATCGACCGAGCGGGTCTGCCGGCTATTGCGACACACCTTCAAGGCGATAACGCGTTCCAGGATAAAGAAGGCGCGCCGTCGTCACATTGGCAGTGTCGGACCAGGTGCGACGCCGGATCATCAGGCAGGGCTCGTTACGATCGATGCCGAGCAGCTTGCATTCCCAAGGTTGCGGCGAGACCGCCTCGACGATCTGTTCGGTACGGGTGATCGGTGCGACCGCCGTCAGATAGGCGTTCGGCGTCATGTCGCGAAAATCCTGCTCCATATATTTCGGGCAGATGGCCGGGTTGACGAACCGGTCTTCGATCTGGATCGGCAGGCCGTTTTCCGAATGGACCATGATCGAATGGAATACCCGGGCTCCCGTCGCAAGCCCGAGCGCATAGCCGATTTCCGAAGGCGCCACCTCTTCCTGCATCAGCGTCATGCGCGAGGTGTGCGCATGGCCGCGTTCACGGATCTCGTCGGCAATATTGCGCACCTCCAGAAGTGCGGTGCTGCCCTTGTGTGCCGCGACGAAGGACCCGACCCCCTGAACGCGGGTGATCGCGCCTTCGGTCGCCAGCTCTCGCAGCGCCCGGTTCGCAGTCATGCGGCTGACGCCGAGATCGGCGACGATCTCGTTTTCGGAAGGGATGCGGTGATGTGCCGGCCATTCCCCGCTGTCGATGCGGGTGCGGATGAACTGCTTCACCGCCTCGTAGCGTGGCACCGGTCCGTCCTCGAATGCGGCCATGTCGTTCCTTCGCCTGGGTGCCGTCATCAGCTCTTGCCCCGTCTTTTCCGGATAGCGAACAAATCATGCGCATCCGGCAATGATTCTTTTCGTTCATTTCGCGCTTGCGCGCCACCGTAAAATATCTATAGTTCCATATACAACTACGTACAGGAAAATCGCAACATGGCAACTTTTCCCGTCAACCGGCTCTTCGCCGACCATGCGCTTCTGCCTACCGGCTGGGCGCAGAATGTCGCCATTGCGCTCGACGCTTCGGGCGGGATCGCGTCCATCAAGGCCGACCAGCCGATCGCCGAAGGTGACGAACGCGTTGCCGGGCCGCTGATCCCCGCCATCGCCAACCTGCATTCCCACGCCTTCCAGCGCGCCATGGCGGGCCTCGCCGAGGTCGCCGGCAGCGGCGATGACAGCTTCTGGACCTGGCGGGAGGAAATGTATCGCACCGTCGGGCTCGTGAACCCCGACGATGTCGAGGCGATCGCCGCCAAGCTCTATATGGAGATGCTGAAGGGCGGCTTCGGACATGTCGCCGAATTCCATTACCTGCATCACACGGCCGATGGCACGCCCTATTCCGATTCGGCCGAGATGTCCCTGCGCATTCTTGCTGCCGCGCAGTCGACCGGCATAGGCCTCACCCATCTGCCGGTCTTCTATGCCCACGCCAATTTCGGCGGCGTCGCTCCGAATGCCGGCCAGCGCCCCTTCCTGCATGATCCCGATCGTTTCCTCGCACTGCTGGAGCGGCTGGCGCCGCTCTGCCGCGACAACGGCCAGACGCTCGGCTACGCCATCCATTCGCTGCGCGCCGCGACGCCGGAAGAGATGCGCACGATCCTCGAACAGGCCCCCGTCAACGGCCCGATCCACATCCACGTCGCCGAGCAGACTAAGGAAGTCGGGGACAGTCTCGCCTGGAGCGGTCGTCGCCCGGTTCAATGGCTGCTCGACGAGATGCCCGTCGACGAGCGCTGGTGCTTGATCCACGCCACCCATCTGACCGACGAGGAGAGACAGCGGCTGGCGCGGTCCGGCGCGGTCGCCGGCCTCTGCCCGGCAACCGAAGCCAATCTCGGCGACGGCATTTTTCCCGCCGTCGACTACATGGCCGAAGACGGCCGCCTCGGCATCGGCACCGACAGCCATGTGGCAACCAGCGTTGCCGAAGAGCTGCGGCTGCTCGAATATGGCCAGCGGCTGCGCGACCGCCGCCGCAACCGGCTTGCCGCCGGCCCGGGCGCCTCGGTCGGCCACACCATTTTCGATGCAGCCCTCAAGGGCGGAGCCCAGGCGGTCGGCCAGAAGACCGCAGGCATCTCGGTCGGCGCGCGTGCCGATTTCGTCGTGCTCGACGGCTCCAATCCGTACGTCGCCGCCGCAAGCGGCAATCAGATTCTCGACCGCTGGCTGTTTGCGCTCGGCGGCGAGACCGTGCGCGACGTCATGGTCGCCGGACAGTGGAAGATCCGCAACGGACGCCACCATCTGGAGGAAGACATCGACCGCGCCTTCGCGCGGGTGCTCATGAAACTGAAGTAGCAATCGAAGCGAATATCAAAAAAGGGGAATGCGCATGTCGATCAGCAAACTGAAACTCACCCTCGCCGCCACCGGCCTCGTGCTTGCCGCTTCCGCCGGCAACGCCAGTGCCTCCTATTGCGGCGACGGCAAGACCGTCACCTTCGCCGGCATCGACTGGGAAAGCGGCGCCTTCATCACCGAAGTGATGAAAACGATCCTGTCCAAGGGCTACGACTGCCAGGTGGATTCGATCCCCGGCAACTCGGTCACGCTCGAACAGGCGACCGCCAACAACGACGTCCAGATCTTCGCCGAGGAATGGCTCGGCCGCTCCGACATCTGGAACAAGGCCGTCGAGGAAAAGAAGGTCGTCGCCGTCGGCAAGACCTTTGTCGGCGCCAGCGAAGGCTGGTTCGTGCCGGAATACGTCATCAAGGGCGATGCCAGCCGCAACATCGAGGCCAAGGCCCCGGACCTGAAGAGCGTCTCGCAGCTTTCCGACGCCAAGATCGTTGAAATCTTCGCCGATCCGGAGGAGCCGTCCAAGGGCCGCTTCCTCAATTGCCCGTCCGGCTGGACCTGCGAAGGCGTCAGCACCGCCAAGCTCGATGCCTACAAGCTCGGCGAGACCTATGTGAACTTCCGCCCCGGCACCGGCACAGCGCTCGATTCCGCCATCACCTCGGCCTATCTGCAGGGCGAACCGATCCTGTTCTACTACTGGTCGCCGACCGCGATCATGGGCAAGTTCAAGCTCGTGCAGCTTGAAGAGCCGGCCTACAGCGAAGCCTGCTGGAAGGAGCTTTCGAGCGCCACCGGCAAGCGCGATGAGGGCTGCGCCTTCCCGTCCGTCGACGTCTCCTACGGCGTCAACAGCACCTTCGCGCAGGAAGCCCCCGAGATCATCGCCATCCTGGAAAAGGCGACCTTCCCGCTGGAAGACGTCAACAGCAGCCTTGCCTACATGACCGACCAGAAGGTCGATGCGGTAGCGGCAGCGGCCGAGTTCCTGAAGACCAAGGGCGACATCTGGGGCAAATGGGTCTCCGACGAGGCCCGCGGCAAGATCGAAGCCAGCCTGAAGTAAAGTCCGTTCGGTCGGCCGGCGCGGGTCCGATGCGCTTCGCCTCTGTCCGAGACAGGGCGGCTCTGTCAGACCCGCGCCGGCCGCACCCTTCGACATCCCGAGGCAAGCGCCATCGGCGGCCGTATCGCGTCCGTCATGGCCCGAGCAAGGAACGACATCCGATGTTTCCGGATTCCCTCAATCTCTCCATCCGCGCGCCGGTGAACGAGTTCATCCAGACGCTGGTCAGCAGCTACGGCTGGGTCTTCAAGGCGATCAGCGCGGTGATTCTGAAAGCCGTGCTGTTCATCGAATGGATCCTGCGCGGCCTGCCCTGGTGGGTCGTCATCCTCGCCTTCATGGCGCTCGCCTGGCAAAGCTCCAAGCGCTGGACGCTGACGGTCGCCGTCGGTGCGCTGCTCTTCTTCGTCGGCGTGCTCGGTCTCTGGGACCTCACCATGCAGACACTGGCGCTGATGCTGATGGCGACACTGGTGTCGGTAGCCATAGGCGTGCCCATGGGCATTCTCGTCGCCAAGAGCCGGCTGGTGCGCAACATCACCCTGCCGGTGCTCGACGTGATGCAGACCATGCCGAGCTTCGTCTATCTGATCCCGGCGCTCATGCTCTTCGGTCTCGGCAAGGTGCCGGCGATCCTCGCCACCATCATCTATGCCGTGCCGCCACTGATCCGGCTCACCGACCTCGGCATCCGCCAGGTCGACCACGAGGTCGTCGAAGCGGCAACGGCCTTCGGCGGCAGTCCCAACCAGATCCTCTTCGGCGTCGAACTGCCCTTGGCGACGCCGACGATCATGGCTGGTCTCAACCAGACGATCATGATGGCGCTGTCGATGGTGGTCGTCGCCTCGATGATCGGCGCGCGCGGCCTCGGCGAACAGGTGCTGAACGGCATCCAGACGCTCGACGTCGGCAAGGGCCTGGAAGCCGGCATCGGCATCGTCATCCTCGCCATCGTACTCGACCGCATCACGCAAGGTTTCGGCAAGAGCCGGACGGAGGATCCCCGCAATGGCTGATATCGAGATCCGCAACGTCTACAAGATCTTCGGCCAGGACGCCAAGGCGGCGCTCGCCATGGCCAAGGACGGCCTCGACAAATCAGAGATCCTTGCCCGCTCCGGCTGCAGCGTCGGCCTCAACGACGTCAGCCTGACGATCGGCGCCGGCAAGATCTTCGTCATCATGGGCCTGTCCGGTTCGGGCAAGTCGACGCTGGTGCGCCACATCAACCGGCTGATCGAACCGACCAGCGGCCAGGTGGTGTTCGACGGCAGCAACATTCTCGAGCTCGACGCCAAGGCGCTCCGCACCTTCCGAATGCACCGCGTCAGCATGGTTTTCCAGAGCTTTGCCCTGATGCCGCACCGCACCGTGCTGCAGAACGTCGTCTACGGCCAGCGCGTGCGCGGCCTCTCCAAGGCCGACAGCCGCGACATCGGCATGAAATGGATCGAGACCGTCGGTCTTTCCGGCTACGATGCCAAGTTCCCGCACCAGCTGTCGGGCGGCATGAAGCAGCGCGTCGGCCTCGCCCGGGCGCTTGCCGCCGATACCGATGTCATCCTGATGGACGAAGCCTTCTCGGCGCTCGATCCGCTGATCCGCGCCGACATGCAGGACCAGTTGCTGCAGCTGCAGCAGAATCTTTCGAAGACCATCGTCTTCATCACCCATGACCTCGACGAGGCTTTGCGCATCGGCTCGGAAATCGCCATCCTGAAGGACGGTCAGGTGGTGCAGGTGGGAACGCCTGACGATATTCTCGACAAGCCCGCCAACGACTATGTCGCCCGTTTCGTCCAACGTCGCCAGGGAAGGCCGGAAGCGCATGACTGAAACCATCCCCCTTGATGGACCGGCGAGCTGGGAGGAAATCGCCGCGGTCGCAAACGGCGGTCGCCTGACGCTTTCCACCGCCGCCCGCGAGCGCATCGTCAAGGCGCGCGCCGTGGTCGAGGCGCTGGTCGATCGCGGCATTCGCGGTTACGGCATCAACACCGGCGTCGGCGCGCTTTGCGATGTCATCATCGACAGGGAAAACCAGGAAGCGCTGTCGCGCAACATCATCCTCAGCCATGCCTGCGGCGTCGGCGAACCGCTGGGGCGAGCCGAGGCACGGGCGGTGATGGCCGCCCAGATCGCCAACTTTGCCCATGGTTATTCCGGTGTTCGCATCGAGACGGTCGAGGCGCTCACGGCCCTGCTCAACGCCGGCCTCATTCCCAATATCCCCTCGCGCGGCTCGGTCGGCTATCTCGCCCATGCCGCCGCGATCGGCCTCGTGCTGATCGGCCATGGCCAGGTAAACGACGGCAAGCAAACCCTAGGCGGTGCCGAGGCGCTGCGACGGCTTGGGCTGCAGCCCCTGCGCCTGCAGGCCAAGGAGGGCTTGAGCCTCGTCAACGGCACGCCCTGCGCCACCGGCCTGGCAGCGCTGGCGCTGTCGCGCGCGCAAAAACTCTTTGCCTGGGCGGATGCGGCAGCGGCACTGACTTATGAAAACCTCGGCAGCCAGGCCAATGCCTTTGCCGCCGGCCCGCTGGCGCTGCGCTATTCTCCAGGACTGCAGGCGGTCGGCAAGACTATGCGCGACTTCCTGGCGGATAGCCCGATGCTGGCGGCAAGCGCCGGCATGCGCACGCAGGATCCCCTAAGCCTGCGCGCCGTGCCGCATGTGCATGGTGCGGCCCGCGACGCCTTCGACCATGTGGCCGAGGTGGTCAACCGGGAGCTTGCAAGCCTCACCGACAACCCCGCCGTATCCGGCACCCCGGAGGCGCCGGAGGTGCACTCGCAGGCCCATGCCGTGGGTGCTGCCCTCGGCCTTGCCATGGACAGCCTCGCGGTCGCCGTCGCCGAAGTTGCGGCCATATCCGAGCGTCGCATCGACCGGCTGGTGAACCCGCTCGTCAGCGGCCTGCCCGCCTTTCTCGCCGGCGACAGCGGCGTCTCTTCCGGCTACATGATCGCCCAATATACGGCCGCCGCCCTTGCCGCGGAAAATCGCCGGCTGGCAGCGCCCGCAAGCCTTGATGGCGGCATCACTTCGGCGCTGCAGGAAGATATCCTGACACATGCCACGCCCGCCGCCTGGAAGGCGCTGGCCATCGTCGACAACCTCGAGCGCATCCTCGCGATCGAGCTTCTGGCCGCCGCCCAGGCCTACGACCTGCAGCCGCGCACAAACGCCAAGGCGAAACGCACCGGGGCGCTCTACCAGCGCATCCGGACCGCCATTCCCGCCTATGCCGACGACCGGCCGATGAACGAGGATTTCGACCGCATGCGGCTCGTCATTCAGGAAAGCACGCCATGAAGTTCCTGCCCGCTTCCGGCCACAAGCGCATGCCCTGGAAAAACGGCGGCGGCGAAACCATCGAGATATCAGTCTTTCCGGACGGTGCGTCACTTTCGGAGTTTGACTGGCGGGTGAGCATGGCGACCGTCGCAAGCGACGGCCCGTTCTCCGCTTTTCCCGGCATCGACCGCACGCTGTCGATCCTTAGAGGCAACGGCATGACGCTGCTGATCGACGGTCGCGACCCGGCCCGGTTGACCGAGGCGGATGCACCCCTTGCCTTTCCCGCCGACGTTGCCACTTCGGCCAGCCTGATCGACGGCAAGATCGTCGACCTCAATGTCATGACACGGAGAGGCAAGCTGACGCATCACGTGCGCAGGCTGGCGGTCGAGGGCGAGCATTCGCTGGCGAGCGAGGCTGCCACCGCCATGGTCTTTTGTCATCGCGGTGCGGTGACGCTGGACGCCAACGGGCAGATGCTTGCGCTTGCGGCCGGCGACGCCATGACGCTCTCCGGGCCGCTTGCCGTCACGTTGAAGGCGCCGGCGCCGTGCGAGCTGTTTTTCATCGAGATCGACACAGCGCGGGGCGTCTGACGCCGGAAACACCGCCGGCCTGCGCCCGGATCAGGTCCGGCGCAGATGCAGCAGCGAATAGGGCCGGCCGTCGTCATCAACAGGCGAACGGCCGGTGGTTTCAAATCCCAGACGGGCGTAGTAGCCTGCACCGGAACGATTCTGCTCGTTGACATCGACCGTCAGCACCGGATGCAGCGTGGCCGCATGTTCGACCAGCACGCGCCCGACACCGCCGCCGCGGGCCTCGGCATGGACGAACAGGGCGTCGATCCGCGCCTCGCTCATGCCCATGAAGCCAAGGGCGACATCGGCGGCATCGACAGCAATCCACAGCGCCGCCTGCGGCAGGTACTGGGTGGCGACCATCTCTTCGATGGCAGCGAAATCTTCGCTTGAGAGAAAGTCATGGGTCGCAACGACGGCGCTGCGCCAGATATCGAGCGTGCGCGGAAAATCGGCGGGACGGGAACAACGAATGGAAATCGTCATCTGAGAAATCACTATGAAATGGCCGTTCGCTTTCGTGAACCACTGACGAAGGCACGCCTGCTGGCGAGTGTCACAGGCGCAAACAGCAATGGGAGACAATAACGCCATCTCGGAACGCATGCGCATGGGCTCGCCACAATACGCACGAAAGCGAATTCTTCAAGCTGGCTGCCGCTCTTGCCTTCAACAAGGGCCCGCGCCAACCCCGTTCCCGTCTCACGCTATGGTGATCTCCACGTGCCGATCGGGCGATGGCCTTGCCGACAGCATTCTCCGTTCAGAAATCAGTAACCATACGGCGTGTTACCCGGGGAACAGCGCAGTCGACGCCACACGATAGTCTCCGTGCCACGGTTTGACAGTCTCCCATCGACAAACACAAGGCTTGGAGGATACGGGCATGATCAAGACCGGTTTCGGCGTTTCCATCACAGTGCTCGCCTTCTCGGTCGCAGTGATCGCCTTCATGCATGTTGCCCTGTCCCAATACCGCACGGATATCACCGCGCCCGATTACAGCGTGATCACCTCGTCGATCCACGAATAACCGCAGCCTCGCGCCGCCGTCTCCGTTCGCCGCCTGAGCGGCGCCGATATCAGCGGCATCGCCTCTCCGCCATTCGACACGGCCCTGTGGCCGACACCGGCGCAGTGAACGGCCGATTGGCGTGTTGGGAGACCCTCACCAACCCCTCCCCCTTGCCGACGTCGACAAAGACTTCCCTTCGCAAAACTTTGCTGCTTGGATGGAGCGCACGGCCGCTTCGTTGCCGATGCCCACCCATTGCCAGAGAGTTTCCGATGTCGAGCGATCATTCCCATCTCTGGCCCGGCGTTCCGCTTGCGCTCGGATCGGCGGTCCTCTTCGGCGCGTCGACGCCGCTTTCGAAGCTGCTGCTCGGCGCTGTCGATCCCTGGCTGCTTGCGGGCATGCTTTATCTCGGCGCCGGGATTGGCCTGGCGATCATCCACCGCGCCCGCGCTCTGGTCGGGCTTGATGGCGTCGAAGCGCCGCTGGCGCGCGCCGACATTCCCTGGCTGATGTCAGTCATCCTGTTCGGCGGCGTGCTCGGTCCGCTGCTGCTGATGTTCGGCCTATCCCAGACCACGGCCGCCTCCGGATCGTTGCTCCTGAACCTCGAGGGCCTGGCAACGATGGCCATCGCCTGGCTGGTGTTTCGCGAGAACGTCGATCGCCGGCTGCTGCTGGGTGCTGCAGCCATTCTCTGCAGTGCGGTCCTTCTGTCGTGGAACGGTGCGGGCCTGAGCCTCGATCGCGGCAGCCTGCTGATATCAGGCGCCTGCCTTGCCTGGGGCATCGACAACAATCTGACGCGAAAGCTTTCCTCCGCCGATCCCGTCCAGATCGCCATGATCAAGGGCTTGGCGGCCGGCGCCACCAACCTCGTGCTTGCCCTGTCGCTCGGCGCCTCGCTGCCGTCAGCCGGCCTCACCACTGCCGCAGCCCTCGTCGGCTTCCTCGGCGTCGGCATCAGCCTCGTCCTGTTCATGCTCGGCCTTCGCCATCTCGGCACGGCGCGAACCGGCGCCTATTTTTCGCTCGCCCCCTTCATCGGCGCGCTTCTGTCGATCGCCCTCTTCCGCGACACGATCACCCTGCAATTCCTCTCAGCCGGCCTCTTGATGGCCTTCGGCCTGTGGATGCACCTGGCCGAGCGCCACGACCACGAACACGCCCACGAGGCGCTCGAGCACGAACACGCCCATATCCACGACGAGCATCACACCCACAGCCACGACGGCCCGGTCACCGAGCCGCATTCCCACTGGCACCGGCACGAACCGATGTGGCACAAGCATCCGCATTATCCTGACCTGCACCATCGGCATCGTCATGGGTGATCGGCGTCGAACTACGTCGACATGGTTGCGCTCTGTCAAGAGCCCGGTGTCTGCCTCCACGCGAGGTGCAGAACGTCGAATATGAGTCGTTCGACATCGCTGTGCCCTTCCTCACCCTCTTGTCCGTGCAGCCGACTCAGCAGATTGTTGGCCGCACATCGCACATTGGAGCCAGCGAGCCGAATGGAGCCTCTCTCTATCGACGGTCGAGCTACATTGCTACCTTGGGTGACGCTGCCCTACCCTGTCACCATCGATGAGTTCACTTTTAGACCGGTTCATATTCAGGCTCTCGGGGAGTTGGTGCATGATACAGTGGCGCAGCGCTTAGCAGCCATAATCTCGGCTCACGTCGATCAACGAGGAGTGCCGTTGCAGCAATGTACCCTATTGATACGAGAGGGTGCGGCAGAGCCTTGGAACGTAGAGCTGGATGCTGCTGCTCAGGGCGCAACGCGAATTTTGGCCATCGCCTGCCTCTCGGAGCAGCGCCTTATGGCGCGATTTTTCCCGCACTTGAACGCGACGATGTTTAGATTGGAAAGTTTCGCGATTTCGTCGAGACATGAGCATTTAGCGCTGCACTATCCGAGGCGAGGCGGCTCGCTACTAGTCGGTGGATACCGCTTCGGTCAGGTGATGTTCCAACAACCCTTCCAGATCGAGGCAACAAGCTGCGAACGTGTAAATGAAGCGTTGGCATGCGCGATTTCCGATGCCGAGACGCAAGCTCCAGAAATCGCCGAGCGCATCCACACTGCGCTCGAAGTTTTTCTTCTGGGGCATTCAGAAACGCCAGACTTGGCGACATCAACGTGCGTCATGCTCTCAGCTATTGCGTTCGAGAAGCTGCTTGGCCCCTTTCCCGGCAAACAAGTCGCGCTGCTGCTGGCAGATGCCGTGACGAAGCTTTGGGCACCATATGCAGACCGATCAATTGCGCAGTCGCGCACCGTAAGAAGGGATCCGGCTTTCCCTGATCAACTGCAATGGCCCGTACATAAAAAATGGGCAAAGGAACTATACGAAGCACGAAGCGCGTCGGTCCATGCTGGAGCGAAAACAAAATTCTCGGTGAATTGGGACCTCGGCCAGCATATGGTAGCCTCAGCTTACGCGTTTCCGCTGCTCATCAAACTCCTGCTTTGCGAAGCGGGCACATATGAGCTGCAAGATGACGACATCTCGGACTGCCAGGTATTCGACCATCTCTTGGACAGCGACTGGGGCAATGGCGCCGACAACGAACCCGAATGGGACTCGATTGTCGTGAGCGGCAGGCAAAGAGTAGGAATACGAACGACAATTCAGCGTATCATGCTTCGCGTGAAGTTGGATGCGACTGAGACCGATGACGCCGAATGACGTATTTCGGAAGAGCGCTCCCTCGCTTAGCAAAAGCCGATGTTAAAAATCAGAACGGCGCATCACGCAACAGCCGGGTCGGACAATGGAGAAATGGTAGCGGAGGAGGGATTCGAACCCCCGACACAAGGATTATGATTCCTCTGCTCTAACCTACTGAGCTACTCCGCCGGGTACCGCGTCAAGGCTTCGAAGGCGAAGCCGTTTTGACTGGACGGGCGGCTTATAAGGCCCGGTTCAGCCAAGTGTCAAGCCAAGTCGCGGGGAAAATGTGAAGTTTTCCCGCGCGATCGGAAATGTCTGCCTCAAGCCGCCGCGGGTGCCGCCAGAAGCACCTTCAATGCGGCTTCAGCACCGGCTTCGCGCTCGGATTTGCGGATGAAGCCGCCGCCATAGACGCGGGCGTCTTCGCCGACGCCGGAATAGAGCGCGCAGGCCTGGCCCGGCGCGATGCCGGCTTCGCCCTCGGCAAGCTCGACATAAAGACCCTCGGCGTCGCGCTTCAGGATGGCGGGTGCCGGCTGGCGGGTGGAGCGGACCTTGGCGAAGCAGTCGAAGCCTTCAGCTGCCACGACTTCGAGATCTTCGTCGCCCAGCCAGTTGACGTCGCGCAGGTAAACCCGGCGCGTTTCCAGCGCTTCCTTGGGGCCGACGATGACGCGGCGCGAGCGGGCGTCGAGATAGACGACATAGAGCGGCTCGCCGGTGGCGATGCCGATGCCGCGGCGCTGGCCGATGGTGTAGTGCAGGATGCCGTCATGGCTGCCGAGCACGCGGCCGTCGAGATGCACGATCTCGCCGGCAAGCGCCGCATTCGGCTTCAGCTTCGAAACGATATCGCTGTACTTGCCCTGCGGCACGAAACAGATGTCCTGGCTGTCGGCCTTCTGGGCGACGACAAGGCCCATTTCCTCCGCCAGCACCCGCGTCTCGGCCTTGGAGAGGTGGCCGAGCGGGAAGCGCAGATAGTCGATCTGCTCCTGCGTGGTGGCAAAGAGGAAATAGCTCTGGTCGCGATCGGCGTCGGTCGGGCGATAGAGCGCCCGCTGGCCGGCATAGCGCGGGTTCGGGCTCGGCCGCGAACGGATGTAGTGGCCGGTCGCCAGCGCATCGGCACCGAGCTCCTTGGCGGTCGCCAAGAGATCGGCGAACTTGACCGTCTGGTTGCAGGCAACACAGGGGATCGGCGTTTCGCCGGCGACATAGCTTTCGGCAAACGGGTTGATCACCGTTTCGCGGAAGCGCGCTTCGTAATCGAGCACGTAGTGCGGGATGCCGAGCGTTTCGCAGACGCGGCGCGCATCGTCGATGTCCTGGCCGGCGCAGCAGGAGCCGGCACGGTGCACGGCGGCGCCATGATCGTAAAGCTGCAGCGTGATGCCGAGAACATCGTAACCCTCGCGTTTGAGCAGGCCGGCGACGACGGAACTATCGACACCGCCGGACATGGCGACGACGACACGCGTATCTTCGGGCTTGCGGTCAAAATCGAAACTATTCACGGGATCCAATCCGGCCTTCGGGTGGCGGCGACAGCGCTCGCCCCTGTTTCACGCTTCATGCGATGCAATGCCGGGCAAATAGCGCGCGGCCCGCTCTCGCTTCTACGGCGCCGCGCGTCTTATCAGTCGCGCAAAGATCGCTGTAGCACTAAAATTTCCAGAACATCTTCTCCGCTTCCTGCGGTTCCACTTGAAAGCGGGATGCTCCAAAGCGCGTCGCGATCCCAAGGATTCGCCTGTTGCGCTTTACGTTCTTGTCTTTGGGCGTGTCGTTATCACAAAACCGCTGCGCATCTTTGCGCGACATGCACTCGTCGCCGACATATAGAAACTTGTCCGCCCGGCGGCAAGGGCGGCGTCATGGCGCAAGGCCGGCCGCGGCGGGCCCGTCTCAGATCAGTTTCAGCCGCATGGCGCGGGCGATCGCCTGCATGCGGTTGACGGCGTCGAGCTTGCGGGTCGCGCTCTTGAAATAGCTGCTGACCGTATAGGTAGAGATGCCGAGAATGATGGCGATCTCGTCGCTGCTCTTGCCGGCGGCCGCCCAGCGCAGACATTCGATCTCGCGGCTCGACAGCTTTTCACGCGCCGAGCTGCCGGTGTCGAAGGTGCGCTCGAGGCATTCGAACAGCTGAACGAGGGAGAGATACAGCGTCGCCTGCTCGACGCCGACCGGCGGCTCCCGCCGCCCGGACAGCATGGCGACGAAGGGGTCGCCGCTGCTGGTGTGCAACTGGACGGCGAAGTGACGCGCCATTTCGGGATGGGCAAGTAGCCGGTGCACCATCGCCTCGTCGGCTGGCTTGCCGGCGGCGTCGAGCAGCTCGGCGCCGCCGGTCACCGGCAGCTTGGTGCCGCGCAGGCGCTCGACCAGCACGCTCGACTGAAAGGTCTCGCAGGCGTCGTATTGGCGCACCAACTCGGACGGCCAATTGCTCAGCACCAGGCGTTCTGAAAAGCGCTGCTGCTCGGCCAGCGGCAGGCGCGCGATCATGAAATGGCCAAAACCGTAACGCGCGATCAACCGCCGCATCAGATGCAGAAGCTCGTATTCGGTGCGGACGGCAGCCGTATCGATTTCGGAAATCATCTCCGCCGTCTCAGCCTCGCGCAGCAAGGCTGGGTCATTCGATTCCTTCATCTCTGATCACCACATCACCAGTGCCAACGCGCCTGGTCGAGAGAATACAACGGCCCCGAAAATCATCCGGCGCATGAACTTCACCCGGCAGCCAGAATACAGCCACCCCCTCCGGCATGCCCGCGAAAGCAACGCGACCGGTTGTGAAAATATGACGATGCACCAAGAATGAATCGGGAGCGCACAAACGTCGCTCATCCTTTATTTCGGCGCCTCGTTACCAAGAATTTTAGTTAAAGTGAAATGTGGTAATTGCATGGCTCCCATGTAAAATCCGCGATAATCCAGAGCTTTCCGGACAATAAGGCGGCTATTGTCGAGCGCGACAGGCGTCGCGATCGCCGGCGGGACGTTGCGGAAGTGATCGAGGGAGTGTGCGGAAGTATTTAAAATTATGAGCAAATCGTTACTGACGGCTTAGGCAAATGTTAAATGTGGCGGGCTAAGGTCAGGCTCATATGGTCTTGAGTTTGTGTAGAGAGTCCCATGACCGAAATGATGCGACCACGTGTAAAATATGTCATCGGCCCCGATGGCAGCCCTCTGACGATTGCGGATCTGCCGCCGGCGAATACCCGGCGCTGGGTTATCCGCAGGAAGGCTGAGGTGGTTGCCGCTGTCCGCGGCGGCCTTTTGAGCCTTGAGGAAGCGTGCGAACGCTATACCCTCACTGTCGAGGAATTCCTTTCCTGGCAGTCCTCCATCAACGATCACGGTCTGGCCGGCCTGCGCACGACACGCATCCAGCAATATCGCCACTAAAAGCCCCCGACAGGGCCATAGGTTGAACGGCGGCCCCGGGATTTCCGGTGGCCGCCGTCTTCGTCTTTTCCATCGCCCGCCTCGCCTGCCAAAAGGCACCATTTCGGCGACAGTGCGTTTCCTCCCGTTTCCGCCAAACCGGTTTCGAACGCTGCAGTCATGCGATAGCATCGTCGGCAACACGCAAACGTTGAATGTGAAGGGATGCTGAGATGGATATCGCCCATGAAGAGACCGGGTCGCACGGCCGCTACTCGACATCAGTCGAGGGATATACCGGCGAGATGACCTATTCTCGGTCATCGCCGAAACTGATCATCGTCGATCACACCCTGGTTCCCGACGAGCTGCGCGGCAAGGGCGTCGGCCAGGCGCTGGCAAAACATGCGATCGACGAAGCGCGCAAGGGCGGCTGGAAGATCATCCCGCTCTGCCCGTTCATGCGCGCGCAGGCGCTGCGCCACCCCGACTGGCAGGATGTGATCCAGGCCTGAGTTGGCCGCCGTCACGAAAGCGCGTCGCGGTCTCCAGGATTGACCTTTTGCGCTTTAGCTCTCGTTTTGCGCATGTCGTTGTCGCAAAACCGCCGCACACTTTTGCGCGACATGCTTCACGCAGTTCCGAAATGGGAAAACCCGCCCGACAGCTGGCTGTCAGGCGGGTTTTTCATAGCTGTGACAATCGTGCCGGATCGGGCCATGCCAGAGGCATCGCCCGACAAAGAATGAAAATCGTCTGCCTCGAAACGACCTACAGGCTTACGCCCTAAGACGCGTCGTTGTGTCCCGTTCCTCGAGCGCCGCCGCCTTCGCATATTCGGCCTGCACTTCTTCGAGCGCGAGTTCGGCAGCGTCCTGCTGCGCCTTCAGCTCACGAATGGAGACCTGAAGATTGTCGGCTCTTTGACGAGCAGCCTTGGCGAAAGTGGGATAGGCAAAATGCGAGGGATCGGAAATGCCCGACTTCTTTTCCTCGAAAACAATCTGATTTTCCAGATCCTTGGTCATCCGTTCGAACTCAGCCATCATCATCTGAAGCTGGCTCAGCTGACGCTGCTTCTCCCTGACCTGAAATTCCTTCAGGCGGACAAGGCTCTCACGTGCTTTCATACGCAATACTCCCGTGGATAACGAGACCCCGGTTACTGATTTGGCCCGTCGAGCCTGCCCCAACAGACAGAAAACGAAAAATCGACAGCGATATTAACAAAAGCCTACCGCTGGTAACCTTTCGTTTACGGGCATCGTTAATCATAGGCGTGATGATTTAAGGCTCCGTAAATACTGAGGCACGAAATATGACGGCCCCGGCATTAACGAGTCAGAAGAGTCAGATAGCGGCATTTCCTCATGTTTCGTATGAAAAGTGCCGTTTTGGATTCACGTTTGAAATCAGGAGACTGCTAAAAATATTTAACAATCTCGATACACCTTGCCAGAGTGAATCAGAATTTGTTAACCATTTGATGGCAGCCTCCAAATCAGGCAACGACTGGATCCGTATCGCGTAAGGGGGCCACGATGACCTTGGGCGGCGGAAAAGGGGAAGAATATGCGGGTTCTACTAATTGAAGACGACAGCGCAACGGCTCAGAGCATTGAGCTGATGCTCAAGTCCGAGAGTTTCAACGTTTACACCACCGATCTCGGTGAAGAAGGCGTCGATCTCGGCAAACTCTACGACTACGACATCATCCTTCTCGACCTCAACCTTCCGGATATGTCCGGTTACGAGGTCTTGAGAACGCTGCGTCTTTCCAAGGTGAAGACGCCAATCCTCATTCTGTCGGGCATGGCCGGGATTGAAGACAAGGTTCGCGGCCTCGGCTTTGGCGCCGACGACTACATGACCAAGCCGTTCCACAAGGACGAACTGGTGGCGCGCATCCATGCGATCGTCCGCCGTTCCAAGGGTCATGCCCAGTCGGTCATCTCGACCGGCGAACTGATCGTCAATCTCGATGCCAAGACGGTGGAAGTCGGCGGACAGCGCGTCCACCTCACCGGCAAGGAATACCAGATGCTCGAGCTGCTCTCGCTGCGCAAGGGCACGACGCTCACCAAGGAAATGTTCCTCAACCACCTCTACGGCGGCATGGACGAGCCGGAACTGAAGATCATCGACGTCTTCATCTGCAAGCTGCGCAAGAAGCTTGCCAATGCTGCCGGTGGCGCCAACTACATCGAAACCGTCTGGGGCCGCGGCTACGTTCTGCGCGAGCCGGATGGTGCGGAATACGCCGAAACCGCCTGATTTTCAGGCTCTCTTCCGGGCGCGGCATGGACCCGCATATCCAGGCATGACGCCAACGGACAATTTTTGAACGAACCCGCCCTTCGAGGCGGGTTTTTTCGTTGCCGCCGACGCTTCGCCGTTCCCACCGGCGCAGTCCTGCTGTTCTGCTCTCGGCTACTGCATAATTCCTTAAATCGGAATCGATTTAAGGAGAAAATTATGCAGCAGGTTTAATGCGTTACAGCGTCCTTAGCGCGTCATATTTGACGCGCGGCGCTGTATCAGATGCTTCGTGGCGCTACCGGATCCTTATCGGGCAGACGGCGGCAGCGACACGTGGCGGAAGTGGCGACACCCACCTGCCCTCGGCCCTGGTCGCTGGCGCCACGCAAGACCGCGAAGGCGGGACAGCAAAAAGCCGCAGCAATTGCCGCGACTCGTTCAGATCCGATGCAGGTTGCGCTCGGCGTCAGGCCGCCATCGACTGGCTGGCAAAGACGCTTGTCAGGATCTTACGATCGAAGGGCTTCAGCAGGAAGTCATCGGCGCCGGCGCGCTTGCCCGCCATCATCTTCTTCAGGTCCGCCTCGACGACGCAATAGTAGATGCGCACCGATGCACCGTTCGGCAGCCGCCTGATATTGGCGATGAGATCGAGAGCGCCGTCCAAACCGGCATCGACGACGAGAATGTTCGGCAGCTCGGCTTCACAGCGCACCAGCGCCTCGAGCCCGCTCGGCGCTTCGTAGACAAGGAAGCCCATCCCGGACAGGATACGTTTCCCAACCTTCCGGACGACATCCGAGCCGTCGGCAATCATCAAGCGCCGCATGTCCAACTCCTTCATGACTTACCTACGCGCGTAGTCGCACGCTTGAAACAACCCTATACAAATTTGGCAAAGATTTCGTTACGGATCATCCTTACCACAGCCTTTCCGGCAGCTTTCAACGTGCTGAAAACATTAATTTTTCAGAGAGCGGTCCAGAAACTGGGAAAAGCAGGCGATCAAACTGCGGGCACACGAATGTCCGGCGCGGGGGCCATTGCCACGCCGCGCCGGACCTGTATCAAAACAGAATAAAGTCGTGCCGACCTTAAGCTTCAGCCGGCGTCATGCGCGCGGTGAAGATGATCTCTTCGCCGGTGGAAACCACGTCGATCGTCATGCCGGCTTCTTCGCCGAGCAGCACCGTGTAGTAGGGTTGGATCGAGTGTGCATCGACCGCTTCTTCCGGCGTGCCGGACAGAAGTTCGACCAGCCGCGGCGGCACGCGCATCATCCGGCCCTTGCAGACCAGCGTGAACACCGCATCAAGCTCGGGATTTTCGAGCGTGATGTCGATGACGCCGCCGCGCGGGATCGCGCCATAGGCGATGAGGAAGAGGTTCAGGAGCAGCTTGACCCGGTTCTTGGCGATGATGGCGCGCGGCCCGTGCCAGTTGACCTCGGTCTTCTTCTCGGCCGCAGCAAAATCCTTGGCCGCCTTTTCCGCTTCGCCGGTGTCGATCGATGCGCCGACCGAGCCGGATGCGCCGAAGGCGAGACGCGCGAACTTCAAGCGGACCGACGCATTGAGCGCGCTGGTGCGGATGAGGTCCATGGCGTCGGCATCGGCACCGCCCTCGTCGAGAAGTTCCAGGCCATTGTTGATGGCGCCGACCGGCGAGATAACGTCGTGGCAAACCCGGCTGCACAGAAGCGCAGCCAGATCGGGTCCCGTCAATGTCAGGTTCGGATTCGTTGCCATCGTCTTTCCTTGTTCGGTTCTATCGGCATGCCGACATGAGGCACGCGCTCGAGCAGAGCCGGTAATGCCTCAGGCGCACAGACGCAAGCCATGGGCTGCCCGGCGCAGCCGTTCATCAGTGGATCATAATGACACCACATTTGGTAAACCGATTGTTAAGACCATCGGTTCAAATTGCAGGGAAATGGTCCAGACCCCCGCTGGCCGCGCCATCACAGGCGATGCCGGCCACAGCAAACCCGCAAGCGAGTGATTTTCGCGCCTGACGGAGGAAACGATGCAGCAGATCATGAAGGCGGCCACGACGGCTGGCCGCGCTATCCTGGCGACGATGTTCCTGATGGCGGGCGCCATATCCGCCGCCCAGGCCCAGCAGGCAAACAACAGCCAGTATTCGATGCAGGAGATCGTCGACGCCGGTCACGGCTTCTTCGGTGAAACCTCGGGCGGTCTCGCCAAGGTGGTGGAGCGCGCCTTTGAGCGCTACGGCCTGCCGAACGGCTACATTCTCGGCCAGGAAGGCTCCGGCGCCTTCATCGCCGGCCTGACCTACGGAGAAGGCGAACTCAACACCAAGAATGCCGGACAGCACAATGTCTTCTGGCAAGGCCCGTCGCTCGGCATCGACTGGGGCGGCCAAGGCAGCCGCACCATGATGCTGGTCTACAACCTGCCGAGCGTGCCGTCGCTCTACAAGCGGTTCGGCGGCGTCTCGGGCTCGGCCTATGTCGTGGCCGGCGTCGGCATGACGGTGTTGACCGACGAACAGATCGTCGTCGTTCCGATCCGCACCGGCATCGGCGCCCGGCTCGGCGTCAATGTCGGCTATCTCAAGATGACGCAGAACCCGACCTGGAACCCCTTCTGACCCCAACGGCGGCGCGGCTTGCGCGAAATCCCGCCTCAAATACTTGCAGCGCACGAAACGTCATGTTTAGTGCAGGGAAGTAATATGAAGCGCCTTGCCCTGGCTGTGACGGTCGGGCGGGGCGTTTGCTTCCGGTCCAGCTTTGAAACGGCCAGCTCGTGATTGAATTCTCGCTCCTCTTTGCCCTGGGCTTCCTGACGGCGATCATCATCGGCCTTCTCGTCGCGCCGGCCATTCACCGCCGCATCGTGCGCTTTGCCGAGGACCGCCTGAAGGCGACCATGCCGCTCAGCCCCCAGGAAGTGCGGGCGCAGAAAGATGCCGCCCGCGCCACCTATGCCGCCGAGAACGCCCGCACGCTTCAAGCCCTGAAGCGCGAGCGCGACAAGGGCGTCTCGCTGATGCTCACCAACGAAAAGACGCTGCAGGAGGCCCGCCGCCTGAGTGGCGAGAACGCCGACCTTCACGCCCAGCTTGCCGACATGAACGTCGAGGCCGCCGACATGCGTTCGGCGATCCGCCAGTTCGATCAGCGGCTGGAGCGCATGAAGGCATCGCTGGAGAGCGTCGAGCGCGACAATGTCGGCAAGACCGAGAATATCCAGACGCTCACCAATCAACTGGCGCAGCATGCCACGGATATCGACAATCTGCGGCTCGACCTTGCAGCACGCGAGACCGAGGTGGAAAACCTCAAGAGCCGCATTGCGGGCCTGCGCGACGAGCGCGAGGCGCTGCGCGTGGACCTGAAGACCGAAAGCGCCCACGCCAAGGAGATGGCGCTGCTCCTCGCACGGGACGAGAGCCGCCTGCAGCGGCTGGAAGACAAGCTTGCACGGGAACTGGCCGCGGGTGCTGATCGCGAAAGCGCGCTCGAGCGACGCGCCGATGAAATCGAACGACTGAAGACCAAGGTGAAAGACGTGAATCAGGACATGCGGGATGCAGCCAGGGCCCTGCGCGCGGCGGGTGTCGCCTTCCCCGCGCGCAAGGACCGTCGCGCGAGCGGCAACGAGCCGCCGCAGGGCGCTGCCACCCGCCCTGCGCAGCTCACCGAGCAACCGGTCGCGATGCCGCTGGAAACTGTCGCCCTTTCCGACGAACTCAAGAACCGCGCAACCGCCCTGTCGGAACGCCTGACCAATTCCAGGACCGCCGCCCATGACGATGCCTTGCGCGAGGAAGTGGCCGAAATTGCAGCCGGCATGGTGGCGCTGACGGCAACGCTCGAAGGTGCGGCCTCGCCGATCCTCAGCCTGCTCGCGGGTGACGAAACGAACGACGCGGCGGGCCGCAGGAGCCTGGCAAAGCGGGCAAAGGAAATCCTGCCGCGGGAATAAAGCATGTCGCGCAAAAGTGTGCAGCGGTTTTGCGATAGCGACACGCCTTATACGTGCGTTCCGCGCGGCTCAGATCCGGCCGTTGATCAAGGCAACCTGATGCAGCGCGATCCCGGCTGCCATCGAGACATTGAGGCTGTCGAGCCCGGGCCGCTGGCGAATGCGCGCGGTGCGGACGGATTTCAGGATGGCCGGCGGCAGCCCCTCCCCTTCCGTCCCGACGAGCAAGGCGGTGCGCATGGCCGGCGGTATACCGCCGATATCGGTTTCGCCGGCCGGCGAGAGGCCCCAGATCGCAAACCCCTCGTCCTGCAGCCGTTCGATCAGCGACGCCGCCGACCCCTCGCGCGCAAACGGCACAGTCAGCACCGAGCCGACGGAAACGCGGATCGCCTTGCGGTACATCGGATCGCAGCTCGTCTCGTCCATCAGCACCGCGTCGACGCCGAAGGCGGCCGCATTGCGAAACAGCGAGCCCATATTGTCGTGATTGGAGATGCCGCAGGCGGCGAGAACCAGGCTTGAAGCCGGCAGCGAGGCGAGAAGCGCGTCCCGACCGGCAATCCCGTCGCGCCGCCCGAGCGCCAGCACGCCACGGTGCATGTTGAAGCCGGCAATCGCATCGAACACCGGTGCCGCCGCGACATAAACGGGCACATCCGCGGGAAATCCCGCCAGAACGTCCTCGATGCCGGCCACGCGGCTTTCAAGAAGCAGGATGGCCTCGGCCGCAAGCCCGCGGCCGGAGCGATGCGCCGCCGCCAGCATGCGCAGCACTACCGTGCCTTCGGCGATGAAACGGCCCTGCCGGCCCGTCAGGTCCCGTTCCTTGATCGACACGAACCCGGCGATGCGCGGATCTGCCGGATCATCGATGCGGATCAGGGGCGAGGCGCTTAAGGCCATACCGTCAGTTCGTCCTGACGGTGATGTCGGCAACGATGCGGCCAGCACCGATGTCGAAGACGATGGCACGCGGTTCGGCGCCAGGCAGATTGCCGTAGAAAAGCACCTGCGAGCCCGACAGCGCGACGTTGGTCACCGTGAAGCCGGCAGGGAGGGCTGCGACCGCATTGACCGGCGCCTCGCTCGGAACGGCAATGGCCGCGGATTGCGCCTGCGCGTTTTCGTCCGTGCGGGTCAGCTTGTAGACAATCGTTCCGAGGACAGCCATAAGCATGACCAACATCACGCCTGCCGAGACGAGCTGCAGCCGCACCATCTTGCGGCGTACGTTCTCCATCGCCGGGTCTAGCGGCTTGTCTTCCTGGTCATCGGGCGCGGTCGCGGTCATGGCTGGCCTTTTATCGGATTTAAAACGGAATGAACGACCCCTTTAAACAAGCAGCAGCCAATAGGAAAGTCCTGACGGCGGGCGAGGACGCCGCAGGGCGGCTCGATTCCTTCCTGACCGAGGCGCTTTCGGGCGAATTTTCCCGCAACCGCATCAAGAGCCTGATCGAGCAGGGGGCCGTTTCGATCAACGGCAAGCCGGTGACGGAGCCGAAGAAGAAGGTCCAGCCCGGCGACCATTTCGAGATCGATTTGCCGGAGCCGGAAGATCCGGAGCCGAAGGGCGAGGACATCCCGCTCGACGTGCTCTATGAGGACGACCATCTCATCGTCCTGTGCAAGCCGGCCGGTCTCGTCGTCCATCCCGGCGCCGGCAACTGGACGGGCACGCTCGTCAACGCACTCATTCACCATTGCGGCAACAGCCTATCCGGCATCGGCGGCGTCAAGCGGCCCGGCATTGTCCATCGCCTCGACAAGGAAACGAGCGGGGTCATGGTCGTCGCCAAGAACGACGCCGCCCATCGCCATCTGTCGGACCAGTTTGCCGATCACGGCCGCACCGGCCCGCTCGAGCGCGCCTACCGGGCCGTCGTCTGGGGACGGCCGCGCCAGTTGAAGGGGACCATCGACGCCCCTCTCGGCCGAGCGGGGGACCGCACCAAGCGCGCGGTGAAGCGCGAGGACAGCGACGACGCCCGCGAGGCGATCACCCATTACGAGGTTGTCGAGCGCTATCTGGAAAAGCCCGACGGCACCAGCCTGGCATCAACAGTCGAATGCCACCTCGAGACCGGACGCACCCACCAGATCCGTGTGCATATGGCCCATATCGGCCACCCGCTGATCGGCGACCCGGAATATGGCGCAGCCTTCCGCACCAAGGCCAATCTCCTGCCGGAGGCGGCAAAGTCGGTGGTCAATCAGTTTCATCGACAGGCCCTGCACGCCTTCATGCTGCAGTTCGAGCATCCCTCGACCGGCGAGATCATGCACTTCGAGGCCCCGATGCCTGAAGACATGGAATCCCTGGTCGAGGCCCTGCGGGGTGGAGCGTAACGCTCCCCTTGAAATTCGACCGGGCGATTCCAATCTTAGATGCGCCTCTATTCGTGATCTGTCTCGCCTCCGGCGTCACATGTTAGTGAAACCGGACTCCTTGAATCATGCTTTCGCCGTACTTATTTTGTAGCCTCGTGGGGTCTTGACGAAGACCCACATGCCCGGCCTGCCGCCCGGAGGCCGGAGACTATAGAGGGGGTGCTTCATGGCCCGAAACAATTTGCCGTCCATTGCCGCTGGTGAAGGCGGCCTCAATCGCTATCTCGACGAAATCCGCAAATTTCCCATGCTCGAGCCGCAGGAAGAGTACATGCTCGCCAAGCGGTATCAGGAGCACGATGACCGCAACGCCGCTCACAAGCTCGTCACCAGCCACCTGCGCCTCGTCGCCAAGATCGCGATGGGCTATCGCGGCTATGGCCTGCCGATCGGCGAAGTCGTGTCTGAGGGCAACGTCGGCCTGATGCAGGCCGTCAAGAAGTTCGAGCCTGATCGCGGCTTCCGCCTCGCGACCTACGCGATGTGGTGGATCAAGGCTGCCATCCAGGAATACATCCTGCGCTCCTGGTCGCTGGTAAAGATGGGCACCACTGCCAACCAGAAGCGGCTGTTCTTCAACCTGCGTCGCCTCAAGGGCAAGATCCAGGCGCTCGACGAAGGCGACCTGAAGCCCGAACATGTCAAGGAAATCGCCACGACGCTGAAGGTCAGCGAGGACGAAGTCATCTCGATGAACCGTCGCCTGTCCGGCGATGCTTCGCTGAACGCCCCGATCAAGGCAAGCGAAGGCGAATCCGGACAATGGCAGGATTGGCTCGTCGACGACCACGACAACCAGGAACAGATCCTGATCGAGCAGGACGAACTCGACAGCCGCAAGGCCTTGCTGGCAAACGCGATGAAGGTGCTCAACGATCGTGAACGCCGCATCTTCGAGGCGCGTCGCCTCACCGAGGATCCGTTGACGCTCGAAGACCTGTCGACCGAGTTCGATATCAGCCGCGAGCGGGTGCGCCAGATCGAAGTCAGGGCCTTTGAAAAGGTTCAGGACGCTGTCCGCAAGGCGGCGCTGGAGCGCGCCCAAGCCTTGCGCGTCGTTGAAGGCGCGTAATCCAGGACTGATAGAATCGAAACGAAAAACCCGGCGAGGTTCTCGCCGGGTTTTTTGTTGCCTTCCGTTCGACCTGTCCGGCGTTACTGCCCGGTCGCCGCCGTGTTGCCTGACGATCCCCAGGCGCGCATAGCCTGGCTGAAAGCCTCGTTGCCGCTCTGGCCCTTTTCGAGCGTCAGCAGTGCACGACGGCCATTCCGGTATGTCAGCGGGATATCGATCCAGCCGCGGCTGCGCAGCAGCTCGGTGTTGCTGCCGACCGCTTCGGCAAGGTCGTTGAGCGCGATCATGTGGAAGTCGTCGGTGATCTTGGCGGGCACTGCGATCAGCGCATCGCCGCGATCCTGCTCCGTCCGCTTCATCGAAACACGCTGCACGCCGTCGATGGCCCCGCCCTCGAAGTTCTGCGGCAGCGAGAACACGAACTCGATCACGTGGCTCGCCGGCAGGGACGGATCCGCATTACGCTTGATCGTCATCAGAGCCGTCAGCCCGCGATCCGGGACGGTGATCTGAGCCTGGATTGCCGGTTCCGGCTTGGCGTCGCCCCCCGGAGACTCCTCCTTGACCGACCAGGCGACCGTTCCCGGAATGGCCGTCGGAGAGGATTGGCCGAGCCGCTCCTCGTAGAGGAACATCTTCTCGCCGTTGGCAACAGCCACATCCGGCTGCGCCGGCTGTGCGCCGGGCTGCTGGCCTGCGGCGGGCGTTCCGGCTTCGGCACCGGGCGTGCCGGCAACATTTTCCTGCGGCTTTCCGGCCTCGGTCTGCGGTGCGACGGACTTGCCTTCCTGCGCGGCGCTTTCACCGTTCACGACGGCCGGGCCGGCATCCGTTTCCGAGCCATCGGCAAGCAGGCGCTGGGTAAATTTCGTCGACGTGTCGTCCGGGACAGCCGTGTCGTCATGCGCGCCGGGTTGTTGCACGGCGGTCTCGCCGGTTTGCGCCGGAGGCGTGCTTTGTTCAGCGGGTGTCTCGCCCGAGCTGGAAACAGCTGATGTTATCGATGCCACCACGCCGGAGATCCAGGCATTGCTCGCTTCCCGGTTCTGCCAGTAGGCAAAGCCTCCGCCACCGAGCGCGAGCAGCAGGCCTGCGGCAACGGCCAAGCGCTTGATGCTGAAGCGCGAAGGCTTCGGCGTCGTGCGGTAAGACGTGGGGCGCGAAGGGGCGGCTGCTGGCATCTCGATGCCGCGATCGGCATCTTTGCCCATTGCGGCTCCCGCCGCCGTGGTCGCACCGCCTTCAAGACCGAGAAGATCGTCGATGTGATCCCAGGCCGTACCCGCACGCTCCTGTTGGCTTGCGGTCTCGGCCGAGCCCGCGGCTGGCGCCGGCGATGTCTTTTCGACCGGCCATGACCAATCGGAAATTTCGGCGTCGCTGGCCTTTTGCGCCGGACGTTCGGTAATCGAGGCAAAGGGATCGTCGTCGTCGAACGACCACGAACGGCTGGCATCCGCCTTCGGCGCCGCCGGTTCGATTTCTACAGGCTTTTCCTCGACCGGATGCATGCCCAGAAGCTCAGGCGTGCCGGCATCGTCAACCACGTCGGCCGGTCTTGCATCCAGCGCGGCAGGCGCAGGAGCGGACTTCGTGTCTTCCCAGTCAGGCAGTTCCCATTCCGAGCGCGCCGGCGTTTCCGCGGCAGGTTCGGCAGCGGGCGCATCCCACGTCACTTCCTCAACCGGCTCGGGTTCAGGCTCGATTGCCGGGGCAACCGGAGCATGGTCATAGCTATCTTCAGCCGCAGGCTCGGCGGCCGCGACGATTTCCTCGTCGTGCACCTCAGCAGCGACCGGCAGCTCGTCCTCGACGGGCGGCTCCCAGGTCGTCACGGGCTGCTCCTCGGCGACTTCGACCTGTTCGGCTGCTACCTCGGCATATTCGGCCGGTGCTTCGACCGGCAGGGGCTCGGCATCGCTGACGGCTTCCGGCGCCGGCTGTTCGGCAGCGGCCGTCGCCGGCTCGCTCTCGGCCTCGACCTGTTCGACAGGCGCCTCGACAGCTTCCACCGGTTCCGCCGCCACCGGCTCGGCCGTTTCCACAACCTCAGCCTCTGGCTCGACCCGGTCGATCGCCGGGAGGGCCTCAGCATATTCGCTGTCGACCTCCCCGATCGCGTTTTCGAGCTTCGCCAACTGACGATTGATCATATCATCCGACGGACGCGGATTCATGTTCTCGAGCTGGCGACGCACGGCGGCGCGCGCCTTCTCGTAGACCTTATCCCGCATTTCAGGTGTGTTTTCCGACAGGCCGTCAACGGTCCTGCGAATAACTGCAACAAAATCCGCCATCAGAACTTTCTCATACGCTCAGGCATGTGTTTGCGATCACGACGCAATGTCAGTCCGCCGACACTAGTCCTCAAAGGGGTCCGTCACAAGTATCGTGTCGTCCCGCTCCGGGCTGGTCGAAAGAAGAGCCACGGGTGCGCCGATGAGTTCTTCGACCTGGCGAACATACTTGATCGCCTGTGCCGGAAGATCTGCCCAGCTGCGTGCGCCGACAGTCGATTCCTTCCAGCCTTCGAGTGTAATATAGACTGGCTTTGCCGAAGCTTGCTGCGCCTGGCTTGCCGGAAGATGGTCGATCTGCTGTCCGTCGAGAGTATATCCGACGCAGATCTTCAGTTCATCGAGGCCATCGAGCACGTCGAGCTTGGTCAATGCGATGCCGGTGATGCCGTTGGCGGCAACCGACTGGCGGACGAGCGCAGCATCGAACCAGCCGCAACGGCGCTTGCGCCCGGTGACCGTGCCGAACTCGTGGCCGCGTTCGCCGAGGAACTGACCGATCTCGTCATGCAGCTCGGTCGGGAACGGTCCCTCGCCGACGCGCGTCGTGTAGGCCTTGGTGATGCCGAGGATGTAGCCGAGCGAGCCCGGGCCCATGCCCGAACCGGCCGCTGCCTGGCCGGCAACGGTGTTGGACGAGGTGACGAACGGATAGGTGCCGTGGTCGATATCGAGCAACGTGCCCTGTGCGCCTTCGAACAGGATGCGGGCGCCCTTGCGCCGGGCCTTGTCGAGCAGCACCCAAACGGTGTCCATGAACGGCAGGACCTTGTCGGCAACCGAAGACAGTTCGAGCATGATCGCATCATGGCTGATCTCCGGCTCGCCGAGGCCGCGACGCAGCGCGTTGTGGTGCGTCAGCAGGCGATCGACCTTGGCCGGCAGGGTTTCGAGATCGGCAAGGTCCATCACGCGGATCGCACGGCGACCGACCTTGTCTTCATAGGCCGGGCCGATGCCGCGGCGGGTGGTGCCGATCTTGGTGCCGCTGTTGGAGGCGGCGTCTTCGCGGATGCCGTCGAGTTCGCGGTGCAGCGAGAGAATGAGCGTGGCGTTGTCGGCAACGCGCAGGTTCTCCGGGGTAATCGTGACGCCCTGCTTGCCGAGCTTGTCGATCTCGGCGATCAACGCATGCGGGTCGATGACGACGCCGTTGCCGATGACGGCGAGCTTGCCGGGACGCACGACGCCGGACGGAAGCAGCGACAGCTTGTAGCTGACGCCGTCGATCACCAGGGTATGGCCGGCGTTGTGACCGCCCTGAAAGCGCACGACGATATCCGCGCGTTCCGAGAGCCAATCTACAATCTTGCCTTTGCCTTCATCACCCCACTGGGATCCGACCACCACGACATTCGTCATAATTCTCTTCCTGTTGACGGGCGCAAGTAGGGTTGCGCTGTTCTCAAAACCCGCGCATCTATACTGTGTTGTCTCCGGGAAAGCGACCCCGTTATGACGGGCGTTCCGCCCTTTTTGCATGACAAGCGCTGGATTTAGCGCCTATATCTGGCGTCTCTCCCGCCCTTTCGGCAATCGATCCCCGTCATCCCAGCAGGTTGCAGCATCGTGAATTCCAGGGCCTATTTCTATCTCTGCGTCACAGCACTCTTCTGGGGCGGCAATTCCGTGGCCGGAAAAATGGCCGTCGGGCATGTCAGTCCGATGATGTTGACGACCCTTCGCTGGGTGTTTGCGCTCCTCGTCATCCTCGTGCTGATGACGCCGCAGATCCGTCGCGACTGGGAGAAGATCAAGCAGCATTGGCTGCAGCTGCTCGCCTATGGGGCGATCGGCTTCACCACCTTCAACGCCCTGCTCTATTCCGCGCTGAAATATACGAGCGCGATCAACGCCGTCATCCTGCAGGCCGGCATTCCGATGCTGATCTTCCTGTTCAACTTCATGCTGTTTCGGACCCGCGCTTCGATCGCCCAGGTGATCGGCTTCACCGTGACGCTGGTCGGCGTGCTGATCACCGCCGCGCACGGCGACATCGCCAGCCTGCTGCAGTTGGAGTTCAATTTCGGCGACGCCCTGATGATTGCCGCCTGCATCGTTTATGCCGCCTATACCGTCGCACTGCGCTGGAAGCCCGCGATGCATTGGCAGAGCTTCATCGCGGCCCCCGCCTTCGGCGCGCTGCTCAGCGCCGTTCCGCTGCTGTTCTGGGAAATCGGCAACGGCACGGCGATCGTTCCTGACATGACCGGCTGGATCATCGTCCTCTACGCCGCCATATTCCCGTCGTTGATGTCGCAGGTGCTCTACGTGCGCGGCGTCGAGATGATCGGCGCCAACCGTGCCGGGCTCTTCATCAATGCCATCCCGGTCTTCGGCACGTTGCTGTCGGTGATGCTGGTCGGCGAGACATTCCATACCTTCCATTTCATCGCCTTGCTGCTTGTTCTCGGCGGCATCGCCATTGCTGAGAAGGGTCGGCCGAAGCACTGATACCAACCTGCGCGCCTGCGTAGTGAAGTGCCCGTATTGCAATCTCTAGACCTGGGGAGACACTTTAAGGCTTGGTTAGCAGATGAATGTTTCTGTCCGACCCAGATTTTCTTCCCGGGGCTAAGGCAGTGAAAAATATTAGAATTTCGACACGTATCTACTTGCTGACGGCGAACAGTCGGTCGGGCTTCGCGAGATCAACACCGCCGTCAACCAGATGGATCAGATGACGCAGCAGAACGCCGCGATGGTGGAGCAGACCTCGGCTGCCAGCCAGACGCTCGCCTCGGAAAGCAGCGTTCTCGCCGGCCGGCTGGCGCATTTCACCGTCGAGGAAAAGCAGTGGCGTCCTGCCGCCCGTCATGCGGCCTGATTCCATAGGGGCACAACCGAGACTAAGGCGCCGGCCGAGCCGGCGCCTTACAGCGCCGCGCGTCTGTTGAGACGCGCAAAGGTCGCTGTAACACTTTGAGTTGCTGCATAATTTCGTCCTTAAATCGATTCCGATTTAAGGAATTATGCAGTAGTTGTTTCAGGCGAGTGCGCGTTCCATGTAGACTGCATCTTCGCCGTAGCTTGCAAGCTTGCTTGCCAGCCGCGCGTCCATGCGGACCGAAAACCCTTGCCGCTCCCAGAAGCCGCGCGAGCCGTTGACCGAGACCAGCGACATCGAGCGATAGCCTTCCGACCGGGCGATATCGGCAAGCAACGGGACGACGTTGCCCCCTGCCCCGGATCCGCGCGTCTCCGGTAACAGCGCCAGATCGTGAATGTACCAGGTGTCGGCGGCTGCCGGGATCTCTCCCAGCATCGAGTTCAGCGAGGGCGGCGCCCGCCTGACCCAGGGATGGCTCAGCACATAGCCCTGGGCAACGCCGCCGACCTCCAGCATGAAGCAGCCCTCTGGGCTCAACTCCAGCCGGTCGGCAAGCACGTGGCCGTCCTCGGGAAACGCCTCATGTACCACCAGCTGAATTTCAGAGACCGAAACGAGATCGGGAAGGCTGGCTTCGCGCCAGCGGAATGTCTGTCCTGCCATGGCTGTCATCAACATTTCAAACCGAAAGAACGCACCGGCTTGTCCCGATGCGTTCCTGGTCGTTCTCGAGTTTAATCTTGGCCGTTTGTCGCAAAGCAGGCCGTTCGCTAAAGCGCATCGCGATCTATAGGATTCGCTTGCTGCGCTTTAGCTCGTGTTTCTGCGCATGTCGTTATCGCAAAACCGCTGCGCACTTTTGCGCGACATGCTCAGCGCATCGGCCCGAAAATCATGCCCGGTTTGCGCCCGCAAGCCTCGCCCACCACCCGGCGGGCAAGGCTGATGCATCGGTGCTCATTCGACGTTGAACACCAGCGGCTTTGCCTGGCGGATAGCGGCGTTGGCGCGCAGCTTGTCAAGCACGACCTCGGAAACCGGGCCGTCAACATAGAGCAGTGCGATCGCGTCGCCGGCTTCCTTCTCGCGCCCGAGCTGGAAGTTGGCAATGTTGACGCCGGCATCACCGAGCGTCATGCCGATGAAGCCGATCATCCCCGGAACGTCTGTGTTGGTGATGTAGACCATATGGCTACCGACATCCGCGTCAAGGTTGATGCCCTTGATCTGGATGAAGCGCGGCTTGCCGTCGGAGAACACCGTG
Organism: Ensifer sp. LC384; assembly: GCF_001695865.1. Lineage (NCBI taxonomy): Bacteria > Pseudomonadati > Pseudomonadota > Alphaproteobacteria > Hyphomicrobiales > Rhizobiaceae > Ensifer > Ensifer sp. LC384. The sequence continues at coordinate 94,419 of NZ_MBST01000023.1, forward strand.
CCGGCGACCGAGCGGGTCTGGTTGGCGGTCTTGACCGTCAACTTGATGTAGCCGTCGAAGACGCCGGTCTTGTCGCGCTTGACCTCGGAAAGGATGATGCCCTTTTCCTTGATCATGATCGGTGCCGAAACCATGTTGACGTCGGCAACCTGCGGCCGGATGAGGCCGGCGAGCACGGCGCTGGTCAGCGCCTTGGTGTTCATCGACGCGGTCGCACCGTCGTAAAGGATCTCGATTTCCTTGATCGCGCTTTCGGTCACCTGGCCGACGAAGGCGCCAAGCACGTCGGCAAGCCGGATGAAGGGTTTCAGGATCGGCGCTTCTTCGGCAGTGATCGAGGGCATGTTGATCGCGTTGGAGACGGCACCCTTGATGAGATAGTCCGACATCTGTTCGGCAACCTGCAGGGCAACGTTCTCCTGCGCTTCCGTGGTGGAGGCGCCGAGATGCGGGGTGCAGACGACGTTCGGCAGGCCGAAGAGCGGGCTTTCCGTTGCCGGCTCGACCTCGAACACGTCGAAGCCGGCGCCGGCGACATGGCCGGACTTGATCGCGTCGGCCAGCGCCTTCTCGTCGACGAGACCGCCACGGGCGCAGTTGATGATGCGCACACCGGGCTTGGTCTTGGCAAGCGCTTCGGCATTCAGGATGCTGCGGGTCTTGTCCGTCAGCGGCACGTGCAGGGTGATGAAGTCGGCCTGCGCCAGCAGCTCGTCGAGCTCGACCTTGGTGACGCCCATTTCCTCGGCACGCTCCTTCGACAGGAACGGGTCATAGGCCAGCACGTGCATCTTGAGGCCGATGGCGCGCGAGCAGACGATCGAGCCGATGTTGCCGGCGCCGATGACGCCGAGCATCTTGCCGGTGATTTCGACACCCATGAAGCGGGACTTCTCCCACTTGCCGGCCTGCGTCGAGGTATCGGCGGCCGGAAGCTGGCGAGCAACGGCAAAAAGCAGCGCTATCGCGTGTTCGGCGGTGGTGATCGAATTGCCGAAAGGCGTGTTCATGACGATGATACCGCGGCGCGAGGCCGCCGGGATATCGACATTGTCGACGCCGATGCCGGCGCGGCCGATGACCTTGAGGTTGGTCGCAGCCGCGATCAGCTTCTCGGTCGCCTTGGTGGCCGAGCGGATGGCAAGGCCGTCATAGTTGCCGATGATTTCGGCAAGCTTGTCCTTGTCCTTGCCGAGCTTCGGCTGGAAATCGACGTCGACGCCGCGGTCGCGGAAGATCTGGACGGCGGTTTCCGACAGTTCGTCGGATACGAGAACGCGAGGTGCCATGATGGCCTCCTTGAAAAGATCAGGTCTGAACGGGAATGCGGTACAAGGGCTTCGCTCCCCATCGAGAGCGAAGCGGATCACTTGGATCAGGCCGCTGCCTGCGACAGCGTCGCCTTCTGGGTCTCGAAAGCCCAGGTCAGCCACGGCATCAGCGCTGCCATGTCGGATGCCTCGATCGTGGCGCCGGCCCAGATTCTGAGACCGGAAGGTGCGTCGCGATAATGGCCGACGTCGAACGCGACACCTTCCTTTTCGAGCAGGGCAACGACGCCCTTGGCAAAGGCCGCCTGTCCGTCCGCATCAAGTGCTGCGACGTCCTTGTCGGCTATCTTCAGGCAGACCGACGTATTGGAGCGGGTCTCGTCCTTGACCGCCAGATTGGCGATCCAGCCGTTGGCTGCAACGAAGTCGAAGATCACCTTGGCATTGGCGTCGGCACGCGCCATCAGACCCTTGAGCCCGCCAACCTTCTCAGCCCAGACGAGCGCGTCGATATAGTCTTCGACGCAGAGCATCGACGGCGTGTTGATGGTCTCGCCGGTGAAGATGCCTTCGATCAGCTTGCCGCCGGAAGTCATGCGGAAGATCTTCGGCAGCGGCCAGGCCGGAACGTAGGTCAGCAGGCGCTCGACGGCACGCGGCGAAAGAATGATGACGCCGTGTGCACCCTCGCCGCCGAGAACCTTCTGCCAGGAGAAGGTAACGACATCGAGCTTGGCGAAATCGAGGTTCTGCGCAAAGGCGGCAGACGTCGCGTCGCAAATGGTCAGGCCCTTGCGGTCGGCCGGAATGAAGTCGGCGTTCGGAACGCGGACGCCCGAAGTGGTGCCGTTCCAGGTGAAGACGACGTCACGGTCGAAATCGATCTTGGAGAGATCGGGAAGTTCGCCGTAACCGGCTTCGAACTTGCGCACATCGGCGAGCTTCAGCTGCTTGACAACGTCGGTCACCCAGCCGGCGCCAAAGCTTTCCCAGGCGACCATGTCGACGCCACGCTGGCCGAGCATCGACCAGAGCGCCATTTCGACGGCGCCGGTATCGGAAGCCGGCACGATGCCGATGCGGTAATCGGCCGGCACTTCAAGAATGTCACGGGTAAGATCGATGGCCTGCTTGAGCTTCGTCTTGCCGACCTTGGCGCGGTGCGAACGACCGAGCGGAGCGTCGGAGAGAGCATCGAGCGACCAACCGGGGCGCTTCGAGCAAGGGCCAGAAGAAAAATGGGTGTTGTTCGGACGGGTGTCCGGCTTGGCAGGCTTCGTCATGTGCTATCCTTCCAGATAGATAGCCCTTCGTTGGGGAAGGGTGTCCCGCCGTCGGAAATATTGCGGGTCCGGAAGGAAGTCAAGCGACTTGTGTCGCAATCGAGAAAATTTATGGCGCCGGGGGCAAGATCAGCAAAGGCAGAACCATACCCGCCGACCGATTGTTACCAGAACGAGAACCGCAGGCCCGCTCTGATCTCGTGACGGGAAAGACCGTCGTCGAAGCCTTTTGCGCCGCTCGCCCCGGCAAGCGCCTCGGCGCCGAAGCCGAACATCTCGCCGTCGCCGATATGCGAATAGCGGTAGCCGACATCGAGCTTCAGGCGATCGCTCAGATCGTAGGAGACGCCGGCCATCAGCGCATAGGTGAAGCGCCAGCTGTCGCGACCGTCAAATGAGGTTGTGGCCGGAGCACCGGCGCAGGCGCCGCCACCAGCAACGCAACTCTCGCTCGCAAATGCTGTATTCCAGCGCAGATTGGTCACGCCGATACCGGCGCCGAGATAGGGCGTGAAGCCGGCCAGGGTTCCGAAGTCGACATAGGCGTTCGCCATCAGGCCCAGCGCGGAAAAATCTGCCGTCGTGGAAAAGGCGCAGGACGTGCCCGCCCCCTGCCCGGCGCAGGGGTTGGCGCCAAGCGACGAGCCGTCGAAGCGACCCTCGAAATAATCGGCCGTGAGGTCAGCGCGGAAGGTGTCGGTGATCTGGTAGCCGAGGCCGATCGTGCCCGAAAGCGGCTTGCCGAAGCGTGCACCGTCGAAGGGAATATTGCTGTAGCTGCCGGTTCCCGCGTCGAAGGTGCGGTAGGAGGGATCGCCCTCGTCGCGCCAGCCGCCGTAACCGATGTCACCACGCAGATAGAGGCCGCTGCTGCCGGTTGCTTCCCGGGCAATCGTGATTTCGGGGGCGTCGATCAGCGCCTCGTCTGCGGCAAGCGCAGGACCTGAGAGGAACAGACCGATGAACGCGGCTCCGCAGATCCCGTTTCGCCATTCCATGCCCATGCCCTTTCGCTGCAATTACCGTCGCCGGACGGGCTGCACCCACCGGCTGCTTTGTTCGGCGTTAACTATTGCAGACGGAGGTTAACTCCCGGTTAACCATGCCCGTTAGGAGTTGCGCAAAGCTTTGGGCAAGACGACAAAGACCGCCCAAGGGCGGCCTTTGCGATTTTCGGTATTGCGTCGCTTACTTGTAGACGATCGGCTCCGGTGGCGGTTCGTAAGGAACTTCGCAGACATTGCCGAAGGAATAGCGCAGACCGGCGCGCGCCTCATGGATGTAGAAGCCCTCGTCGGAACCCGGACCGCCACCGTTGGCGTAGCCGAACATGTCGCCATCATCGACCTGGCGGAAGCGGTAGCCGACATCTGCCTTGAGATTGCAGGTCAGGTCGATGGCAGTACCGGCCATGAGCGCGTAGGTAAAGCGCCACTTGCTCTCGCCATCGTGCTCCGTCGTCGGGTCGCACCTACTGGGGTCCCCGATTACGCAGCTGGTGTTGCGCAGCTTGCCCCACTTGACGTGCGTGGCACCGATACCGGCGCCGACATAAGGGGTGAAGGCGCCGTAGGTGCCGATGTCGACATAGGCGTTGGCCATCAAGCTCCAAGCGGAAACCGAGCTTACATCGCGCGACCTGCAGGGCTCGCCCGGGAAGCTGCCGCATTCGCCTAAGGTCGAGCCGGTAAAGTCGCCGTCGCCCCAATAGTCGAGCGTGACGTCGGTGCGCAGGTAGTTGTTGAACTGGTAACCGACACCGCCGCCAATCACCCAGGAGTCATCGATATCGGCCGATTCGAAGTCGGTTATGGAGCCGCTCGGCCCCCCCTGGTAGAAATGCGCACCCCGCAGTTTGTTCCAGGCATAACCGACGTCGCCACGCAAATACCAGCCGCTGGTCTGGATCACTTCAGCCGGCTGCTCGACGATCGGTGCTTCCACGGGGGGTTGGTAAATGTCGGCAGCAAAAGCTGCTGTGCCGCTGAGCAAGACTGCAACAACGCCACTCAAAATTCTCTTCATGGCCCACTCCAATACATTCGTTGCTTGGCGCACCATGAAAATGGCGTCCAAATCCTGACGTTGGCTATGGATAATGAGGGGGAAAGGTTAAGCTCCGATTAACTACAAAAGTTTACCGTGTGCATTAACGAACGTTAATACTCCAAGCTGTTGCATGTTGTTCTTGGCAGACAAAGAAAAGGCCGGTGAATCTCACCAGCCCTGGAGGAAACTGCCGGATGTGTGCTTTCAGAGCGTTTCCGGTTTAGATGGAATCGCAGAAACGCTCTATCTCTTTGTTTTACGCATTTCCTGACGGAAAACCGCTGCGCACTTTTCCTGGAAAGCTTTAGGCAGCGTTGCGCGCGCTGCCGATGACATTGATCAGCCCGTCGACGATCCGCTCGACCTGGCTGCGGTCATCGCCCTCGGCCATCACCCGGATCAGCGGCTCCGTGCCTGACGGACGGATCAGCAGGCGGCCGGACTTGGCAAGCTCGGCTTCGGCATCGGCGATCGCCTGCCGCACGGTTGCGTCCTCAAGTGGCTTACCGGCCGAAACCCGCACGTTCTTCAGCACCTGCGGCACCGGCTCGAAGCGATGGCAAACCTCGCTCACCGGCTTGCCGAGGCGCTTGACGACCGCAAGGATCTGCAGCGCGGCCACGAGACCGTCACCGGTCGTGCCGAAGTCCGACAGCACGATGTGGCCGGACTGCTCGCCACCGACATTCAACCCCTCCTGGCGCATCTGCTCGACGACATAGCGGTCGCCGACCTTTGTGCGATGCAGGTCGATGCCGCGGCTCTTGAGATAGCGCTCCAGACCCAGGTTGGACATGACGGTTGCGGCAATCGCGCCGCCGCGCAGCGTGCCGTCCTCGGCCCAGCTGTCGGCGATCACAGCCATCAGCTGGTCGCCGTCGATGACAGTACCGTTTTCGTCAACGATCAGAACCCGGTCGGCGTCGCCGTCAAGCGCGATGCCGATGTCGGCGCGCACCTCATGCACCTTCCTGGAAAGCGCTGCCGGATGGGTCGAGCCGCAATCGAGGTTGATGTTCACCCCGTTCGGCTCTGTGCCGATCGTCACCACTTCGGCGCCGAGTTCCCACAGCGCCTGGGGTGCAACCTTGTAGGCGGCGCCGTTGGCGCAATCGATGGCGATCCGCAGGCCTTGAAGGGTGACATCGCGCGGCAGAGTGCGCTTGGCATGTTCGAGATAACGATAAATGTCGCCGTCGACGCGCTTGGCGCGGCCGATGTCTTCGGCCTTGGCGAGCTGCCCCGAAAGATCCTGGTCGAGCAGCGCTTCGATCTTGGCTTCGATATCGTCGGAGAGCTTGTAGCCGTCGGGGCCGAACAGCTTGATGCCATTGTCCTGGAACGGATTGTGTGACGCCGAGATCATCACGCCGATATCGGCGCGCAGCGAGCGCGTCAGCATGGCAACGCCGGGCGTCGGGATCGGTCCGAGTAGAAACACGTCGAGACCTGCCGCCGTGAAGCCGGCGACCATGGCGTTTTCAAGCATATAGCCGGAAAGACGCGTGTCCTTGCCGATCACCACCCGGTGGCGGTGGGCGCCATTTCGGAAGATCGTGCCAACGGCGATGCCGACCCGCATGGCGAGATCCGGCGTCATCGGAAAAATGTTGGACTGACCGCGGATACCGTCCGTGCCGAAATACTTGCGCTTCATAAGAACTCCATCGTTCTGCTGGGTCAATGCCGGCTTTGCCTGCTTCACCTGTCTGCGCGCGCCGCGACTGGGTTTCATTGACCAGACCTCATATCATTCCGGCTGTTGCCGTTGCTCGCCCATGACTTCGACACCGAAGCAAAGGCTGAGAGCATTTCGATTCTTCTTTGACACAAAACCAATGCAAACGGCAGCGACGATAGCATCAGAAATCATTACATCGCGTTACCAAGTGCAATTCGGTGCGGGGCAACAAAAAGCCGCCGCACCCTCCGGCGCGGCGGCTCTTGAGATAAGCGTCTGAACCAAGACCGCTATTGCGGCTGCGGCTCGAAACCACCTTCGGACTCTTCGCCCTTGCTGCCCGACGAGCCCTCTTTCTTGACCCCGGCCGAAGGCACGGCGGAGCCGCGATGCGGCGGCGTGTCGTCGCCAAGGTCGCGCGCCGGCTTTTCGCCGCGGATCAACGACTTGATCTCTTCGCCCGTCAGGGTTTCGTATTCCAGCAGGCCTTCCGCCAGTGCCACAAACTCGTGGTTCTTCTCGGTCAGGACCGTGCGCGCTGTTTCATAGGCTTCATCGATCAGACGACGGATTTCGTTGTCGATCTTCTGAGCCGTTGCTTCCGAAACGTTCTTCTGCTGGGCGACAGAATGGCCAAGGAAGATTTCCTGCTGGTTCTCGCCATAGGAAACCTGACCGAGCTGGTCGGAGAAGCCCCACTGTGTGACCATCGCACGGGCAAGCTTGGTCGCCTGCTCGATGTCGGACGATGCGCCGGAGGTAATGTTCTCCTTGCCGAAGGTCAGTTCTTCAGCGACGCGTCCGCCCATCATGATGGCAAGCCGCGAGACCATCCACTTGTAGCTCATGGAGTAGCGGTCGCCTTCCGGCAGCTGCATCACCATGCCCAGCGCCCGTCCGCGCGGAATGATCGTCGCCTTGTGCAGCGGATCGGCCGAGGGAACGTTGAGCGCCAGGATCGCGTGACCGGCTTCGTGATAGGCGGTCAGCTTCTTTTCCGCTTCGGTCATGGCGGAGGAGCGGCGCTCCGCACCCATCATGATCTTGTCCTTGGCGTCTTCGAACTCAAGCATGGTGACGACGCGCTTGTTGCGGCGCGCAGCCATCAGGGCAGCCTCGTTGACGAGGTTCATCAGGTCGGCGCCGGAGAAGCCGGGCGTGCCGCGGGCCAGAACCTTGAGGTCGACGTTCGGCGCCAGCGGCACGTTGCGAACGTGCACCTTGAGGATGCGCTCGCGACCGTTGATGTCGGGGTTCGGCACGACGACCTGACGGTCGAAACGACCCGGACGCAGAAGGGCCGGATCGAGAACGTCGGGGCGGTTGGTCGCCGCAATCAGGATGATGCCTTCGTTGGCTTCAAAGCCGTCCATCTCGACCAGCAACTGGTTGAGCGTCTGCTCGCGTTCATCGTTGCCGCCGCCGAGACCGGCGCCACGATGGCGACCGACCGCGTCGATTTCGTCGATGAAAATGATGCAGGGCGCATTCTTCTTGGCCTGCTCGAACATATCGCGCACACGGCTTGCGCCGACGCCGACGAACATTTCGACGAAGTCCGAACCGGAGATGGTGAAGAACGGAACATTGGCTTCGCCGGCAACCGAGCGGGCAAGCAGCGTCTTACCGGTACCGGGAGGGCCGACGAGCAGCACGCCGCGCGGAATGCGGCCGCCGAGGCGCTGGAACTTCTGCGGGTCGCGCAGGAATTCGACGATTTCTTCCAGGTCCTGCTTGGCTTCGTCGACACCGGCGACGTCGTCAAAAGTGACGCGGCCATGCGCTTCCGTCAGGAGCTTGGCCTTGGATTTGCCAAAGCCCATCGCGCCACGCGAACCACCCTGCATCTGGCGCATGAAGAACAGCCAGACGCCGAGGATCAAAAGCATCGGCAGCAGCGTGCCGATATAGCTCAGGAACCCGGAGGAACCGTCGGTTTCCGGACGAACGGTCACCGTCACGTCCTTGGCTTCCAGACGCTCGGTGAGCGCGGTGTCGACCGAAGGCGCATAGGTCTGGAACGTCGCGCCGCTTTCAGAATAGCTGCCGATGACCTTCGAGCCGGTGATCACGACTTCCTTGACGCGGCTCGCATCGACGTCCTTGAGGAACTGCGAGAACGGAATCTCGCGCGAGCCGGTGCGCTCGGTCGGCTGCTGAAACATGCTAAACAGCGCGATCAGCAAAAGCGCTATGATTGCCCATAGGGCAAAATTACGAAAATTAGGGTTCATCGAACTCCCCGGAACCTGTCACAACCCGCACATTTCGCCGGGCCGCTTTCTTGCCCCTAACATAGGGTTCTGGCGGCGCCTTGCCAAGGCAAACCGCCAACTACCGTTCCATTTCTGTCAACAGATCGTGAACCGGCGACCGAACATAGGGCTGACGCCCGAACAATCCGGCAATCATGTCTGCCATGATCAGGTCGAAACCTGGCAAAAAGGTGTCGTAGGGGCCAATGCGAGGCTCAATGTGGGCTTCCGCGATGCAATTGTCGTCAGTGGATACAACATGAGGCGCGGAAAACGACGCCCGCTTGGCAACGCCCGGTGGCAGTCCTGCGGCAATAAGTCTCTCCTGTTGCAGGCCGCCATCGCCAGCAGCGCTTATCTGCACCATGCCATTTCCGACATTTCCAACCGTAAAGCGGCCATCCCAGATACCGGTCGCGCCGGGCCTCAGCACCAGAAGCGGCAGATCGCGTGCCTCGCGATAGAGGTAAAGGCCGGTCGCGCGCCTATCGAACACCACCCGCCCAGCGGTCAGCCGCCCCGGCTCGCCCCGCTCAAGGAACGCCACCACTCGCGTGACCGTGTCCGCGGCCAAGGGATGCGTCCGACCGCCGACAACAGTCGCCATCGCCAGAAGTGCGCGCCGGCAGTCGGCGTCGACACATCCGGCGACAGCAGCATCGGCAACGCTTACGACCAAGCTTTCGTGAACGCGAGCGTGAAGCTCGAGCCAGGCGGCCGCCCTCACCGATGAGCGGGCCCGGAAAGCCGCGTCCCATGTGGCAACCGCTTCGTCATCTGCGTCAGCGAGGCGCTCGCGGGTTCGCACCCGCTCGAAACGCATATTGACGTTGCTCGGATCGTCGAACCAGCCGACGCCCTCGGCGGTAAGAAATGCCCGGATGTCGGCGCGACGCAGGCCGAGGAACGGGCGCAACACCCAGAAGCGTCTGTCGTAGAGCGTTTCGTCGGCCATTCCTGCGCCGCCGGGTCCCTGCCCGCGCTCGGACCGCATCAGGATCGTCTCGCGCTGGTCGTCGAGCGTATGTCCGGTGACGATGCAAGTGGCGCCAAGATCATCGACAGCGCTCGCCAGCAGCTGATAGCGCTTTTCGCGCGCGGCGGCCTGAATTCCGGCGGAGGGTTTTGGGCCATCCCAGCGTTTGGTGACATGCGCGATGCCAAGGCTGGCGCAGAAGCCGGCCACGGCCTCCGCTTCGTCGGCCGAGCCGGGCCTCAGGGCATGATCGACCGTGCAGGCAGCAAGGGAAAGGTCGGCATTGCCGGTTGCCTCGATCATCCTGTTTAGGGCGAGAAGCAGTCCTTTGGAATCGCTGCCGCCGGAGACGGCTACGAGCAATCGGGCCGGCCGATTGAAGGATGAAAGAAATCGTTTCGCCGTTTCGAGAACGGCCAGGTTGACTTGCGTCTCAGCAGCCAAAGCGGCTTTGCTCGCTCGTCACCTTTGCGCGCACGGCCGGTGAGGCCTTCGGGTAGCGCTTGTTCACCTCGCGCAAGGTGGCGCAGGCGGTTTCCTTGTTGTCGAGTGCGCCGAGCGACATGCCGAGTTTCAAAAGCATCTCCGGAGCCTTCGGCGACTTGGCGTGCGCCTGGTGCGCATTCAGGAACGTCTTGGCGGCTTCGCTGTATTTGCCCTGCGAATACTGCGCCTCGCCCATCCAGAAGCTGGCATCGGCTGCCTTTTCGCCCTGCGGGAACACGTCGAGATAGTCGCGGAATTCCTGCTCGGCGGTGCTGTAGTCGCCGGAAAGCACGTGGCCATAGGCCGACTGATAGAGGTCGCCGGGGTTGTCGAGCGCTGCCGTCTGCTGCTCGCTATCCGGGTTGGCGTTGAGCCCGCCACTGTTGCCCGGAAGTGCCACGCCGGTATCGACACCGGGAGGCGTGGCATTGGCGCCCGGCTGTGCGTCAGTCGTGGTCGAAATGGGATTGCCGCTCTCGTCAAAGACAATCTGTCCGAGCGTCGTCGGAGGTGCGGCACCGGGTGCGCCCTGATTAGTGCCCGATGCGGCCATGCCGGTGCTGGGATCGACAGGCGCCATCGTCTGGCTATCCGTCACCCCCGGGGTGACGGACGCCTGATCGCTGGACTTCGGCGTCTGCAGTGCGCCGCTCTTCTTGGGGGAGGCCTTGCCGCTTTCCAGATCCTGGAAGCGGAACTCGTTGTCCTCCTGGAACTTCCGGATCTGCTCCTGCATCTGCAGAAGCTGGAAGCTCATTTCTTCGATACGCCCGTTGAGCGAGCGGATCTGTTCTTCAAGTTGCCCGACCCGTGTGGTCTCGGAGGCCTGTACCTTCACGACGGGAAGACTGTGCGAGCCTGCCGTGTCGGCGTTTGTCGTTCGGGCCGAAAGCCCGGAAAGCGGCATGGCGTTTACTGTCTGGCCAAAGCCCGAAAGGGCCGCGAGACCAAGCAGTCCAGCCACGACAAATTTCTTCATTTCATTTGTCCTGTTCGAATACCGGTTTTCCCACCCTGGAATCGGGGCCCGCAATACATCTCGCCGATTCATCTGGATGATTGCCGCACAGTTTTCCAATTACCCTGAAAAAGCAACGGAGTTCGGCCAAAGTGTGGTAAAAAAGCAAAGGGCGGCACAAGGCCGCCCTTTTAATTTAGCGATGCGTGATCGGAAGATCACATGCCGGCGCCACCGAGGACGGTTACGGCGCGGCGGTTCTGCGACCAGCACGAGATGTCGTCGCAAACGGCGACCGGCTTTTCCTTGCCGTAGGAGATCGTCTTCAGGCGATTGGCAGGAACGCCGCGCGAGATCAGATAGTCCTTGGTGGAAGCAGCGCGGCGAGCGCCAAGTGCCAGGTTGTATTCGCGGGTGCCGCGTTCGTCGGCATGGCCTTCGACGGTGACGGCGTAGTTCGGATACTTGGCAAGCCACTGAGCCTGGCGGTCGAGCGTCTGCTGGGCGTCGGCGCGGATCGAGGTCGAGTCCGTGTCGAAGAAGATGCGGTCGCCGACATTGACGGTGAAGTCCTGCTGCGAACCCGGCGTTGCGGAACCAGCGCCGCCGAGACCGAGCTCGTTGGCGTTGTTCGGAAGGTTCTTCTTCGAGGCGCAGCCAGCGATGGCAAGGGTCATGACAAGTGCGATCATGACCGGGTTGCGAGCGATGGTCTGCATGCGGCCTGCGGCCGGGGTGTCAATTCGGCTCATGCGCCGGTCTCCTTGAGAAGTGTCTGAATTCACGGTTGCCAGACTGTAACCGGAAGCGGTTAATCGCTTTTCAACAGTTATGGTTAACAAATCGATAATTTAAGCGCGGCGCCTGCTAGACCAGCACTTTGCGGCGAGAAGGCGGCGTCACTGCCACAATCCCCGCCGCAAAGGCGAGCCTGCTATTCAAGCCGCGGAGACCAGGCCGGGTCCGAGGCAAAGCCCTGCGTCGGGACGGCCTGCTCGTTGTAGCCGGTGAGGTCGATCGAGTAGAGTTGCGGTCCGCCGGCACCGGCGTTCTGGCGGAAGAACATCAGCACGCGGCCGTTCGGCGCCCAGGTCGGGCCTTCGTTGTGGAAGCCCGTGGTCAGGATGCGTTCGCCCGAACCGTCGGGCTTCATCACGCCGATCGAGAACTTGCCGCCGGATTGCTTGGTGAAGGCGATCAGGTCGCCGCGCGGAGACCAGACCGGCGTCGAATAGGAGCCGTCGCCGAAGGAGATGCGGCGCTGGCCGGACCCGTCGGCACCCATCACGTAGATCTGCTGGCGGCCGCCGCGGTCGCTTTCGAAGGCGATCTGGCTACCGTCAGGCGAATAGGATGGCGCCGTATCGATCGCCGCCGTGCTGGTGAGGCGCGTGGTCGTGCGCGAGCGCAGGTCCATCGTATAGATGTTGGCGTTGCCCTCCTGCTGCAGGCTCATGATGACGCGCTGGCCGTCCGGCGAGAAGCGCGGCGAGAAGGTCATGCCCGGGAAATTGCCGACCACCTCGCGCTGCCCGGTTTCCAGCTGCAGCAGGTAAACGCGCGGCTGGTTGTTTTCGAACGACATGTAGGTGACTTCCTGACGGTTCGGCGAGAAGCGCGGCGTCAGAACGAGGTCGTTGGAGTTGGTGAGCGCCCGGGCATTTGCCCCATCCTGGTCCATCATCGCGAGCTGGCGCTTGCGGGCAGTCTTCGGGCCGCTTTCGGCGACATAGACGACACGTGTATCGAAATAACCCTTTTCGCCGGTGATCCGCTCATAGATCGCATCGGCGATGATATGCGCGACTCGGCGCCAGTTTTCAGGCTGGGTGAAGAACTGCTGGCCGGTCATCTGTGAGCCCGCAAACGTGTCCCAAAGACGGAACTCGGCCTTCAGACGGCCATCGGCCTCCTGCGTCACGCGACCGGTGACGAGCGCCTGGGCGTTGATGACCTTCCAGTCCTCGAACCGCGGTGCCGCGTCGGGGTTGCTGATCTTTTCGATGAAGGCGCCCTTGTCGATCGGCGCGAACAGACCCGAACGCTTGAGGTCGGCTGCGACCACGTCGGAGATCTTCTTGCCGAGCTCACCCTGCAGGAAGTCGGTGATCGCGATCGGCAGCGGCTCGACATTACCCTTGTTGATGTTGATTTCGACGACCGCGTTCGCAGGCGTCGCCGCCACAACGGCGGTCAACATGCCGACGGCGACCATCAGGGCACGGAAAAGAGAGCACTTGATCATAAAGACAAGCCTTTCAGCTTAGTACGAAGGTTTGCACGGTTTGGGTTTGCTATCCGGCATGGATTCCAATCCCGGCAGCTCACAGTGCGAACTCGGAGGGGTCGAAGTTCAGCACGAGGGTATTCCATCCTTTTTCGCCGTCATATTTGTCCGGCGGCAGGTTCTGCAGCGGCGACGAGCGGCGAAGCGCACGCAGCGTGCTGCTTTCGACGGCGCGGCGCGTTCCTTCCGGTCCGCCGGTAGCGGTCACCTCCGGCTCGCCGACGATGTTGCCGGCCGGATCCAGCTGGACCCGGATCGAAACCCGCACTTCCGCGACACCGGTCAACCCGGCAATCAGCGACCAATTGCCCTGGATCTGGCCCTTCACACCGTCGATCTCGTTGGCGCTGAGACCGACGCCGATGGTCTTCTTGCCACCGAGCGCCGCCTCGTCCGATGAGCGCTTCTTGCCGCCGGCGGACGGATCCTGCCGGTTGAGAAGGGCGGCAATTTCGTCAGCGTTGAACTTGCTTTCCTCGCTGGAAGTCGCCTTCTTCTGTTCCTTCGGCGTTTGCTCGTTCTTGCGGTCGGGTGTCTTTGCGGACTGCGCCGGCTTTTCCACCTTGGGCTTGGCCGCCGGCGTCGGCACCTTTTCCGGCAGCGCTTCGGCTTCCGGATTTTCGGCCGGCTTTTCTTCAGCGGGCGCCGGTTCCGGCTTGGTCTCTGGCTTTACTTCCTGCTTGGGTTCAGGCAGTGCGGCAACCTCCGTCGCCGGTTCGGAGGCGGGCTTCGTCTCCTCGACCTTCTTGATTTCTTCCTCGACCGGATCGGGCGTCGGTTCGGGCTTCTCGTTCTTTTCCGGCGCGGCCGTGGCCTCGCTCTTCGACGGCTTGGCGTTCGGCGTCGGCGCCGTCTTCAGGTCGACATCGTTGTCGCCGATGTTCTCGGCAGGCTCGTTCGTCGCGGGCCGCTTGGTCGGAACCGGCGAGGATTTCTCTTTGACCGGCGCCTTCTTGTCGCCTTGCTGGACCTGCGTCATTTCCGAATAGGGTACGATGTCGACAGGCAAGGCTTCGACGTCAGCGACCTCGAAGTCAGCCGGACTGCCGAGCGAAACCAGCGCCCAGGTCAGGACCAGAGCGTGCAGCAGACCAGATGTGGCGAGACTGCCCTTCATGGCCAAGGATCACTTTTCCTGTTCTTGCAGCGTCACGAGGCCGAGGTTCTTGAACCCGGCAGCGGAGATGCGCGCCATGACCTTCATCACCGTGCCGTAGTCGGCATTGGTGTCGCCGCGGACATAGATGCGTTCGTTGTAGCCGGTGGTGGCAATCGCCTCGAGCTTCGGCACGACCTCTTCGATCGCGATCGGCGTTTCCTGCAGGTAGATTTCACCAGCCGGGTTGACCGACACGGTGATCGGCTGCGTATCGGAATTAAGCGCCTTGGCCTGCGTTTCCGGCAGGTCGATCGGCACGCCGACCGTCATCATCGGTGCGGCGACCATGAAGATGATCAGCAGCACCAGCATCACGTCCACGAAGGGCGTGACGTTGATTTCGCTCATGATCGCTTTCTTGCCGCCCCGGCGACGACGACCGCCGCCCGAACCTTTGGCTCCGCCAACCGACATACCCATCAGCGTGGTCTCCGTGCTCTCTGGCGATTATTGCGCGGCCTGGCGCGGGTTCTGCAGCTTCTCGTCGATCTGCCGCGACAGGATCGCGGAAAACTCGTCGGCAAACGCTTCCATGCGCGCCGACAGCTTGCCGGCGTCTGCAGAAAACTTGTTATAGGCGATAACGGCGGGAATAGCGGCGAGCAGACCGATCGCGGTTGCCAAGAGCGCTTCGGCAATACCCGGCGCCACGACCGCAAGGTTGGTCGACTTCGAACCGGCGATCGCCTGGAACGAGGTCATGATACCGACGACTGTACCAAAAAGACCGATGAAGGGTGCGGCCGATCCGATGGTCGCGAGCGAGCCGAGGCGCGCTTCCAGCGATTCCGATTCACGGGCAAGCGTCACGTCCATGGCCCGGTCGATACGCATCTGCAGACCGATCGGCGAGCGTGCGCCGCGCTCGAAGCTTTTCTTCCATTCGCGCATCGCCGAGACGAAGATCGCGCCCATGCCCGAAGTCTGGCGGTCGGAGAGCGTACGGTACAGCTCTTCCAGCGACTGGCCCGACCAGAACACCTGCTCGAAGCCGTCGAGCTGGCGACGGGCACGGCCGTAGTTCAGCGTCTTGTCGACGACGATCGCCCATGTCCACACCGAAGCTGCAATCAGCCCCAGCATGACCAGCTTCACGACAAAGCCCGCTTGCATGAACAGCGACCAGAGGGTCACATCGTGCGTCGCAGCGGCCAATCCAACCTGTTCCATCGTTTTCAGTCCCCGAATCCAAACACCCGGCAAGAGCGGCTCATGCTCGTGACCGGGTAGCCCAAACGTCCTGTTGCAAGAATGCCCCGGTGCCGCCGCTGGTCGCACCATCGCGACCTTTATTAGCTTATGGTTGCCTTCTTGCCGTCAATTTTGGTCAAAGGAT
Source organism: Ensifer sp. LC384 (assembly GCF_001695865.1). NCBI lineage: Bacteria > Pseudomonadati > Pseudomonadota > Alphaproteobacteria > Hyphomicrobiales > Rhizobiaceae > Ensifer > Ensifer sp. LC384. The sequence continues at coordinate 110,160 of NZ_MBST01000023.1, forward strand.
GACGTGCACTGCACAAATCCTGATGGGCTGATTAAGACACCATTATGGTTAAGGGAGTGTTACCATGACTGTGTCTTTCCGGCCGCACTTCCGGGCCGCGGCCGCATCTCGGAACCACACAAACGACACGACATCGCAGCTTCGATTAGATTGAGGCTTTCAGGGCAGCATGTTCGGCGGGCTGATGGGAGAAAACTCCGATGGCGCGCCATCGATCGGCAGCTCGCGCGGCAGCTTGAGCATCGGACACATGCTCGCAAAGAAGGCTCCTTGGCTTAGCCGACGCTTTGCCTTGCCCGCGTGAACTTCGTCGCCAGTGCCTCCGGCAGCCGGCGGGGACGGCCCTGGCCGTTGATCACGGCGATGATCACCTTGGCGGCGATCAGCAATTGCTCATTGCAGCGGATTTCCTGCAACAGCACCATCTTGGCCCCTCCGGCCTTCTCGGTGACCGTGCCGATCGTCAGGATATCGTCCATGCGCGCCGGTGCCTTGAAGTCGATCTCCATGCGATGCACGACGAAGACGAGGCCTTCGCTATCTCCCTCGATCGCCAGCGTCGCCTGCTCGACACCGAGCAGTCGCAGGAAATCGGTGCGGGCGCGCTCCATGAAATGCAGGTAGCGGGCGTGGTAGACGACGCCGGAAAAATCGGTGTCTTCGTAATAGACGCGCTGGACCAGTCGATGGCCGTCTTCGGTCAGTTCGCCTGCAAGCGAGATCAGGGACATGCTTCTCTCCGACAAGAATTTCCCAAATCCTGTGCAGGAACAAAAAGGCATTTGCAAGCATTGCAGCTTTGTCACAAACCTATCCTACACGTGACACAGCTTTCCTTCCTGATCAGGAGATCCGTGCATGAAGATTGCGATCCTCGGCGGCGATGGTTTCATCGGCTGGCCAACGGCCCTTCATCTGTCCGACGCCGGCCATGACATCCATATTCTCGACAATCTCTCACGCCGCTGGATCGACACGGAACTCGGCGTTCAATCTCTGACCCCGATGGATTCGATCCAGGAGCGCACCCGCATCTGGCATGCCGAAACCGGCCGCCGCATCCATTTCAACCTGATCGATCTTGCCCGCGACTACGAGCTTCTGAAGAACTGGCTGGCGGAACATCGTCCCGACGCGATCGTGCATTTCGCCGAACAGCGCGCCGCGCCCTATTCGATGAAGAGCGACCGGCACAAGAACTACACCGTCAACAACAACGTCAATGCCACGCACAATCTGCTCAATGCGCTGGTGGAACTCGAGCTCGATGCGCATCTGGTGCATCTCGGCACCATGGGCGTCTATGGATATTCCACGGTCGGGGCGGCGATCCCCGAGGGCTATCTGCCGGTCGGCATCGAAACGATGTCAGGCGAAACCGTGAGCCAGGAGATCCTCTATCCCTCCAATCCTGGTTCGATCTACCACATGACCAAGTGCCTGGATCAGTTGCTGTTCCAGTTCTACGCCAAGAACGACGGCCTCAGGATCACCGACCTGCATCAGGGCATCGTCTGGGGCACCCACACGGAGCAGACCCGGCGTCACGCCCAGCTGATCAACCGCTTCGACTACGACGGCGACTACGGCACGGTGCTCAACCGTTTTCTCATCCAGGCGGCGATCGGCTATCCCCTGACCGTGCACGGCACCGGCGGCCAGACACGCGCCTTCATCCACATTCAGGATTCGGTGCGCTGCATTGAACTGGCGCTGAAGAACCCGCCCGCCCGTGGCAGCCGTGTCGAGATCTTCAACCAGATGACGGAAACCCATCGGGTGCGGGACCTGGCCGAAATGATCGCCGCGATCTCCGGTTCGCAGATCGCCTGGCTGCCCAATCCGCGCAAGGAAGCGGCGGAAAACGAACTGGTCGTCCACAACGAAAAATTCCTGGCGCTCGGCCTCAACCCGACCCTTCTCAGGGATGGCTTGCTTTCCGAGATCGTCGATGTCGCCAGGAAATTCGCCCATCGCGTCGACCGTTCGCGCGTTCCGGCCGTTTCCGCCTGGACCAAGGATATTGCGACACGTATCAACCACGACCCTGAGGGCAAACGGCTGAAATCCGTTTCATGACATCGATCGAGAGCAAACCGGAGGGGCTCGCTCCCTCCTCCCCTGCCTCCTCGCACCATGCATTCGTGACGCTCGTCACCAATGCCGACTACGCGCTCGGCGCCCGCGCGCTCGCCCGCTCGATCCGCCTCACGGACACGCCGGCCGATATCGTCGTTCTCCACACGGGGGGCGTATCGGCCGACGCCCTCGCGCCGCTGGCCGAATTCGGCTGCCGCCTGGTCGAAACCGAATTGCTGCCGCTCTCGGATGCCTTCAACGAGCGCCACGCCCGCCGCAACGTCCACGACAAGGCTCCGTTCACCAAGGGGCGCAAACCGGCGTTTCATTCGCCTCTCGACAATTTCTGCAAGCTGCGGCTTTGGCAACTGATCGACTATGTCAGTTGCGTGTTCATCGACGCGGACGCGATCGTCCTCAGAAACATCGACCGGCTGTTTCACTATCCGGAGTTTTCCGCGGCCCCTAACGTCTATGAGGGCCTCGCCGATTTTCACCGCTTGAATTCCGGCGTCTTCATCGCCGAACCATCCGTCGCGACTTTCCGAGCCATGCTCGACAGGCTCGATGCGCCGCAAGCCTTCTGGCCGCGCACCGACCAGACCTTTCTGCAGACCTTCTTTCCCGAATGGCACGGCCTGCCGGTCACGATGAACATGCTGCAATATGTCTGGTTCAACCTGCCCGAACTCTGGGATTGGTCTTCGATCGGCGTGTTGCACTACCAATATGAAAAACCGTGGGAGAAGGACCACCCGCGCACCGAGCAGCTTCGACCGTTGATCGACCTCTGGTTCGCCTATCTCACGGGCGATGATATCCCTGACATCGCAACCCTTGCCAATCCGGCCCGGTCATGAGGCGCGTGCTTGTTTCCGGCGGCACCGGTTTTGTCGGACGCTTCATCGTCGAGCATCTGATGGCGAGCGGATATGAAGTGGTGGTCGGCGGCCGCACGCCACCCGCATCCGCCTTCTTTTCGAAGCCTGTCGCTTTCGTCCCGCTCGCGCTCGCCCCGGATATCGACCAGAGTGCTGCCTTCCGGCACATCGACCACTTTGTCCACGCCGCCTTCGAGCATGTCGCCGGCCGCTATCGTGGCGGTGAAGGCGACGATCCGGAAGGGTTCCGCCGCAGCAATCTCGATGGCTCCGTCCGCCTGTTTCAGACGGCTCGCAATGAGGGCGTGAAGCGCTGCATCTTCCTGTCGAGCCGCGCCGTCTATGGCGAGCAGCCGCCGGGAGCAGGCCTCTTTGAAGACATGCCCTGCAATCCCGAAAGCCTCTATGGCGCGCTCAAGCTGGAAGCCGAAAACGAACTCGACGCACTGGGCACAGCCGCATTCAAGACTGTGAGCCTGCGTGTGACCGGCGTCTACGGCGTACCCGGCGAAGGTGCTGCTCACAAATGGCAGCCGCTTTTCGATGACTATCTCTCGGGCCGTGTGATCGCGCCACGTGCCGGCACGGAAGTGCATGGTGAGGATGTGGCCACCGCCGTGCGCCTTGCCCTGCAAACACCATTGGATCGCCTGCAGGGCGGCGTGTTGAACGTCTCCGATGTCCTCATCGACAATCGTGCCATTCTGGCAATGGTTCAGGATATTACCGGATCCAGGCAAGCCCTTCCGGGACCGGCCGCGCTGACCGCGTTCAACGCCATGAATACCGAGAAGATCCGGGCACTTGGCTGGCAACCGGGCGGGCTGGAGCGATTGCAGGCAACGGTCAGAAGTCTGCTCGCCTGACGCTGCTGGCACGCCCGGCCATGGGCATCCATAAACAGAAGGGCCCGGCGTCGAGGACGACGCCGGGCCCTTCTTTTCAGTCACGTACCGGCTAAATCAGGCACGCGATCCCCCAGCTCAAGCCACCGAGGGCAGGCCCATCATCGGCTCGATCCGCGTTTTCGTCTGCTTGGCCGGCACCTTGTCCGCCGGCAGCACGAAAAGAAGGCTGTGCGAGATGACGATCGCCGCTGCCAGCAGTAAGCCATAGGCCATCAGGATCACCGTCATCGGGACGACGAAGTTGAGCTGCGGCAGGGCACCGAGCATCAGCGGCACGTACCACGAGGTTGCCGAGACGGCACCGGAGATGAGGAAGGTGCTGCGCTGTTTGGTCGACATGCCTTCCATCAGCGAACGACCGATCTGCATCTTCACCTTCGGCAGGATCACCGCATGGATGAAGGCCCCATTGACCGTCAGGATGGCGACGATGGTCATCTTCGCCCAGACCTTCTCATTGCCGAGCTTGATCGGCTCGAAGTAGCCGTAGTAGGTCATGAAGCCAAAGCCGGTGACCCACAAGAGGATCAGGCCCCAATTGACGATCTTCGACCCGAAGTGGAACACCGCCCAGTGTTCCGGGGTCACTTTCCCCTTGATGAAGAATCTGACGATCATCAGATCCAGAACGGTTGCAGCGCCCAGCCCCAGCGCCAACCCTATGAAGTGGAGTATGCGTAGACCCGTCTTGAGCGCGGCGACGGGATCGAGGCTCAGCGTATTGATCAGAAACATGAGACCCATTGTAAAGTACCTTTTCGATATCGGCAGGATCACATGGGAATGGCGCCACCCCGAATGGCGCACCCTGCAAAATTCCCTCAGACTGAATGAAATCGACGCTGAACTAAAACCGCTTCTGTCTGTCCCTGGACGGCACGTGATACTGCTAATGCCCTTAATCGCCCGGCGTCTTGTTACTGTCGAAATCGGCTCAAAGCGCGGCACAGATGTGGCAATAATGAGAATACAATAAAGTAGGCATATGCCATGCACAGATATTCAGTGCCTGCCTCGGCGACATAGCCTGAAATCGCGACAGTAACGACGGCCGGCGTTGACCCTAGCCTATGTCGATGGCAACGACCTCCGGCGGCGATCCGATCCGCACCGGCAAATTCGAAAGACCCAATCCGCCTGAGACGATCATGTGGCGATCGTCCTCGATGATATGCCCGTAGGCATAGCGGTTGCCGTATCGCGACGGCACGAGCGGCGCATAGCCCAAAAACCTCACCTGCCCGCCATGGGTATGACCGGCCAGCGTCAGCGACACGCGCTGAGGCACATCGACGAAGATATCCGGTTCGTGCGCCATCAGAATGATCGGATCGTCACCGTCAATGCCGGCCAGAGTGCCGGGCAGGTCATCGAGCCCATCGATCATGCCGGCACCATCCGACGCCGGATAGGAGGGCTCGAGCTGATCCGCCAGACCGGCCCTGCGGATCATAGCGAGCACGCCGTCCCGCCGAAATACGCCATTCGGCCGCGCGCCTAAGCCATGCGGCCGGGCCGCCTCAGCCAAGGTCGATGACGACGATCTCCGGCGGCACGCCGAAGCGGACCGGCGCAATCGAGCAGCCGAGCCCGCCGGAAACGATCAGGCTGCGATCCGCCTCGACCATATGACCGTAGGCGTAGCGATCGCCGAAACGGGAGGGAACGACGGGAGCATGGCCGAGAAACCGGACCTGCCCGCCATGGGTATGGCCGGAGAGCGTCAAGGCGACGCGCGACGGCACCTTCGGAAAGATGTCCGGTTCGTGGGCAAGCAGGATCACCGGCGCGTCGTCGCCGACCTGCGCCAGCGTGCCGTCGAGATCGTCGAGGCCCTGCATATGCGTGCGTATCCATTTCCTGCCCGGCACCAGGGCAAGCTGGTCTTCGAGGCCGGCGAGCCAGAAGCCGAGGCCATTCTTTTCCAGCCGAACGGCGCGATTGCTGTAGACGCTGATGCCGACGTCGGCGAGCGCCTTGTGACCGAAGGTGAGACCGCCGCCGTTCTTCTGCGCGGTCCTGTCCTCCCACCAGTCGTGATTGCCCATGATCGCATGCACGCCAAGCGGCGCCTCGAGCGTCGCAAGTGCCTTCGACCATTCGCTGGAATGCACGTAGCGGGTCACCAGGTTCATGCCGGCGGCATAGTCGCCGAGAAGGACGGTGATATCACCACCAAGCGCATTGGCTTGCCGGCAGATCGAAGCGATGCGGTTGGCCGACATCCACGGCTCGCAGGCATGGATGTCGGCAAGGGCCACCACGCGCAGCTTCAAGCCGGGCGTCCAGCCCGGTGGCGTCAGCGAATATCGCGTCACGTTCAGCCGGGCGAGCGGCTCGATCGCAAAGGCATAACCGCCAAGTGCCGCCATGCTGGCTATGCCACCGCCGAGAAACTTCAGAAGTCCGCGGCGCGTGATCATTTACTCGTCCTCGAGCGTCAATCGAAACTGGGTCGCCTCGAGATCCCTAGGTGGATTGAGGCCGAGATGCTTCCAGGCGTTGGCGGTCAGCACGCGGCCGCGCGGCGTACGCTGGATGAAGCCCTGCTGGATGAGATAGGGCTCGATGATGTCCTCGATCGCGTCGCGCGGCTCGGAAAGCCCGGCGGCAATGGTCTCGATACCGACCGGCCCCCCGCCGAAATTCTGTGCGATCATCGAGAGGTAGCGGCGATCGAGCTGGTCGAGCCCCATGCTGTCGACAAGAAGCCGCGTCAGCGCCTCGTCGGCGATCTTCTTGGTGACCGCTTCGGCTCGCGCCACTTCGGCAAAATCGCGCACCCGCCTAAGCAGGCGGCCGGCGATGCGCGGCGTGCCGCGCGCGCGGCGGGCGATCTCGCGCGCGCCGTCGTCGGTCATGCCGAGCCCCATCAGCCGGGCCCCACGGCGCACGATCGATTCCAGCTCCTCGACCGTGTAGAAATTGAGCCGGACCGGAATACCGAAACGGTCACGCAAAGGCGTCGTCAACAGGCCGAGACGCGTGGTCGCCGCCACCAGCGTGAACTTCGACAGGTCGATCTTCACCGACCGCGCCGCCGGCCCCTCACCGATGATAAGGTCGAGCTGGAAGTCTTCCATCGCGGGATAGAGGATTTCCTCGACCGCCGGGTTGAGCCGGTGGATTTCATCGATGAACAGGACGTCGCGCTCTTCAAGATTGGTCAGAAGTGCGGCCAGATCGCCCGCCTTGGCAATGACCGGCCCGGAGGTGGAGCGGAAATTGACGCCCAGTTCCTTGGCCATGATCTGCGCCAGCGTCGTCTTGCCGAGGCCGGGCGGCCCAACGAACAGCACGTGATCGAGCGCCTCGCCGCGGTTCTTCGCCGCTTCGATGAAGATCTTCAGGTTGGCGCGCGCTTCCGCCTGGCCGGTAAATTCGTCCAGCGACTGCGGACGCATGGTCGCATCGAGATCTTCGCCGCGCTTTTCCGGCGTTATCAGGCGTGCGGCTTCAGTCATCCATCCGTTCCAATCGATCGGGCATTCTTGCGCAGGGCGTCAAAGGGAATGCCCGTTTTGCATCGACCGGCACGACAACGCAAGGAATCATCGCGCCAGTTCCTTGAGACCCAGCCGGATCAACTTGGCACTGTCCGCATCCTCGCCGCCGTTCTTCAGCGCCGCGGCAACCGCATTGGCGGCCTGGTCGCGGGAATAGCCGAGATTGGTCAGCGCCGACACCGCGTCTGCAACTGGCGCCGAGGCAACACCCTCGCCCAGTTCCTGCTTAAGCCCGAGCGAGGCGGAGATTTCGCCGGCGAAAGCCGGCGCCTTGTTCTTCAGTTCGGTGACGATGCGCACCGCCACCTTCGGACCGACGCCGGGCGCGCGCGACACCGAGGTCTTGTCCTGCAGCGCAATCGCGTTTGCGAGCTCGCCCGGCGTCAGCGTCGAAAGGAGGGCGAGCGCCACCTTGGAGCCGACGCCCTGCACGCTCTGCAACAGGCGGAACCACTCGCGCTCCAGCGCCGTCAGGAAGCCGAACAACTTCAACTGATCCTCGCGCACATAGGTTTCGATAAACAGCACCGCCGCCTCTCCCGCCGAACCGAGCTTCGACAATGTGCGCGCCGAACAATGGGCGACATAGCCGACGCCATGCACGTCGAGAACGACGTGATCCTCGCCGATTTCGTCGATAGTACCCTTCAATTTGCCGATCATGTGGCGTCGTCTCTCATGGATGGATTGCGGGATGATCGGACCGACCATCGGAAATTAACGGCACCAGTGCAACTACCCCATCAGGGCGGCAAGCCGGCTGGTCACCGACAGGCGGTTGTGCGCGTGGCAAATGGCGATCGCCAGCGCGTCGGCAGCGTCATTGCCCTTGAACTCCGCCTTCGGCATCAGGACCTTCAACATCATGTGGATCTGCTGCTTTTCGCCATGGCCGACGCCGATGACGGCCTTCTTCACCGCATTCGGCGCATATTCGGCGACCCTCAAGCCCGCGCGCGCCGGCACCAGCATGGCGATGCCGCGTGCCTGCCCGAGCTTCAGCGTCGCCGTCGCGTCCTTGTTGACGAAAGTCTGCTCCACAGCCGCCTCGTGCGGCTGATAGCTGTGCACGACTTCAGCGAGGCCATCATGCAGCTGGCAGAGACGCGAGGCGAGATCCATGTCGCCGTCCGATGTCACCGTCCCGGACGCGACGAAGCGCAGCGAATTGCCGAGCGTTTCGATGATGCCCCAGCCGGTACGGCGAAGGCCCGGATCGATGCCGATGATGCGAATCGTGGTCTGCATGAAATTCACCCTATGCTGCGCGCCTGGACGCTGCCAGCAAAAAGTGAACAAAACAAAAACATCCACACAGGGAAAGTGCCCCGGCCGGAAATCTCGGTGACCACCCTTGGATTGAGGAATTTTGACCTTACATAGGCATTCAATCAATTTCGCTCAACAAAGGCCTTGCTCATGGCGACGTTCTCCGTCCTCGATCTCTCCCCGATCACCGAAGGCGGCAGCGTCGCCCAGTCGCTCGAAAACTCAAGGCGGCTGGCGCAGGCGGCCGAGGAAAACGGCTACAAGCGGTTCTGGCTGGCCGAACACCACGGCATGAAGGGCATCGCCAGCGCTGCGACCTCGATCGTCATCTCCCATGTGGCCGCAGGAACGAAGACGATCCGCGTCGGCTCCGGCGGCATCATGCTGCCGAACCACTCGCCGCTGGTGATCGCCGAACAGTTCGGAACGCTCGCTGCGCTGTATCCCGACCGCATCGATCTCGGCCTTGGCCGTGCGCCGGGCACCGACATGCGCACCGCCCAGGCCTTGCGCCGCAACATGGAAGCGAGCGCCAACAACTTCCCCAACGACGTCGTCGAACTGCAGGCGCTGCTCGGCCCCGTCGCCGAGGATCAGACGATCATCGCGGTTCCAGGTGCCGACACCAATGTGCCGATCTGGCTCCTGGGCTCGAGCCACTACAGCGCCCATCTTGCCGGCATGCTCGGCCTGCCCTTCGCCTTCGCCTCGCATTTCGCGCCCGACATGCTGCTGTCGGCCCTCGAAATCTATCGCGAACGCTTCACGCCCTCGCAAACGCTGGACAAGCCGCATGTGATGGTCGGCGTCATGGGCGTGGCGGCGGCCACCGATGAAGAGGCGAACTATCTCTTCACGTCGATGCAGCAATCCTTCGTCGCCTTGCGACGCAACGCCCGCGGCCGGTTCCCGGCACCGGTCGCGTCGATGGATGGGCTGTGGAGTTCGGATGAAAAGATCTTCGTCGATCACGCGATGTCCTACGCCATCGTCGGCGGACCGGAGACGATCCGGAGGAAGATCGAAACGTTCCTCGGCCAGACGAAGGCCGACGAACTGATCGTCTCGATGCCGATCTTCGACATGGATGCCCGTCTCAAGTCGCTCCGCCTCTTCGCCGAGGCGCAGCGAGCTTGACGCCTTACTGCATAATTCCTTAAATCGCAATCGATTTAAGGACAAAATTATGCAGCAACTCCAAGTGTTACAGCGACCTTTGCGCGTCTAAATAGACGCGCGGCGCTGTAAAGCATGATGCGTCAGCACTCCGTGACCCGAAAGGCCGGCGGGATCTCGTCCATGCGGTCGAAGAAACGATCCGGCCCGAGCGATTTCAGAAACGTCGGGTCGGCATAGCCCCAGCCGACGGCGCCGGCCGCGATCCGCGCCTGGCGGGCAGCCTCGATGTCGCGGGCCTCGTCGCCAATCGCAAGGATGCGCGACGGGTCGATGCCGGCGAACTTGACGACCCTCTTGAAATGCTGCGCCTTGCCGAACAGCGTGGAGCCGCACTCAAAAAGGTCGACAGCAGCGGCGGTCTCGCCCAGCGCCCTGCGGATGGCAGCTTCGCCATTCGAACTGACGACGGCAATGCCGACTCCGGCCGACTTCACCCCCGTCAGCATTTCCGGAACGCCGGGGAAAAGCTGGATTGCCTGCGCTTGGGTGGCCATCTCCTGCCGCATGAAGGTAGCAATCCGCGGCAGCTTCCACATCGGCACGCCCAGATGCGCGATGATCTCGCGACTGCCCATGGCGCGCAGCCCCTTGAACTCCTCCACCGACAACTGGCGAAACCCGAAGTGCGCGGCCGCAAGGTTGCTCGCCGCCATGAACCACGCCGCCGTATCGGCAAGCGTGCCATCGAAATCAAAGATCGCGAACTCATACTTCATCGGTGGTACCCAAAGAAAAACCCGTGCCCTACCGGACACGGGTAAATCAAAATCTTCTAGGCGGAAAGATCCGGTTCAGGCGGAAAGCTTCGCCATGACTTCGTCGGACACTTCGAAGTTCGAATAGACGTTCTGGACGTCATCGTCGTCTTCGAGGATGTCGATGAGCTTCATCAGCGACTGTGCCTTCTCCTCGTCGACCGGCACGGTGTTCTGCGCCTTCCAGATCGCATTGACGGTTTCAGCTTCGCCGAGCGTGTCTTCGAGCGCCTTCGAAACTTCGCCGATCGCCTCGAAGCCGCAGATGATCGTGTGGCCTTCCTCGTCGGTGGTCACGTCGTCGGCACCGGCCTCGATCGCAGCTTCCATCACCTTGTCCGCGTCGCCGACCGAAAGCTTGTAGGTGATCTCGCCAACACGGTCGAAGGAGAAGGAAACCGAACCGGTTTCACCGAGCGCGCCGCCGGCCTTGGTGAAGGTCGAGCGGACATTGGAGGCGGTACGGTTGCGGTTGTCGGTCAGCGCCTCGACGATAATGGCGACGCCGCCCGGGCCGTAGCCTTCGTAACGGACTTCTTCATAGTTCTCCGCATCGCCGCCGGATGCCTTCTTGATCGCGCGTTCGATGTTGTCCTTCGGCATCGACTGCGCCTTGGCGTTCTGAATCGCCAGGCGCAGGCGCGCGTTCATTGCCGGATCGGGCATGCCGGTCTTGGCGGCAACCGTGATTTCGCGCGCGAGCTTGGAAAACATTTTCGAGCGCACCGCGTCCTGACGGCCCTTGCGGTGCATGATGTTCTTGAACTGTGAATGGCCAGCCATGGCACCCTCTGCATGCATGAATTTGAATGGAATGGGGCGCCTTATAGTTTTATTGCCGCTTTCCGTCCAGCAGGGGGCGTTTCTTTTCAGTTGGCGGAGATGCTCGCGCGGCTGAGAACGAAGGCATGGCCGTCCTCGCGGCGGCAGGAAAGACCCGTTCGTTCCGAGAGGCAGGAAAAGGGACCGCCCGACCATGTCGCCCCGTATTCGAGCACCGGCCCGGCGGAACAGCAACTGGGATCGCCAACCTCGCGATTGATCGTTGCCGCACCGGCGCGCCCGAGCATTGCCCTGACATAACGCGGCGCGATGATATCGCAGGCGAGTTCCGGCCCGCCGTCGGCCGGCTGGTAGGTCGCCGTGCCGCCCGCGGGCGTATAGATGCAGCCGATATTGCCGGACGGCATCACGAACTCCTCCTGCTCGGCAACGGGCGCGGCAGTCGCCAGGGGAACGCTTTGCGGTTGCTGAGTATCGGGAGACGGCATGCGCGGCGCCGGCGCGCCGCCGGCCTGTGCCATGGTTGAAAGGGACAAAAAGACGAGTACGCCGACCACTGACAACTTCATTGGGCAATCCCGATGTTCAGACGCCCTGGAGAATATAAATCAGTGGTTTGCTTGGCAAGGAACGCAGCGAAACTTTGACGCTCGCCCCCGTCGCAAAGCTCCTGTCGAAATCATCGCCGAACATATCGAGGAAGGCATTGATCGGGGGCCCGCGCCGATGCATTGGCAGGATCAGTGCTGCGCGCAGTCGCGAAACCACACGGCTCATGCTTTCGGCTCCCATCGTCAGCCCGCCATCGACCGGCACCATCAAGATGTCAAGCCTGCCGATCTGCCGGTAGTGGCTGTCGTCGAGCTCATGGTGCAGATGGCCGAGATGGCCGATGCACAGGCCCGCCACCTCGAAGATGAAGATGGAGTTGCCATCGTGCTCCATCGTCGTGGCGCCGGAGCGAATGTCCGTGGTGACATTGCGGATATAGGTGTCGCCGACGACGAGGTCGTGCCGAGCCGGCTCGCCATCGTCACCCCAACCATGCAGCACCGTGCGGATCGCCGGATCCGGCGTCAGTGTGTAGTGGCTGGAATGCGCCTTGTTCATCGTCGCCACCGTCGGCGGCGCCGACGGGCGGAACCAGCCGTTATAGTCCGTGGCGATCGAGACGCCGCCGGGCGTCTCGATCAGAAAGGTGGAATGACCGAGATAGGTGATCGTCACTTCACCAGCGGCCGTCTGCCCTTCGGTGGCGGCGGCCGGTGTGAAACTGGCGAAAGTGGCCTGCGGCAACGTCTCGGCAATCGCCTGGCATTGGCTTACCTGCGCAGGCGCTGCCTGTGCATGCGCGACCGATGGCCAGAAGGTATGCAGAAGCCAGATGGCAGCAAAAGTGTAGGCAAGGTAGCGGAGCATCATCCTTCACCTTTCACACCTCGCGCATGCCCTGTGCTCAAGCAGATTTCGGCATGGGTACAGGTCGTGCGGCCGTTCGACAGTATCGGCAGCGAACGCGTCTACTGCATAATTCCTTAAATCGGAATCGATTTAAGGAGAAAATTATGCAGCAAATTAAGAGCGTTACAGCGTCCTTTGCGCGTCATATTTGACGCACGGCGCTGTAGGTCGAGAAACGCCGCCGTCACGGGCGAAGGGAGGATTGTTCAAGCGCGCCGTCACGTCCAGCGACAAAGGTGCGGCCAGCGCTCACGTTTGCGTCATTGTGCTGGCATTGCGAACAGTATCGGTCGCCCCGCTCACAACGCAGCGCCCCGGCGTTTCCGCCGGGGCGCTGGATCACAAGCAGCGTTGCGCTCGTGTTACTCGGCCGGCGTCGCCATCGGTTCGGCCGCCGAAGCCGGCTTGCGCCGGCGCAGCGAACGCAGCGCGACGTAGAAGACCGGCGTCAGGAACAGGCCGAGGAAGGTCACGCCCAGCATGCCGGAGAACACCGCCGTTCCAAGCGACTGGCGCATTTCGGCACCCGGTCCCGTGGCGATCATCAACGGCACGACGCCGAGAATGAAGGCGAAGGCCGTCATCAGGATCGGCCGCAGGCGCAGCTGGCTCGCCTCCACTGCCGCCTCGACCGGCGTCTTGCCTTCGTCCTCGCCTTGCCGTGCAAACTCGACGATCAGAATCGCGTTCTTGGCTGCAAGGCCGATCAGCACGATGAGCCCGATCTGGGTCAGCACGTTGTTGTCGAGACCACGGGCGAACACGCCGACCAGCGCTGCAAGCACGCCGAGCGGCACGATCAGGATGATCGCCAGCGGCAGTACCCAGCTTTCATACTGGGCCGCAAGCGCCAGGAACACGAAGACGACCGACAGCGCGAAGATGAAAACCGCGGTGTTGCCGGTCTGGCGTTCCTGGAAGGCGAGTTCCGTCCACTCGAAGGTCGTTCCCTGCGGCAATAGCTGGGCGGCGAGCGCCTCCATCTTGTCGAGAGCCGTGCCGGTCGAAATGCCGGGCGCAGGATTGCCCTGTATCGGCACCGATACGTACATGTTGTAGCGCTGCACGAGGGCAGGACCCGCCGTGTCGCGGATCTCCACCAGCGTGCCCATCGGCACCAGGGCGCCAGTGGCCGAACGGACTTTCAACGCCAGGATATCGTCCCGCTCCAGACGGTATTGCTGGTCCGCCTGCGCCCGCACCTGATAGACGCGGCCGAAGGCGTTGAAGTCGTTGACATAGGAGGTGCCGAGGTTGATCGACAGCGCCTCGAAGATATTCGGGATCGGCACGTTCAACGTCCTGGCCTTGTCGCGGTCGATCGCCAGGAAGTATTGCGGGCTCGACGCCGAGAACGTCGTGAAGACCCCGGTCAGCCCCTCGGTCTGGTTGGCAGCGCCCATCATCTGGTAGGCAAGCCCCAGCACGCGGCGCATGTCGGCGCTCTGTCGATCCATGATCTGCATCTTGAAGCCGCCGGAGTTGCCGATGCCGCGCACCGACGGCGGCGGCACGGCGATGATGAAGGCCTCCTGGATGCTCTGCAGGCTGCCATAGAGCTGACCGATGATCTGGTTGGCGCCCTGGCCGTGTTTCAAGCGCTCTTCGAAACTCTCGAAGGAGGCAAAGATGACGCCCGAATTGGAGGCGTTGGTAAAGGTCGCACCGTTGAAGCCTGCGAAGGCGACGGCGCTCTTCACGCCGGGCACCTCCTGGATGATCTTCGACGCGCGCTTGACCACTGCATCGGTACGGTCGAGCGAAGCCCCATCCGGAAGCTGAATGACGACGATGGCGTAACCCTGGTCCATGGTCGGCACAAAGCCGCTCGGGACGATCTGCGCCATGTACCAGGTGGCGCCAAGCAGGCCGACGAAGACGATGAGCGCCGCAGCGAGCGCCGTTCTTGTCGAAACCAGCTTGCGCACGATCCAGGCGTAGCCTTCGGCCATGCGGTCGAAACCGTTGTTGAATCCATCAGCCAGCGACCGGCCAAACCGGGTGAGCGGGTTACGGCTTTCGTGATGGCCGTTCTCATGCGGTTTCAGCAAGATCGCGGCAAGCGCCGGCGATAGCGTCAGCGAATTGAAGGCGGAGATCACCGTCGCCACCGAAATCGTCACGGCGAACTGCAGATAGAACTGGCCGGCAATACCGGGGATGAAGGCCGTCGGGATGAAGACGGCGGTCAGCACCAGCGAGATCGCGATGACCGCTGCCCCCACTTCGTCCATGGTCACGTGCGACGCCTCGCGCGGGGTCATGCCGCGCGCCAGGTTTCGCTCGACGTTCTCGACCACGACGATGGCATCGTCGACAACGATGCCGATTGCCAGCACCAGACCGAACAATGTCAGCATGTTGAGCGAGAAGCCGAAGGCGTAAAGCAACGCGAAGGTGCCGACCAGCGACACCGGGATCGCCACGATCGGGATGATCGCCGTGCGCCAGGATTGCAGGAAGACCAGAACCACGAGCGCCACCAGAATAGCGGCTTCGCCGATCGTCTTGTAGACCTCGTTGATCGACTCGGAGATGAACTCGGTCGGATTGTAGACGATCCGATATTCGAGGCCGTCTGGAAAGTCCTTCGAAACGTCCGTCATCACCTTCTGGATGGCGTCGGCCGCGTCGAGCGCATTGGTGCCCGGCCGCGAGAAGATGCCGAGCGCCACTGCCGGACTGCCGTCCAGATAGCTGTTGTTGACATATTCGCGGGCACCAAGCTCGATGCGCGCCACGTCCTGCAGCTGCACCAGACGTCCGCTCTCGGTCGCCTTGACGATGACGTAGCGGAACTGCCGGGCGTCGCTGAAGCGACCGTCGGTCGTGACCGTGTACTGGAATGCGCTGTCGCCCGGTGTCGGCGGTGCGCCGATCGAACCGCCCGAGACCTGCACGTTCTGCTCGCGCAGCGCCTGCACGACGTCGCCGGCCGTCATCGCGTAGGCCGAGAGTTTTTCCGGATCGAGCCAGACGCGCAGCGCATATTCCCGCTCGCCGAACAGAATGACGTCGCCGACGCCGTCGAGGCGGACCAGCAGATCGCGGATGCGGGTGCGGGCATAGTTCGAGACGTAAAGCTGGTCATAACGTTCGTTCGGCGACAGCAGATGCACGACCATCATCAGGTCGGGCGAACTTTTCGCCGTGGTGATGCCGATGCGCCGGACATCTTCGGGCAGGCGCGGTTCGGCGATGGACACGCGGTTCTGCACCAGAACCTGGGCCTGATCCAGGTCCGTTCCGAGCTTGAAGGTGATCGTCAGCGCCATCGAACCGTCGGCGGTCGAATAGGAGGACATGTAAAGCATGTTCTCGACGCCGTTGATTTCCTGCTCCAGCGGCGTTGCCACCGTATTGGCGATGGTTTCGGCGTCCGCACCCGGATAGGCCGTGCGAACGACGATCGTCGGAGGCGCGATTTCCGGATACTGCGCCACAGGCAGCTGGAAATAGGCAATGCTGCCGACGATCAGCAAGACGATCGAAAGCACCGATGCGAAGATCGGGCGGTCTACGAAGAAATGGGCAAACCTCATTGCGCGCTCTCCGTCGCCTGAGCTTCGGGAGGCAGCTCAACGATCTCAGGCTTCACCTTGGTGCCCGGGCGTGCCCGCATCAGGCCGTTGACCACGATGGTTTCGTCGCCGGTCATGCCGCTGCGAATGACGCGGTAGCCGTGCAGCTTGGGACCCAGCCGCACCGGCTTGGTCGCGACGGTGCCGTCTTCGCGCACCTCGTAGACGATGCGTTCGTTCTGGTCGGCGCCGATTGCTTCATCCGGAACGAGCACGGCCTTGTAGGTGTTCGAGCCCTCCAGTTCCGCACGGCCGAAGAGGCCCGGCTGCAGCACGTAGTTGGGATTGTCGAAGCGGGCGCGCACCCGCATCGTGCCGCTTGCCTGGTCCAGCCGGTTCTCGGCGAAATCGAGCTTGCCCTTGAACGGCGCCTCGTTGGCATCGGCGATCGTGACCATGACCTCGAGCGAGCCGCCGCCCTCCTGCAGGGCGCTGCCGCGTTCGCGGGCAACGCGCGCGTAGGAAAGCAGACGTCGCTCATCCACGTCGAAGTAGAAGTCGATCGGATCTAGCGAAACGATCGTCGTCAGCACGGTCTGGTCGGCCTGAACGAGGTTGCCCGTCGAGATCAGCCGGCGGTCGACACGGCCAGTCAGCGGCGCGCTGATCGTCGTATAGTCGAGATCGAGCTTGGCGCGTTCAACCGCGGCTTCCGCTCCGCGCACGCTGGCCTGTGCCGAAAGCAGTTCACGGCGGTGATCGTCAAGCGTCGAGACCGAGAGCGTGCCGGTCCCGGTCAGGGATTCCGTCCGCTTGAACTGCGTTTCGGCAAAGGCAAGAGACGAACGCGCCGACTCGAGCGTCGCCTCGGCCTGCGACAGCGCGGTGCGATAGGGGCGCTGATCGATGACGAAGAGTTTGTCGCCCTTCGTCACCAGTGCACCATCGGTGAAATTGACCTCGTCGAGGTAGCCGCCGACGCGGGCGCGGACGGAAACCTCATCGACCGCTTCGAAACGGCCGATGAACTCGTCGCTGTCGATCACATCGCGAACGACCGGCTTGGCCGCGGTGACGGTGGGAAGCTGCGCATCCTGCGCGACCACGTTCGTCACCGAGAGAAGGGAAATCGAAGCGCCGAAAATCATCGGCAAATGCCACTTTGAAAACATGCACGCTCTCCGAATGCACCGACAGCGCCGCGCGTCAAATATGACGCGTAAAGGACGCTGTCACGCTTGAAACTCGCTGCATAATTTCCTCCGTAAATCGACGCCGATCCAAGGAATTATGCAGTAAAATCGAGAACGCCCGGCATGGGACATTGGTCGTCCGAATACCTGCGGCGACATTTCGAACCCGCAATCCTGTGCTGCGGATGGTATTCAATATGGAAGACTTGCTGACGTCGGCCGCGTCCGAAACGGCGCTGACGTGGCGTTACCCTGCCATCATTTCGCCGGGTTGTCACCTTGAAAAAGATCAATTCCGGGAAGGTGATACGCAAACAAACCCGCGCCTTGGTCAGGCGCGGGCGAGACGATCCGGCGGCCGGAAATCGTCAATCCGAGGATGGCTCAGGCCCAGAAATCCGGGATCGTTTCTGTCAATCTCGGGCCGAGGCGCAGCGGCGCGATCTTTTCGGCGAGGCCGGTGCGGTCGGAAATCTCGACGCCGAGACCGCAGATGGTCGCCGGCCCGGACGCCGCCTCGAAGCGCCCCTTCGGCATCTTCGAAATGAAGCGGTTGAGCGGCTCTTCCTTGTCCATGCCGAGCGACGAATCATAGTCGCCGCACATGCCGGCGTCGCTCATATAGGCGGTGCCGCCATTGAGGATCTGATGGTCGGCCGTCGGCACATGGGTGTGCGTGCCGACGACGAGGCTCGCCCGTCCGTCGACGAAATGACCGAAGCACTGCTTCTCGCTCGTCGCCTCGGCATGAAAGTCGAAGACGATGGCGTCCGCCTGCTCGCCAAGCGGGCAGGCATCGAGGATCGCCTCGGCCGATTTGAAGGGATCGTCTAGTTCAGGGTGCATGAAGACGCGGCCCATGACATTGGCGACGAGCACGCGCGCGCCGTTGCGGGCAAAGAACAGGTTGGATCCGCGCCCGGGCGTGCCCGCGGGATAATTGGCCGGCCTCAGGAACTGATCGTGCCGCTCGCAGAAGACGACCGCCTCCTTCTGGTCCCAGACGTGGTTGCCGGTGGTGACGACATCGGCACCGGCATTGATCGTCTCGAGAAAGATATCCTCGGTGATGCCGAAGCCGCCGGCGGCGTTCTCACCGTTGACGATGACGAAATCCAGCTTGAGGTCACCGACCAGTCCCGGAAGACGCTCCCAGACCGCCGTGCGGCCCGTCTTGCCCACCATATCTCCCAGAAACAAAAGCCTCATGCCCGTTCAATCCCACCAGAGCAGTTCGAGCAAAAGTGCGTAGCGGTTTTGCGTCCGGAACTGCGTAAAACAAAGAGATAGAGCGTTTCCACGCATCCGTGTTTGCCTGAAACGCTCTAGAAATGTCGAAACCCGCTCTCCGTGAGGACGGCGTCCAGCGCGACGTCGTGCGGTTCAGCGGGCACTGATGCCACTTCCTGGCAGTCGAATGCAATCCCGATCAGCTTCGGCAGGTGGCCTTTGTTGCGCAGTCTGTCGATGGCGCGGTCGTAATAACCAGCGCCGTAGCCGATGCGATGGCCGGTCGCATCGAAGGCCGACAGCGGCACAAGCATGATGTCCGGGTCGAGTTCCGGCGCGTCCGGGCCGGGCCCCGTGGTGCCGAAGCCGGTCTCGATGACGGAAGCGCCGTTGAGCAATTCGCGAAACACGATCGTCTTCTTGTCCATGATCACAGGCAGGCAGAGCCGCGCGCCGCGATCCCGAAGGCGCGCCATCAACGGCCGGATGTCCACCTCGGAACGGATCGGCCAGAAGCCGGCGACGATGTGGCCGGGATCAAGCGCAATGACATCGCCGGCGTGATCGGCCATGGTCAGGCTCGCTTCGATACGGATCTCGGGCGCCATCGCGTCGCGAAGCGCCAGACTGTCCTTGCGCAAGGCGGCTTTCAGATCCCTTGGTGACATCATTCCCCTCCGACAGACTACACGCAAACATTTCGACCGGCGTCACATTCTTTTCCCGAAATGAAACAGAACGCAGTTTTCCGGTCGATTTCCCGCCTCGACGTCTGTGGCATAGCGCGTGGCGGTCTTTAGCTCGAACCACGTCACCGCCGGTTTTGCAACAGTTTGCGACAGTCGGACGCCCCTTTCCCGCAACGGCACAGAGTTAGCGTTCCGTTCATCATGGGCCACGGTTCCGCTTTCGCATGAGTGGAGCCGCGTGCAAATACAGACATGATTTCAAACAATTAGCAGGAACTAATGCCCGCGTTCGATGTATGGACGCGCTCCTGCAGGCAGCAGTGGAAAAGCCGACGTCCATGAAGGACCAGATGAACGAACTCGATCCGTTGGAATTGCGTTGCCTGACGCTGGCCGCCCGTGGCCGCACGCGCCAGGACATGATGCGCGAGACCGACATCCCGCTCGATCGTATCGACAGAGCGCTTCAGGACGCCATGCGCAAGCTGCAGGCAGGCAACCTTGCGGAAGCGATCTTCCGCGCCGCCCGGCTCGACATCATTTCATAACATCCAGAGCGAACGATAGACCGGATCCCGACCTGTCCCCTCCCGCCAGCAATCATCAAGCCGCAGGTCACCGAGCCCGGCATCATGCAGCAGATGCGGTCTATCATGCGGGATCGCAGGCGGCGGCTCCGCAGAAGCGGCTCGCAACATCCGCCGGGCTTTTGATCCGAGCCGGGCACGGAGTGTGGTCTGGAGATCTGAGAAGAAGACAAGAGCAAGAACGCTCATCGGGACAGCCTTGATCGATAGAACGGACTGATTGTCCTCGCCTCATTGACATCCGACAAACGAATTGCAAGCATGGCTACCATCAGAAACTCTGATGGCAGAGACAATGTCCGCTCCACTCGACAGTGATCTTCTAAGGACTTTTCTCGCCGTTGCCGACGCCGGCAACCTGACGCGCGCCGCCGACAGCATCGGGCGCACGCAGTCTGCCGTCAGCATGCAGCTCAGGAAGCTCGAGGACATGCTGGGCGACGCGCTGTTCGAGCGTCATTCGCGCGGGGTGGTGCCGACGGCGCAGGGCTTACGCCTCGTCGACAACGCCCGGCGGATCGTGGCGCTGCTCGACGATACCGCAGCATCGATGCGCCTGCCGGCGCTCGATGGGACGGTCAGGATCGGGATTTCGGAGGAATACATCAACTCCACACTGCCGAAAGCCCTGGGCGCCTTCGCCGCCGTTCATCCCGGCGTGGAAGTGACGGTGCAGCAGGGCGTGTCGATGTCGAACGTCAACGCCCTTGCCGCCGGTGAAATCGACATCGCCGTGGTTTTCGAGCCCGGCGGACCGACGAGAAACGAAGTCCTCATGGTCGATCCCACCGTCTGGGTGACCTCGGACCAGCACGCGGCCCATGAACGCCGGCCGCTGCCGATCGCCACCTACACCTATCTGGCAGGCGGGTGGTGCGATGACCTTGCGATGAAGAGCCTGAGGAAGCGCGGGCTCGAAAGCCGAGTCGCCTATGCCAGCCGCACCAGCAACGGCCTGATCGCCGCCGTGATCTCGGGGCTTGCCATTGCGCCGCTGTCGCGCAGCGCCATCCCGGCCGGTTGCCGCGAACTGACCGAGGAAGACGGTTTCGGCGTCATCGATTTCTCGAATGTCGTGCTGCGCACCCGGCCGGGCAATCGATCGCAGACCGTCGATGCGATGGCCGACGCCATCCGCAGCGCTTTTGCTGCTGGCTGAGATCGTTTTTGAAGGGGAAAAGTGCGATCCACACAACCGATGGATATTTTACGATCCCGGGTGCCTACAAAGTAGGTGGGCGCCATGTGTCCGGGCCCACGAGCCCAGCCAGGGACGGCTCCCTAGAGATCGAGTAAGGCCCCGGGGATTGTGGAT
Source organism: Ensifer sp. LC384 (assembly GCF_001695865.1). Taxonomy (NCBI): domain Bacteria; kingdom Pseudomonadati; phylum Pseudomonadota; class Alphaproteobacteria; order Hyphomicrobiales; family Rhizobiaceae; genus Ensifer; species Ensifer sp. LC384. Next base: position 131,516 of record NZ_MBST01000023.1, read on the forward strand.
CCTGTCGGGAAGCGCAGACCGCAGCCAACATATAGAGCCTATCCGTGCGTCGCGCCAGTGGCGGCCCGACGAAAGAGCTCAGTTTGTCGAAGATGTCGTCCGGCCATTGAGCTTGGCGGCAATGGTGTGGATCTGCGATGTGACTTCGGTCAGCGCCGAGGCCAGGAGCTCCTCGCTTCTTGCCTGGTCGGTAAGAGCGCTGTCGCGCCCTCGCTTGAGGGTGTCGACTTCGGCTTCGAGCGCCTTCAGCCGGCGGTTCACTTCGCTGAGCTCGTCCATGACCATGATGCCGGCCATAACAGTCAGACGCAGATCGCCGATCTCGCCGAACTGGGTCTTCAAGTGACCGACATACTGATCGAAGTTCGTGGCCAGTTCGATCAGATGATCTTCCTGTCCTTCTTCGCAGGCCATGCGATAGGCCTTGCCGTCGATCGATACTGTCACCTGCGCCATGTCGCTTAAACCTCAGCGGTCGAGCACCGCTCGAATGGTTTCCATCGCCGTCACGAGGCGTCGGGAAACCTCGCGGTTGACCTCTTCAAGTCGGTTTGCCCGGAATTGGGATTGGTCGAGTTCCTGTGCCAGCCGCGACCGATCCGTATTGACCCGTCGGACCTCGCCCTCAAACTCACCGAGATCGCGTTCCCTGTCAAAACGGCTGTCGATCGCGTTTTCCAGGGACTGAACCGCGTTCTTCAGTTCGTCGATCGCCGCTTTGACCGTCTTTGCCGGCATGTTTTTCGATACCTCGCCCGTGAGGCCGAATCGCCAGAATCCTGTCCGCCGCTTCGGCTCACTCCTTTTTAAACCTATTACGCAAATCTCAACAATGCCAACTACAGCAAAGGATTACGGAAGCTGTGGATGGTTTGTATAGCCGGCTCATCCGGCCGCAGCGCAAAAACTCTGCTGCAACGCGAGATCACCCCTTGAAAACCATGCTGCCAATGGCCGCGGAAGGCCTGTATTTGTTGACTCGCGCGGCGCAGATGCTATGTGTCTGCCGCTTCTTGCACGGTCTTTGGAGGATAGAGACCGTCCCCTGACCACCGAACTCAAAACGGAACAGTCATGATCTCTCGCGAAAAACACGACCGGATGGCGAATGCGATCCGTTTCCTCTCCATGGACGCCGTCGAGAAGGCAAATTCAGGTCATCCCGGCCTGCCCATGGGTGCGGCTGACATAGCGACAGTCCTCTTCACGCGCTTCCTCAGCTTCGACCCCAAGAACCCCTCCTGGCCCAACCGCGACCGCTTCGTGCTGTCGGCCGGCCACGGCTCGATGCTGCTTTATTCGCTGCTCCATTTGACGGGCTACGAAGACATCTCCATCGAAGAGATCAAGAAATTCCGCCAGCTCGGCGCCCGCACCGCCGGCCACCCGGAATATGGCCATGCCGCCGGCATCGAGACGACCACCGGTCCGCTCGGCCAGGGCATTGCCAACGCCGTCGGCATGGCGATCGCCGAGCGCAAGCTGCGCGACGAGTTCGGCAAGGACCTGATGGAGCACTACACCTATGTGCTCGCCGGCGACGGCTGCCTGATGGAAGGCATCAGCCAGGAAGCGATCTCGCTTGCCGGCCACCTCAAGCTCAACAAGCTGATCGTCTTCTGGGACGACAACAACATTTCGATCGACGGCCCGATCTCGATCGCCGACTCGACCGACCAGCACGCCCGCTTCCGCGCCAGCAACTGGAACACCATCGCCGTCGACGGCCATGATCCAGAAGCCATTGCCGCTGCGATCGAACAGGCGCAGAAGTCCGACAAGCCGACGATGATCGCGGCTAAGACGACGATCGGTTTCGGCGCACCGAACAAGGCCGGCACCCACAAGGTTCACGGTTCGCCGCTCGGCGCCGAGGAAATCGCCGCCACGCGCGAGGCGCTCGGCTGGGAATCTGAAGCTTTCGTCGTTCCTTCCGACGTGCTCGACGCCTGGCGCCTCGCCGGCCTGCGTTCGACCAAGACCCGCAAAGATTGGGAAGAGCGCCTCGACAAGAGCGACGCCGAGAAGAAGGCACAGTTCGTTCGCCGCTTCTCCGGCGAACTCGAAGGCCGCCTGGCCTCGGCGATCGACGACTACAAGCGCAAGCTTGCCGAAACCAAGCCGTCGCCGGCAACCCGCAAGGCCTCCGAAGACGCGCTCGAAGTCGTCAACGGCGTTCTGGCCGAAACGATCGGCGGCTCGGCCGACCTGACCGGTTCCAACAACACCAAGACCAGCCAGACCAGGTCGATCACCCCGGACGATTTCTCCGGCCGCTACATCCACTGGGGTGTGCGCGAACACGGCATGGCGGCTGCCATGAACGGCATGGCGCTGCATGGCGGCGTCATCCCCTACTCCGGCGGCTTCCTGATCTTCTCGGACTATTGCCGTCCGTCGATCCGCCTGGCGGCCCTGATGGGCATCCGCGTCATCCACGTGCTGACGCATGATTCCATCGGCCTTGGCGAAGACGGCCCGACGCACCAGCCGGTCGAACACATGGCGGCGCTCCGCGCGATCCCGAACCTCCTGATGTTCCGCCCGGCGGACGCCACGGAGACGGCCGAGTGCTGGCAGCTGGCACTTGAAAGCCACAACCGCCCGTCCGGCATCGCGCTCACCCGCCAGAACCTGATGGCGGTGCGCACCGAGTATGAGGAAGAGAACCTCTGCGCTCGCGGCGCCTACGACCTGATCTCGGCAAGCGACGCCAAGGTGACGATCTTCGCCACCGGCTCCGAAGTCGAAATCGCCGTCAAGGCCTGCCAGGCACTAACGGCCAAGGGCATCTCGACCCGCGTGGTCTCGGTTCCCTGCTTCGAACTCTTTGCCGAACAGAGCGAAGACTACCAGCAGGCGATCATCGGCAACTCGCCGGTCAAGATCGCCGTCGAAGCCGGCATCCGCCAGGGCTGGGACCATTTCATCGGCAGCGACGGCGCCTTCATCGGCATGTCGTCCTTCGGTGCCTCCGGCCCCTACAAGGAACTCTACAAGCACTTCGGCATCACGCCCGAGGCGGTTGTCGCCGCTGCGGAAGCCAAGCTTTCCTGATCACGCCGCGGGGCGCGTTTTCGAGCGCGCCCCGCTTTTTTCCGACCATGCCATTCAGACAGGGAGAGACCCGATATGACAGTGAAAGTCGCCATTAACGGTTTTGGCCGCATCGGCCGCAACGTGCTGCGCGCCATCGTTGAATCCGGCCGCAAGGATATCGAAGTCGTTGCCATCAACGACCTCGGCCCGGTCGAGACCAACGCGCACCTGCTGCGTTTCGATTCGATCCACGGCCGTTTCCCGGCTGACGTGAAAGTCGAGGGCGATGCGATCGTCATCAACGGCGGCAAGCCGATCAAGGTCACCGCGATCCGCAACCCGGCCGAACTGCCGCACAAGGAACTCGGCGTCGACGTCGCGATGGAATGCACCGGCATCTTCACCGCCCGTGACAAGGCTGCCTTGCACCTGGAAGCCGGCGCCAAGCGCGTCATCGTTTCGGCTCCGGCCGACGGCGCCGACCTGACGGTCGTCTACGGCGTCAACCATGACAAGCTGACGAAGGATCACCTCGTCATCTCCAACGCCTCGTGCACGACGAACTGCCTTGCACCGGTAGCCAAGGTCCTGAACGATGTCATCGGCATCGACCACGGCATGATGACGACGATCCACTCCTACACCAACGACCAGCCGTCGCTCGACCAGATGCACAAGGATCTGTACCGCGCCCGCGCTGCGGCCCTGTCGATGATCCCGACCTCGACCGGCGCTGCCAAGGCCGTTGGCCTCGTTCTGCCGGAACTGAAGGGCAAGCTCGACGGCTTCGCCATGCGCGTCCCGACCCCGAACGTCTCGGTCGTCGACCTCAAGTTCGTCGCCAAGCGCGACACCACCAAGGAAGAGATCAACGCTGCGATCAAGGCAGCGGCTGACGGCCCGCTCAAGGGCATCCTCGGCTACACGCTCGCTCCGAACGTCTCGATCGACTTCAACCACGACCCGCATTCCTCGGTCTTCCACATGGATCAGACCAAGGTGATGGAAGGCAAGTTCGTGTCGATCCTGACCTGGTACGACAACGAGTGGGGCTTCTCCAACCGCATGTCCGACACTGCGGTTGCGCTCAGCAAGCTCATCTAACTCGGATGTTTCGCGCCCTTTCCCAAACGACGGTCCGCTGGCGTCCGCTGGAGGGGGAAGGGCTCGAACATCTGACGCTGACACAAATCGACACAGCTGACGGCGCGGTCATCCGCGCCGTCAGCGTTCTGATCGGCGAGCGCGGCGGTGCGCCCTACGGCGTTCGCTACCGGATCGATTGCGATGCCGCCTGGCGCGTCCGGGACTTTTCCATCGCCACCACCGACGGCAAGCGCCTGCATCTTCGGTCCGACGGGCATGGCCACTGGCGTACGGAGGCGGGTATCCCCCTGCCCCTTTTCGATGGCTGCATCGACATCGACCTTGCCGGCACGCCGTTCACCAACACCCTGCCGATCCGCCGCCTCGGCCTTGATCGCAAGGCAGGTAAGGCGCGGCTGAAAATGCTCTATGTACCGTTCGACACCCTCGAACCAGTGGTCGACGGCCAGCACTATACCTGCCTCGATGATGGCAGGCTCTATCGCTACGAGGCCGAGGACCGGAGCTTTGCCGCCGACCTGCCCGTGGACGCGGACGGCCTCGTCATCGACTACCCCACCCTTTTCCTGAGACTATCACCGGAGACTATCTGATGACTTTCAAGACCCTCGACGACCTGACCGACATTGCCGGCAAGCGCGTGCTTGTGCGTGTCGACCTCAACGTGCCGGTCAAGGACAGCGTGGTCACCGACGCAACCCGCATCGAACGGGTCGCGCCGACCATCCACGAGCTGTCGGAAAAGGGCGCCAAGGTCATTCTGCTGGCGCATTTCGGCCGCCCGAAGGGTGAGCCGGTCGCCGACATGTCGCTGAAGACGATCGCGCCGGCAGTGGAAGACATCCTCGACCAGCGCGTTCACTTTGCCGCCGACTGCATTGGCGACAAGGCCGCCAACGCCATTGCCGAAATGAACGACGGCGACGTGCTGCTGCTCGAAAACACCCGTTTCCACAAGGGTGAAGAAAAGAACGAGCCCGACTTCGTCAAGGCACTTGCAGCCAACGGCGACGTCTATGTCAACGATGCCTTTTCCGCCGCCCACCGCGCCCACGCGTCGACCGAGGGCCTCGCCCACCACCTGCCCGCCTATGCCGGCCGCACCATGCAGGCCGAGCTCGAAGCGCTTGAAAAGGGTCTCGGCCAGCCGAAGCGCCCGGTCGTTGCCATCGTCGGCGGCGCCAAGGTCTCAACCAAGATCGACCTGCTGCAGAACCTCGTGAAGAAGGTCGACGCACTCGTCATCGGCGGCGGCATGGCCAACACCTTCATCGCCGCAAAGGGCATCAATGTCGGCAAGTCGCTTTGCGAACACGACCTTGCCGATACCGCCAAGGCGATCATCGCCGCTGCAGCTGAAGCCGGCTGCGCCATCGTTTTGCCGGAAGACGGCGTCGTCGCCCGCGAGTTCAAGGCCGGTGCCGACAATGAAGTGGTCGACGTCGACGCTATTCCCGCCGACGCGATGATGCTCGACGTCGGCCCGAAGTCGATTGCTGCGGTCAACGACTGGATCTCCAAGGCGGAGACGCTGGTCTGGAACGGTCCGCTCGGCGCCTTCGAAATCGCGCCCTTCGACAAGGCGACGGTCGCCGTTGCCAAGCATGCGGCTGCGCGCACGCGCCAGGGTTCGCTCGTGTCGGTCGCCGGCGGCGGCGATACGGTTGCCGCCCTCAACCACGCCGAAGTCACCGACGATTTCAGCTATGTTTCGACCGCCGGCGGCGCGTTCCTCGAATGGATGGAAGGCAAGCCACTGCCGGGCGTCGACATCCTCAAGCAGCAGAACTAAGCCAAACGCTCAGGCGCGCGGGTTACCCGCGCGCCTGAGACACAGAAAAAACCAAGACAATTCAAACGATTAAAATAATTTAAATCGTTTCAGCCGCTTTTCCTGCCTTTTTCCCGGACAATTTCTCCTGTTACTCGCGCCTCGTTTGGGGGCGTGGCGGCCGCTTGCGTACCGTCGGTCCCGAAACTGTTTCAGTGGTCGCCTGGTCCTTGTTGATCGGCACTGAGCGGGATGAGGAAAAGTGTGTGCGGTTTTCCGCCCGCATCCCGCTCTACTTATTGGGAACGATCACGTTTATGATATGGGCCGGCCCGGCCCAAATCATCGTGACCTAGGGAGAAAAACATGAGCGAAAGACTGGAAGACATCGCGGTTGCCATGGTCGCAAACGGCCGGGGACTGCTTGCCGCCGACGAGTCCACGGCGACGATCAAGAAGCGCTTCGACGGCATCGGCCTGGAATCGACGGAGACATCGCGGCGCGACTATCGCGAGATGCTGCTTCGGGCCGACGAGGCGATGCGCAAGTACATTTCCGGCGTCATTCTTTACGAGGAGACCCTGTTCCAGAAGGCTGCCGACGGCACGCCGCTGGTGGACGTCATCCGCGCCGTCGGCTCGATCCCCGGCATCAAGGTCGATGCCGGCGCCAAGCCGATGACCAATTTTCCAGCGGAAACGATCACCGAAGGTCTCGACGGGCTCGCCCAGCGGCTGACGAAATATTACGAAGCAGGTGCACGCTTTGCCAAATGGCGCGGGGTGATTGCCATTTCGGACACATTGCCGAGCCCGGGCGCCGTCAAGGCGAACGCCCATGCGCTCGCGCGCTATGCCGCCCTCTGCCAGGAAGCCGGCATCGTTCCGATTGTCGAGCCGGAGGTGCTGATGGACGGCGCACCCGGCGATCACTCGATCGATCGGTCGCAGGACGTCACCGAATGGACGTTGCGTATCACTTTCGAGGCCCTCGCCGAGATGCGCGTGAAGCTCGAAGGCATGATCCTCAAGCCGAGCATGGTGATCGACGGCAAGAAGGCGCGCAAGGCGTCCGTTGCCGAAGTGGCCGAGCGCACGATCAAGGTGCTGCGACACACCGTGCCATCAGCCGTTCCCGGCATCGCCTTCCTGTCCGGCGGCCAGACGACGGAGGAGGCAACGGCCCATCTCTCGGCCATGAATGCGGCCCACGATCTGCCCTGGAAGCTTACCTTCTCCTATGGCCGCGCCCTGCAGCAGGAAGCGCTTTCCGCCTGGAACGGCAAGGCCGAGAACGTCGCCGCCGGCCAGCGGGCCTTCTCGCACCGCGCCGAAATGTGCAGCCTGGCTGCCAAGGGCAGTTGGAAGAAGGACTTGGAGAAAGCCGCCTAAATGGGCTTTGCGCCCAGTAGAGGACAGGATGAGGGGCCGATTGTCGGCCCCTTTTCCTTGCGGCAAGCAAAGTCTGTCGCCCGCCGCGAACCGGAAGATGCCGAACTTGTCACCAAGACAAGTTGGCGACTTTGCCCACCCCGATGCCTGCCTTAAACCTTTCGCTCCAGGCCATCAGGCGGCGCGGATCGCCGCCGCACCCAGCGGAAGCGAGCGTTTATGACTTCTTTTGCCCCCCTGCGTTCCGTCGACTATGTGACCGTCGACGTTTTCACCGAGGATCGTTTCGCCGGCAACCAGCTCGCCGTCATTCCTGATGCTCGGGGTTTAAGCGATGCGCAGATGCAGGCGATCGCGACCGAGTTCGGCTATTCCGAAGTCACCTTCGTGTTGCCGCCGGAAGATCCTGCCAATACGGCCCGCGTGCGCATCTTCACCCCGACGATCGAGATCCCCTTCGCCGGACATCCGAATGTCGGCACTGCCTTCGTCATCGGCCAGCAGGCAGAGCTTTTCGGCCGGGCCACCGGCGATCACCTACGGTTTGAAGAACTGGCCGGCCTGGTCGAAGTCGTCTTGTCGCGGACGGGCGGCGCTGTGACGGGTGCGCGTATCGCCGTGCCGCGCGCCTTGAGCATTGGACCGAGCATCGATGTCGAGACGATCGCCGCCTGCGCCATGCTTCCGTCCGATGCCGTCTGCACACACAGCCATGCGCCGGTGCGCGTTTCCGTCGGGCTGCCCTTCGCCGTTGCGGAGCTGAAGGATGTCGCTGCACTGTCGGCGGCACGTCCCAACGTCACCGCCTTCGAGGCGGCCAATGGGCGCTACAAGCCGGATGAGGACAGCTTCAGCCTGTTTCTCTACGCCCGTTCGGCCGAACGGCCATGGCAGCTGCGCGCCCGTATGTTTGCACCGCTCGACAATGTCATCGAAGACCCGGCGACCGGAAGCGCCTCGGCCGCCCTTGGCGCCTATCTCGTCTCGCTTGTCCCCGAGGAGACTATCGACGTCGATCTGACGATCGAGCAAGGCGTCGAGATGGGTCGCCGAAGCATCATTGAGGTCAGCGTCAGCAAGCAAGGCGGCACCGTGCGCCGAACCAGTGTTGCCGGCGCCTGTGTGACTGCGATGCGCGGTGCCATCGCGCTTTAAACCTGACAGGACAGGCATTCATGAGAGCGCCTCGGTCACTCCCGGCCGGCGCGCTTAACGACCTCATCGATGAATTGCGTCTTGGCTTCGGTGTAGCCGTCGCCATCGAAGGCAAATGCCGCCGCAAGGCGCCGCTTCAACGTTGCGTAAGCGCCCGCCATCTCGCGGCTTCGGCGCAACTGATCACGAAAGATCAGGCGGCGCAGGTGAGTGTCGCTGAAAGGTGGGCAGAGATAGACGCGCTGCCCCGGCGATCCCTGTTTGGCAAAGGCCCAGACGCCATCGTCATATCTGTTGCCCCGTGGCAGTCAGGCGGTTTCCTTCGGCACCAGGGCAACGATATCGCCGAAGATATCGCGCCATTCCGCGTCGTCCATTTCGATGAAGCCAAAACTGCGCAAGAGGAATGCGCCTTCGGTTGCCAGAAAGGCGAGACGCGCGCGGCGCCCCTCCTCGGTCGACAGATCGAGACTGTCGAGCCGTCCACGGTACCAAATCCGATTCTTCTCCATATGCTCTTCACGCTGCAGCAGTGCTGCCATCATCCCCGACGTTCGAGCATTCTCCGCCGTATTCATGTGCTCCGTCACTTCCGCGTGCGCGCGCATCGCCGTCGACGCGTCCGAAGCATCGCCCACTTTCGTCGCCACCGCGCTGTCGAACTGGTTGAACCAGCGCTCCATCATCGCGTCGATCAGGCCATCCTTGTTGCCGAAGCAGTATTGCACGCCACCCTTGGTGATGCCCGCCGCCTTGGCCACCGCGTCGATCGTCAGGCCGGCGGCACCGACGGCGCTCACAGTCGCCTCCGCCGCATCCAGCACCTTGTCGCGATCGATCGTCCGGCGTCGTCCCATTTCCGATTCCCTCTTTCAATTCCATACGTATGTATTTATATAACCGCTCTGACGTTAACAAGGCCATAGGTCCCGCAGGCAGCGGGTCGGCCACAGAGGTGTACCATGTCCCCGCATAACCGCTGGCTCATTCTTGCCATCGTGTCGAGCGCGCTGCTCCTGATCGTCGTCGATATGACCGTGCTTTACACGGCCCTTCCCCGGCTGACCCACGATCTCGGCTCCTCCGCGTCGGAAAAGCTCTGGATCGTCAATGCCTATGCGCTGGTCGTTGCCGGCCTGCTTCCTGGGCTCGGCACGCTTGGCGACAGGCTCGGCCACAAGCGGCCGTTCATTGCCGGTCTCGCGGTGTTCGGCCTCGCCTCGCTACTGGCTGCCTATGCGCCGAACCCGTCGATCCTGATTGCCGGCCGCGTGCTTCTCGCGGTCGGCGCCGCCTTGATGATGCCGGCGACGCTCTCGATCATCCGGCTGACCTTCACCGACGAGCGCGAGCGGGCGCTGGCGATCGGCGTCTGGGCCGCCATCGCCTCCGGCGGTGCGGCGATCGGCCCGGTGCTTGGCGGTTTCCTGCTCGAATACTTCTGGTGGGGCTCGGTCTTTCTCATCAACGTGCCGATCGTTGCCGTGGCATTGCTGCTCGGCGTGGTCGTGCTGCCCGACAGCAAGGGCAACAAGGAGCACCCGTGGGATCCGCTCGGCTCCTTCCAGATCATGATCGGCCTGGTCGGGCTTGCCTATGCCATCAAGGAGATGAGCAAGCGCGAACCGTCGGCTGAAGCCGGCCTCATCGCCGCCGTGATCGGCGCCGTAGCGCTCGTTCTCTTCGTGCGCCGGCAGAGGCGCAGCCCATATCCGATGATCGACTTCGGCCTGTTCCGCAACGCCGCCTTTTCCTCAGGCGTCGCCGCAGCCCTGGTGGCATCGGCAGCGCTCGTCGGCGTCGAGCTCGTGCTCAGCCAGCGGCTGCAGCTTGTCACCGGCTATTCGCCGCTTGAGGCCGGCATCTTCATCCTGCCGATCCCGCTTGCCGCCTTCGTTGCCGGGCCGCTCACGGGCATGGTGCTGCCGCGTCTCGGCGCCGAGATGGTGCTGCGCACCGGCCTTATCACTGCGGCTGCCGGCCTCGGCGCGTTTCTTGCCGTGCACGAAGCCGGCGTGCTCGGTCAGATCGTCAGCCTGGTCGTGCTCGGCCTCGGCATTGGCGCTTCGATGACAGCAGCCTCCAGCGCCATCATGTCCAACGCCCCGCCGGAACGCGCCGGCATGGCCGCTTCCGTCGAGGAGGTTTCGTTCGAGCTGGGCGGCGCGATCGGCATCGCGGTGCTCGGCAGCGTCATGTCGGCGGTCTACACCGCCTTCGTCATGCTGCCGGAAGGGGCGGGCATATCGCCGGTCGCACGCGACAGCCTGGACGAGGCGCTGATCCTGGCGGCAACGCTGTCGCCCGATGCGGCCGAAAGCCTGGTGACACTCGCCAGATCGGCCTTCGAAAAAGCATTTGTCGCCGTCGTCCTGTTGTCAACGGGCCTCCTGTGCACCACGGGTGCCGGCATCTGGTGGTTCACGCGCGGCAAGCCGCGGCAGCCGGCCGCATCCTACCGCGCCCATTGACCTCGGATGATCAATGCTGCGTTGCCTCGCATTGGGCAATCGCCGCCACCATGGCCTGGAAGCGCACATGGTGGCGAACGGCATCCAGATCGGAATCCTGCTTGAACCACAGCAGCTGGTAGCAGGAACTCTGGGGCAACAGGCTCTCGAGCATGTCGAGCGCCGTGTCGACATCGCCGAGGATCGAATAGACGCAGGCGGTGTTGTAGCGCGCGACGACATCGTCCGGATCGATGGCGATCGCGCACGCCGCCCATTCGCGCGCGCGGTCCGCCTCGCCCATATGGGCAAGTGCCAGTGCGCCGCGATGCGCCGGACCGGAATTTTCCGGGTGCAGCTCCAGCGCGCGCTCCGCCCGGGAGATGCCGATCTTCGCCCAGTGTCCGCGCTCTGTTTCCTGGCCGAGCGACTTGTAGGCGCTCATCAGGTGGATCGGCGAGAGGTAGTCGTCGGGACGGATTTCCGCCGCCCGCTTGAAGAACTGGATCGCCGTTTCGAACTCGCCGCGCATGAAGAGAAAGCGCCCGTAGTGAAAGTTTGCCTCGTAGAGCTGGGGTTCGAGCGCCAGCGCGCGCTCGAACTCGGCGGCGGCTTCTTCGCTTTGCCCGTCCTGATGCAGGACCAACCCTCGGGAAGCGTGCGCCTCCGCCAGGTTCGGGTCGAGCGCCAGCGCCCGCTCGCTCGTGCACAGAATGCTCTCGAGTGGGAACTCGTGCTCGTGCCAGTCACGCAGCGCCGACTCGCAATCGGCGATGCCGGCATAGGCACGGGCAAAGTTCGCATCGAGTTCGACGGCCTTCAGGAACATGCGTCGGGCGAGCAGCAGATAGGAGCGGGTCCAGGCATGCGAGAACTGCCGACCGCGCAGATAGTAGGTGTAGGCTTCGACGCTCGTGGTCGGATCCCGTTCGATCGCCTTCTTCTCCTCCGGCAACAGCTTGATGCGCAACTGATTGACGATCGCGTGGGTGATTTCGTCCTGAATGGCGAAGATGTCGGTGAGATCGCGGTCGTAGCGATCCGCCCACAGATGCGTGCCGGTCAGCGCGTCGATCAGCTGCCCGGTGATGCGGACGCGCGTGCCGGCCTTGCGCACGCTGCCTTCGAGGATGAAACGAACGCCGAGCTCCTGCGCCGCCGTTTTGACCCTGACCGACCGCCCCTTGTAGGTGAACACCGTGTTGCGGGCGACGACGTGGAGCTGCGAGATCTTCGACAGATCGGTGATGATGTCTTCGGTGATGCCGTCGGAGAAATACTCCTGTTCCGGGTCGTGGCTCATATTGGTGAAGGGCAGCACCGCAACGGACAGGCCGTAGCCGTCGTCCACCGTCACCGTATGGGTCCCGTTCAACACCTTGGCAGTCTTTGTGGGCGCCCCCACGGCCACCGAATAGACATGCACGCCCGCCGCGATGTTCTTCAGCGCGTGCTGCCCCTTGTCGACGAAGCCGACATCCAGCCTTGAGCCGACATGATCACGAACCGAAGCGGAGACCGCGATGCCGGAGGGCTCGGCCAGGCCTTCTAGCCGGGCGGCGACATTGACGCCATCGCCGAAGATATCGCCGTCCTCGACGATCACGTCACCCAGATGCACGCCGATGCGCAGCTCGATGCGCTTCAGCTGCGGCACGTCTTCGTTGCGGATGAGCATGCCGCGCTGAATGTCGACGGCGCAGGCGACCGCGTTCACCACACTGGCGAACTCGACCAGAATGCCGTCGCCGGTCAGCTTGACGATCCGGCCCTTGTGTCGACTGACCTTGGGATCGACCAACTCGTTCTTGTGCCGCTTCATGGCGGCCAGCGTACCGGTCTCGTCAGCACCTATGAGGCGGCTGTAGCCCACGACATCGGCAGCAAGGATGGCAGCAAGGCGGCGTTCCAAGTAACCCCCGAATTCATCTCCTTGATGAAGCGGACAATCTAGCGCGTTCTTCATGATCTGTCCTGCGCACTTTTCCAGCTACTACTATTGATCGAGTAACGGGATAGCAGAGTAGATCGACCGGCACAGTTTCCAAAGGCACAACCGTGGCATCGCACTGCGATGAATTGGACCCGTCAGGGTCGAACAAGGACCGTAACCATCATCATGACGATCGCGAACACGGCGATCTTCCAGAAATCGCGACGCTGCCTCAGACCCGGCAGGCCGATCGGCCAGATCAGCTGGATGGCCATCGCCAGAAGCAGAATGAGCGCCAGCGCCTTCGACATATCCAGCCTATCCCCGCGGAAGTTCCCGCAACCCGGCGGAACTGTCACGCCGCCGTCACCTTGTCGTCGCATGTAGCAGCGCACGCCGCCTCGGCGCGCAACTGCTTATGATCCCGAAATTCGATTCCGATTCTTGGGATGATGCATTAGAGGGCTATTGTTTCCGCCGCCGATTTGCAATGACCGGCGGGACAGAATCCGGCTGGCAATTCAGGGCGCACCGCCCTAACTTGCTGACGGCAGAACGATTTTCGGATGGATAATGAGAAAGAACCTGCTCCCCGTTGCCTCTCTCCTGCTGGGCACGCTGTTTCTCTTTCTGGGCAACGGCCTGCAGGGCTTGCTTCTACCGGTCAGAGGTACGGCCGAGGGCTACCCCACCACCATCCTTGGCCTGATCGGCACGTCCTGGGCGGCCGGCTTCGTGCTTGGCTGCTTCCTCGCACCGAACGTCGTCAAGCGCATCGGCCACGTGCGCGCCTTCAGCGTCTTCACGTCGCTGATCGCCATCGTCGCGCTGATGACCGGCATCCTGATCGACCCGACCTGGTGGCTGATCCTGCGTGCGCTGACGGGCTTTTCCACGGCCGGCACCTCGATGATCATCGAAAGCTGGCTCAACGAACGCGCCACCAATGAGAGCCGCGGCGTCATCTTTTCCCTCTATATCGCCATCACGCTTTTCGGCGTCGTCGGCGGCCAGATGATGATCCCGTTCGGCGACACGTCCACCAGCATCTTCTTCATGATCTGCGGCATTCTCTACTGCGTCGCGATGCTGCCGACCCTCTTGTCGAAGGCGGCCTCGCCGCAGCCGCTGAAACAGGTCCAGCTCGACCTGCGCGGGCTTTACAGCAATTCGCCCGTCTCGTTTCTAGGGATCCTGCTCGTCGGCATCGCCAATGGCGCCTTCGGCACGCTCGGCGCCGTCTTCGGCCGCCAGGCGGGCCTCTCCGACAGCACCGTCGCCGCGATGATGAGCGTGGCGATCTTTGCCGGCGCGGTGATGCAGTTGCCGGCCGGACGCCTGTCCGACCGCATCGACCGGCGTTATGTGCTTGCCGCCCTTGCCGGCGTCGGCGCACTTGCCGGGCTCCTGATCTTCCTGGTCGAACCGAGCCAGGTCTGGATCGTGCTGACGCTGATCGCGATCTATGGCGCCGCCGCCAACGCGCTCTATCCGATCGCCGTCTCGCATGCCAACGACTTCGCGACGGCCGAGGATTTCGTCAAGGTTTCCGGCGGATTGCTGCTGCTCTACGGCATCGGCACCATCATCGGCCCGACGATCGGCGGTCCGGTCATGACCGCGACCGGCCCCTATGGCCTGTTCATGATCACCGCCTGCGCCCATATCCTCATCACCGCCTATGCGATCATCCGCAGCCGCATGCGCGCACCGGTTCCCGTCGCCGAGCGCGATGCCTTCTCGCCGATCAATGCCGGAACGGCAACGACGCCAGAGAGCCTGCAGCTCTCGCCGCGCGCCGCACCGTTCGATGAGACACATGCTGCCAACGACGGCGATACCGACCCTGAACAGGAGGATAAGTCGAATGGGCACGTTTGACGAAGACCAACCCAAGAAGAAGCTGGCGCATGAGATCGGCAGCGACCTGTCGTTGCTGTCGGTCGACGAACTCACACAGCGCATTGCGCTCTTGAAAGAGGAAATCGCCCGGCTCGATGCCGAACGGGAACGCAAATCCGCGAGCCGATCGGCGGCGGAGAACCTGTTTCGCTGACGGTCGCGCAAGGAACGATCGACCCGAAACGGCGCCTTCTTAATGGCATATTAAGCATTCTCTGCGATTGTTTGATCATCCGGAGCTTTCCGGACTCAGACAATTTCTCCGACTGGCGAATGGGTCTGATTTTTCTCCCTGTTTTACCTTGAGAGCCGCTTTCCGCGGCTCTTTTTTTGTTTTGATATATGTTGCCGTAAAGAATTGTGGAGATTAACCCTTTCTTAAGAATGCTCTTGCGCGAAATGCGCTATGGCATCATTCTTCAGGCATAGAGGCCGGCAAGGAAATTTTTCCCAAAGCCGCCCGTTACCCGACTGTCGTGATGCGTTTGAACCAGGGAAAACAGGTCATGTCCGAAAGAGGATTGAATACCGTCAGTTTCGCGGGACACGCGGCGGCGTCGGCGCAGTTCAAGGCGCTGTATTCGGAAGGCATGGGTCTGGTCGAAGAAACCGCGAGCTATCTCGACGGCCCGGGTCGCCTGGCATCCAAGGTCCTGCCGCGCATGGCATCGGTCCTCTATGCAGCAGAATCCATGCGTCTGACCACCCGCCTGATGCAGATGGCATCCTGGCTCCTGCTTCAGCGCGCCGTCAACAACGGCGAGATGAGCCGCGACCAGGTGCTTTCGGAAAAGAGCAAGGTCCGCCTCGACAGCTTCAACGTCGACCGCAGCGCGCCCGGCTGGAGCGAACTGCCGGAGGCCTTCCGCGACCTTATCGAGCGCTCATTGCGCCTGCAGAACCGCGTCGCCCTGCTCGACCGCGAGATCTACCGCCCGCAGGAAGCCTCGACCTTCGTTCCCGACAACCAGAACGGCGTCAAGGCGCAGATCAAGCTCTTGCAGACCGCCTTCGGCACCAACTGATTCAGGCAAGATATTCGGCAGCTTGCTACCACCGACACGAACCCGGCCATTGAGCCGGGTTTTTTCATGCGCGCCGCTCAAGCAGGCTTGCATGCGAGCGGCCATCGTTGGCCCATTCCCAGGCCGGAAACGGAAATCCGGACAACAAAAAGCCCGGCAGGGCCGGGCTTCGAAAACGCGCCAAGAGGGCGTGCGATTAGAGGCCGAGGCCTTCGAAACGCTTCTTGAACTTGGAGACGCGGCCGCCGCGGTCCATGAGCTGCTGGTTGCCGCCCGTCCAGGCCGGATGCGACTTCGGGTCGATTTCCAGGTTCATGGTGGCGCCTTCCGAACCCCAGGTCGAGCGGGTTTCGTATTCGGTGCCGTCAGTCATGACCACCTTGATCAGGTGATAGTCGGGATGGATGTCTGCCTTCATAACGATCTTCCTAGAGTTCCAGGGTCCAATTGTCGCAAGGCATTGCGACTTCGAGACCGAACACGTAAATGAAGCCGCGGACCGGCTGATGGGCCACGGCTTCCCAATTCGATGCCGTGCCTATACATCAAGGTCTGCGGGATAACAAGTGCCGCGCGGAAGACTCATGGGCAAACCCGCCCCCTCCGTGGTTGGCGAACGGGGGTCATGTGTCCGAACGAGAAAACCAGTCGCCAGCGCGCAAGTCCATTCGCCCTCTCGCCACGCTGCTGCCCTACCTCTCGCGCTACCGCCATCTGGTCATCGGCGCCGGGATTTCGCTGGTTATCGCTGCGGTGACGACCCTGACGCTGCCGCTCGCCGTCAGGCGCATGGTTGACAACGGCTTCTCCAATTCCGATAGCGGCTTCATCAATACCTACTTCGCGATGCTGATGATGCTCGCCATCATCCTCGCTCTGGCCAGTGCCGCGCGTTATTTCTTCGTCATCACCCTTGGCGAGCGCATCGTCGCCGATCTCCGCCGCAACGTCTTCCAGCACGTCACCCGGCTTTCCGCGTCCTTCTTCGACGTCAACCAGTCGGGCGAGATCGTCTCGCGGCTGACGGCCGACACCACGCAGATCAAGTCCGCCGTCGGCGCGACGGCGTCCGTCGCGCTTCGCAACCTGATCCTGTGTCTCGGCGCCATCGGCATGATGGTCTATACCAGCCCGAAGCTTTCGAGCCTGGTGCTGGCCGCAATCCCGGTCATCGTGTTTCCGCTGGTGGGCTTCGGCCGCTCCGTTCGCCGCCGGTCACGCGAGGCACAGGACACGCTGGCGACGGC
The DNA here is from genome assembly GCF_001695865.1 of Ensifer sp. LC384. NCBI lineage: Bacteria > Pseudomonadati > Pseudomonadota > Alphaproteobacteria > Hyphomicrobiales > Rhizobiaceae > Ensifer > Ensifer sp. LC384. Next base: position 148,537 of record NZ_MBST01000023.1, read on the forward strand.
ATCGGCCTATGCCGGCGAGGCGATTGCCGCCTCGCGCACAGTGCAGGCCTTCAACAGCGAGGACATCGCCAACACCCGCTTCGGTACCGCCGTCGAGGATGCTTTTGGCGCCGCGCGCGCGGCCATCAAGGCACGCTCCGTGCTGACTGCCTTTGCCATCACCATGGTGTTCGGCAGCGTCGTTGCCGTGCTCTGGTTCGGCGCGCGTGACGTGTTGGCAGGCAATCTCTCGGCCGGCACCCTCAGCCAGTTCCTGCTCTATTCGGTGTTCGCCGCCGGCAGTCTCGGCTCGCTGTCGGAGGTCTGGGGCGAACTTTCGCAGGCAGCCGGTGCTGCAGAGCGGTTGAATGAACTCCTGACCGAAGTTCCCGAAATCAAGGCGCCCGAAAACCCCGTCGCCATGCCGTCGCCGGCGCTCGGCGCCATCAGCTTCGACGAAGTCTATTTCGCCTATCCCGCCCGTCCCGACTACAAGAGCCTGAATGGCCTCAGCTTCACGATCAAGCCCGGCGAAACCGTCGCCATCGTCGGCCCGTCCGGTGCGGGCAAGAGCACGGTCTTTTCGATGCTGCTCCGGTTCTACGATCCGGCAAAGGGCGCCGTTACTGTCGACGGCGTCGATATCCGCACCGTCGACCCGAAGGACCTGCGCGACCGCCTGGCAATCGTGCCGCAGGATGTCACCATCTTCGCCTCCTCCGTTCACGACAACATTGCCTTCGGCCTGCAGGGCGCAAGCCGCGAGGCGGTGCGCACTGCTGCCATCGCCGCCCAGGCCGACGAATTCATCGGCCGAATGGAAAAGGGCTACGACACGCTTGTCGGCGAGCGGGGCATCACGTTGTCGGGCGGTCAGCGCCAGCGTATCGCCATTGCCCGCGCCATCCTGCGCAACGCGCCGATCCTTCTGCTTGACGAGGCAACCTCGGCACTCGACGCCGAGAGCGAAACGCTGGTGCAGAAGGCGCTTGAAGGCCTGCTGCATGAACGCACGACTGTTGTCATCGCCCACCGGCTTGCAACCGTCCTGAAGGCCGATCGCATCCTCGTGATGGAGCATGGCCGCATCGTCGAAGAGGGAACCCACGCCTCGCTGATCCGGCAGGACGGGCTGTACGCCAAGCTGGCCCGGTTGCAGTTCAACCACGGCGCCGAGGAGCTGTTCCTGAACACAAAGAAATAAGGCGACCACTACGATAGTCTCATGCCGGCATGTCCGGCACGCCATTGCAGCTGGGAAGCCGGACCCTATTCTATAGGTGCCGGTCTTTTCGGCCGCCACGACAGGCGTGGACTGTTCAGGGAGGAACCTTAATGACGTTTTCGAAGTTGACCCGACGAGCGGCGCTTGCGCTCGGCTTCACCGCACTTACCGTTCTCGGCTCAGGTATCCAGGCAGCCGCCCAGGACTTTCCCGATCGCCCGGTAACGCTCGTCGTACCCTTCGCCGCCGGCGGCTCGACCGACGTCGTAGCCCGGATCGTGGCGCAGAAGATGTCGGAGGATCTCGGCCAGCAGGTCATCGTCCAGAACGTCGCCGGCGCCGGCGGCAACCTCGGTGCCGACAATGTCGCCCGCGCCGATCCGGACGGCTATACGATCCTCATGGGCACCGTCGCCACGCATGCGCTCAACCCGCTGATCCTCAAGACCAGACCCTATGACCCCGAAAAGGACTTCGCTCCGATCTCGCTGCTGGTCGTCGTGCCGAATGTGCTGGTGGTCAATCCGGAACTGCCGGCCAAGACCGTCGAGGAATTGCTGGCACTGCTCAAGGCCAAGCCCGACGAGTACGCCTACGCCTCTTCCGGCAACGGTACGCCCCTGCATCTGTCTGGCGAACTCTTCAAGAAGATGGCCGGCGTCAGCATGCAGCATATCCCCTACAAGGGCGCTGGCCCGGCGCTGAACGATGTCATCGGCAACCAGGTGCCGATCATGTTCGACAACCTGCCCTCCTCCTCCAGCCACATCAAGGCCGGCACCTTGCGGGCGCTTGCGGTCACGACGGCCGAACGCGCGCCATCCTTCCCCGATGTCCCGACGGTCGCCGAGTCCGGCATACCAGGCTATGAAACCTATACCTGGAACGCGCTGTTTGCGCCGGCCAACACGCCCGAGCCGGTTGTTGCGCGCCTGAACGAAGCCGCCAACAAGGCCCTTGCGGACCCGGCCGTGGTCGAGCGCATGAAGGAATTCAGCGCAAAGATCGTTGGATCGACGCCGCAGGAACTCGCCGCGCACGTGAAGGCAGAGCTGGAAAAATGGACGCCGGTCGTTCGCGACGCCAACATCCAGATGGATTGATCTAAGGATATGCGGAGCCGCCCCTCATCCGGCTGCCGCCACCTTCTCCCCGCCTGCGGGGAGAGGGCTAGGGTGAGGGGCAGCTAAGGACACGTCATAAGACGCAATCACGCCCCGGCCGCACCCCGTCCGGCCACCCGGCCGGAATAGATGCAGCCGCCGAGGAACGTGCCTTCGAGCGCGTTGTAGCCATGCATGCCGCCGCCGCCGAAACCTGCGACTTCGCCTGCGGCGTAGAGACCCGGCACCGGCTCACCCGACTGTTCCAGCACCTGGCCCGACAGATTGGTCTGAAGACCGCCAAGCGTCTTGCGCGTCAGGATGTGCAGCCGGACGGCAATCAGCGGCCCGGCCTTGGGATCGAGCAGGCGGTGCGGCTTGGCGGTACGCAGCAGCCGGTCGCCGCGATAGGACCGCGCCCCGCGGATCGCCGTGACCTGCGCGTCCTTCGAGAAGGGATTGGTGATCTCGCGGTCGCGAGCCTCGATCTGCTCGCGCAGGTGATCGACCGACAGCCGGTTCTCGCCGGTGAGGGCGTTCATTGCCGGTACGAGATCGTCGAGCCGATCGCGAACGATGAAGTCCTCGCCCCTGTCCATGAAGGCCTGCACCGGCCCGGGCGGATTCTTGCCCAACCGCTTGAGCAGAAGCGAGATGCTCTTGCCGGTCAGGTCCGGGTTCTGTTCGGAACCGGACAGGGCGAACTCCTTCTTGATGATCGCCCGCGTCAGGATGAACCAGCTGTAGTCATGGCCGCTGTCGCGAATGGCCCGCAAGGTGCCGAGCGTATCGAAGCCGGGCATCGCGGGTGCTGAAAAGCGATTGCCGTCGGCATCGCACCAGAAGGACGACGGACCGGGCAGGATGCGGATACCGTGGTCCGGCCAGATCGGATCGAAGTTCTTCAAGCCCTCGGTATAGTGCCACATGCGGTCGGAATTGATGACCGAACCGCGGGCACGCCCGGCAATCTCCAGCATGCGGCCATCGACATGGTGCGGCACGCCGCAGACCATCGTCGCCGGCGGCTGGCCCAGCCGCTTGCGCGGCCAGTTGCGCCGCACCAACTCATGGTTACCGCCGATGCCGCCCGACGTCACGATCACCGCGCCTGCCGATATCTCGAAATCGCCGACGACATCGCGCGAGCTGCGCTCACCCCGGCCAACCGGATCGGCCTTGAGCACCGAACCGCGCGCGCCGGTAACAGCGCCATCCGTCGTCACCAGTTCGTCGACGCGGTGGCGGAAACGAAAGCGAACGAGGCCGCGGCTTTCTGCCTCCCGCGTCAGCCGCACGAACGGCTCCAAAACCGCAGGACCCGTGCCCCAGGTGACGTGGAAGCGCGGCACCGAATTGCCGTGCCCATGCGCAAGACCGCCGCCGCGCTCGGCCCAGCCGACGACGGGAAACCAGCGCATGCCGAGCGAATGCAGCCAGCTGCGCTTCTCGCCGGCGGCGAAATCGAGATAGGCATCGGCCCACAGCCGTGGCCAATGATCTTCGGGACGATCGAATTGCGACGAGCCCATCCAGTCCTGGCGGGCGAGCTGGCGGCTGTCCTTGACGCCCATGCGCCGCTGCTCGGGACTGTCGACGAAGAAGAGGCCGCCAAGCGACCAGAAGGCCTGGCCGCCGAGGTTCTGCTCCCCTTCCTGATCGAGAACGATCACCTTGCGGCCAAGTGCCGCCGCTTCCGACGCTGCCACAAGGCCGGCAAGCCCTGCACCGACGACCAGTACATCACAATCCATCAAAGGCGCCCTCCCCTGCATCCCCGGGGGCGCAAGCTTTCGGCTGCGTCCCAGGGCGCAAGTGTTACGCGTACGTCAAGGTCAATTCAAGGGCGGTGGACTGCTGGCCTACCTTGGGCCGCGCGCCTATTTTTCCGTCAGCTTCAGCTCGATGCGGCGGTTCTGCCCCCGCGCCTCGACGCTCTCGCCCTCGGCGATCGGCTGATATTCGCCGAAGCCAGCCGCAACCAGCCTGTCGGCCGGCACGCCCTTCGAGATCAGAAACTTGACGACCGATGTGGCACGGGCCGAGGAAAGTTCCCAGTTGTCGGCAAAACGGCCGGTACCGGAAAGCGGGACATTGTCCGTGTGCCCGTCGACGCGCAGCACCCAGTTGATCTCCGCCGGAATCTCCTTGGCGAGATCGAGAAGAGCCGAGGCGAGTTTGGCCATTTCTACCTGGCCCTCGGGATTGAGTTCGTTGCCGCCGGAAGGGAAAAGCACCTCCGACTGGAAGACGAAGCGGTCGCCGACGATGCGGATGTTTTCGCGATCGGACAGGATTTCGCGCAGCCGCCCGAAGAAGTCCGAACGATAGCGGTTCAGTTCCTGCACCCGTTGCGCCAGCGCGACATTCAGCCGGCGGCCGAGATCGGCGATCTTGGTCTGCGAAGACAGGTCCTTGGCTTCCGACGCCTGCAACGCCTCTTCGATTGCTGCGATCTGGCTGCGCAGCGCCGCGATCTGCTGGTTCAGAAGTTCGATCTGGCTGATGGCGCGTGCGCTCGTCTGCCGTTCGGCGTCGAGCTCCGCACCGATACGCCCCAGCTTCTGGTTGGCGGCATCCGTGCTGCCGGCGCCCTGATCGAGCAAGGCCTGCAGACGAGACCGCTCGCCTTCAGACTGGGACAGGGAAGCCTGCAGATTGGCGAGCGAATCCTCGAGATCCTGCTTGCCGCTCTTTTCAAGCGCCAGCAGTTGCGTCAGCTCGTTGATCTGGCTGTTCAGCCGGTTCAGCACTTCATCCTTGCCGCTGATTTCGCGGCTGAGCAGAAATTGCGCCAGCACGAAGACGCTGAGCAGGAACATGATCGACAAGAGCAGGGTCGACAGCGCATCGACGAAACCGGGCCAATAGTCGATCGTGCGCTGTGTACGGCCTTTACGGGCGAGCGCCATGGATCAATCCCCTCCGGAATCGTCGGCATGGCTGAGCTTGGCCTGCGATCCGGATTTCTCGCCGTTCACCGAAATGCGCTCGGTGTGGCCGATGCGCGTCGTCAGCTTGTCCAGCGTCTTGCGCATGGCCTTCGCCTCTTCCTGCTGCGCCTCGATCCAGTCACGCAGCATCTGCTGCTCGCCGCGCATGTTCTTGACCAGTCCTTGAATGCCCTCGGCAAGGCTCGCCATCGCCGCCGTCGTGCGATGGCTGGAACCGCCTTCATGGTTGAGGCGCACAAGCTGGTCCGTCAGGCGCTTCAGCTCCTCGACCGGCGCGCCGGCCGACAGGTCGCCGGCAATGGACAGTTCCGAACCGACGTCGGTCACTGACGACAGCCAGTTTTCAAGCTCGGTGTAGAAGCGGTTCTGCGCCCGGCCCGCTTGCAGATCGAGAAAACCGAGGATCAGCGAGCCGGAAAGGCCGAAGAGCGATGTGGAAAACGCCGTGCCCATGCCGGCCAGCGGCGCCGACAGACCGGTTTTCAGGGCGCCAAGCACGTCTTCGGTGCTGCCGGAACCGGCATCCAGTGACTGGATGACGGTGTTGATGGAGCCGATCGTGCCGAGCAGGCCCCAGAAGGTGCCGAGCAGGCCGAGGAAGACGAGAAGGCCGGTCAGGTAACGCGTCGTGTCGCGCGATTCATCCAGACGTGTTGCGATCGAATCCAGGATCGACCTCAGCGCGGTCGTCGAGATCGCCGTCTGGCGACCGCCGATCAGCGCGCGCATCGGCGCAAGCAGGACCGGGTCCCGTCCGACCTTGTCGGCACTGCCGGCGGCGCGGAAGGAATTGAACCAGCGCACCTCGGGGCGAAGCCCGAGCACATGATTGAATGCCAGCAGGATGCCGATCAGCAGCACCCCGAGGATCAGGCCGTTCAAGCCAGGATTGGCGAGGAAGGCATTGTGCGCCTGGCGGAAAAGGATTGCGCCGACGAAACCGACGATGATCAGGAAGATCGCCATGGTCCAGAAAAAGTGCATGGGGCTCGAAAGCTTATGCGGATTGTAGTCTGCTTCCACGCCTTCCCGACCGTCCCACCCGGACAGATGCAGTTTCGTCATGGGTATACCATTCTCCCGGTTGCATTTGGCGGAACGGTGCCGCGACGTGTCGGAGCCTACTGCATAATTTCTCAAATCGGAATCGATTTAAGGAGAAAGTTATGCAGCAGGTTTGAGGCGCTACGGCGTCCTTGGCGCGTAACACAAGATGCGCCGCGCTGTAGTGAAACTTTGCGCCGAATTGAAGGAAAAACAAAAGCCCCCGACGCATGGCGCACCGGAGGCTTGCAGCAAAAGCCGGACGGCCGCCATTTACTTCGACGGGATCGGACGGTGAACGACGTCACGCAGCGCCTTGGTGATGTATTCGTTGCCGCAGATGATCGAGCCCTCGTCGACCGGCTTGGCGCCGCCATCGATATCCGTCGACCAGCCACCGGCTTCGCGGATCAGCAGCACGCCGGCCGCAATGTCCCAGGCTGCCAGGTCGCGCTCCCAGTAACCGTCGAAACGACCGGCGGCAACATAGGCGAGATCGAGCGATGCCGAGCCCATGCGGCGGATGCCGGCGACTTCGCCCATCACGTGGCGCAGTTCGATCAGGTATTTGCCGTGGTTACCACGACCGAGATGTGGCGTGCCGGTGGCGATCACCGCATCCGACAGGGCCTTGCGCGAAGCGACGCGCAGGCGACGGTCGTTGATGAAGGCGCCGCCGCCACGCTCGGCCGTATAGAGTTCGTCCGTCGCCGGGTTGAACACGACAGCGCCGACGATCTCGCCCTGGCGCTCAAGCGCGATCGAGACAGCGAAATGCGGAATGCCGTGCAGAAAGTTGGTGGTGCCGTCGAGCGGATCGACGATCCAGCGATGCGCCCCATCGGTACCGATGATCTCCTCGCCCTCCTCGCCGAGGAAGCCGTAGGTCGGGCGGGCTTTCAGCAGTTCTTCGCGGATCAGCTTTTCGGCCTTGCGGTCGGCCTGGGACACGTAGTCGCCCGGTCCCTTGAGCGAGACCTGCAGGTTCTGTACTTCACCGAAATCGCGTGCCAGCGACTTGCCGGCCTTGAAGGCGGCTTGAACCATGACATTGAGGAGAGCTGAACGGGCCATCTGGCGATCCTTGTGAAGCGAAGGCCGATCGAGCCTTCTCGATCGGACATTGAACCTGTGTGACGGAACATGGGGTAGCGCCTGCCGAATGGGCAAGGCCTGTCATCGAGTTCCGTCGTCAAAAAACCGAGTGAAGATCACTCCGCCCGAGACGCGCCGGAAGACCATGGCGCCAAGGGCAAAAACCGGGGCTTCAAGACCACAAAAGCCCCGGAAGTTCAAGAGAAATAGCGCCCAGCCCCGCCAAGCCGGCGAGATTCGGGCGCCTGGAAGGCCGGTCAGGTCGAGCGGAACTTGTTGGCCGCGCTCAATGCCGCCTTCTGCTGCTGTTCGTTGAGACCGAGATAGAAGTCTTCCAGCGCATCGTCCTTGAGCCCGGCGCGGCGCGACAAAACATACCACTTTGCCGCTTCGACCGGATTGGGGCGAGTGCCAATGGCGTTGACATAGAGATGCGACAGCCGGTTCTGAGCCACGACATTGCCGCCTTCCGCCGCCCGCTTCATCCAGCCGAAACCGTCCTCCAGGTTGCGATCGCCGGCAATGCCTTCGATCATCCAGATGGCGATGTCGAGCTGCGCCGTGTCGTAGCCGGCATGGGCCGCGCGAAGCAGCCACTCCCTGGCCCGCGCCCGCTTGGCCTCGTCGAGGCCGTCGACGTTGAGATAGATCTGCGACAGTGCATATTGCGCGTCGGCGATCCCCTGCGCGGCCGATTTTTCGTAGTAGGGCATCGCTGCCTTCAGACCCTTCGGCCCTGGACTGTCGGCCACCAGCGTCTGTCCGTAGTTGAACTGGGCGGAACCATTGCCGAGATCGGCGGCCTTCTTCATCAGCTCGTCGGACTTCTTGCGGTCGCGCTTGACGTATCGCCCCTCCATCAGGATCAGCGCATATTTGAACATCGCCGCCGGGTCTCCGTTTTCGGCCGCCTGCCCATACCAGAACGCCGCCTGCTTGGCATTGCGCACGACGCCGAGGCCCTGCTGCAGGATTTCGGCGACGAGCGTCTGGGCGGCAGGATCACCGAGCTGCGCCCGCGGGAGCGCCAGATCCATCGCCGTCAGATAGTAGCCGCGCTGGAAGGCGCCGTAGGCGTCGTCCACCTTGCCGGCGAACGGCTTTTCCGCCGGCAAAGCCGGCAGTTCGGCGCCCATGCGGTCGAAGACATTGACGCCCTGTGAGGGCACCGTGCCGTCGCCGGCTTTTTTCTTGTCCGCCGGATCGGCCGGTTTGCCTCCAGGCTTGCCCTCTTCCGGCATGGCTGCACCATTGAAGGGGGTGATGCGGCCGCGCTTCGCAGCGCCGCCGTCATCGGCATTGACGCCTTGCTCCTGCACAGAGGCTGGCTCCTCCTGCGCGGGAACCGGTTGTTCCTGCCCGGGAACTGGCTGTTGCTGCGCACGCGCCGGCATCGCCACGGCAGCGGCGACGACAAGAAGGGCAACGCCCCAGCTGAGCTTTGACGACAGTCGGTTTAACATCGACACGTCTTAATCTTCAAACCGTGGCGCTTTTTCGTCAAGAAGCGCGTTGACGGTCGCAACGACCGACGGCGCCTGCTCGGGCTCGCCGAAGACGGCCAGTCGCAGCGCCACGAACTCGGCGCCGGTCTCGGCGGCCGCCAGCGCAGATTGCGGATCCGTGCCGCCCATGACGATGCAGGGGATCTCGATCATCGAGGCCCACCATTCGGCCAGCGCCAGGTTCTTCGGATGCGCATCCGGCTTGATGTCGCCATCGGTCTTGCCGAAGAACACGTAGTCCGGGCGCACTTCGCCGATTTCAAGCGCGTGGTGGCGGTCGGCGGCATTGCCGCCGCCGACGATGAGCTTCGGCGTGTGCTTCTCGACCGCCTCGCCGAGCACTTCGGCATTGCCGGAAATGTGCAGGCCGTCGGCCTTGGCGCGTCCCGCGACACGGGAATCGCCCTCGATCAGCGCGGCAGCGCCGGCCTCCTGGATGATCGGCACGAGGCGCTCGGCGTGTTTCTGGAACTCGGCGTCGTCGAGGCCGTATTGCGGCACGATCACCGAAGCGACGTCGCCGCCCTTCAAGGCGTCGGCAAGCACCTTGGCGCGATCCGCCAGATCAGCGATATCGGGCGCGATCAGCACCAGGCGGCAGCGTTCTATTGTCTTGCTCATGACATCCATTTCCGGCTGTGCCCGCATGTCGGCGGAAACCAGCGCTCGATTTCGTTTGGGAAAACCGATAGACGGAGACGTCAAAAGGATCAACCGCCACCGATGCTTCCCGACCTGGACTTCTATCTCGTCGCCATCCCGGCGGTTCTTCTTGTTGGCCTCAGCAAGGGCGGCATGGGCGAGGCGCTTTCACTGATGGGCGTGCCGATCCTGTCGATGGCCGTCTCGCCGGTCCAGGCTGCGGCGCTGTTGCTGCCGATCCTGATCGCGATGGACCTCGTCTCGCTCTGGATGTGGCGCAAACACGGCGATCGCAAGACCCTGGTCATGCTGCTGCCTGGCGCCATCGCCGGCATTCTCATCGGCTGGGCGACGTCAGCCTATGTCTCGCGCGACTATCTGCGCCTGATCATCGGCCTCATCACCGTGCTGTTCGTCTTACGCTATGTCTACAATGTCTGGCGCATGCGCAACGGAATAACGATCACGCCCAAGAAGCAACGGGCCGGCCCCGCGACGCTCTGGGGCTCGTTTGCCGGCTATGGCAGCTTTGTCGCCCATGCGGGCGGCCCGCCCTTCCAGATTTACGCCCTGCCGCTTCAACTCGACCCGCGCGAATACACCGGCACGATCGTACGCTTCTTCGCCATCCTCAACGCCGTCAAGCTCATCCCCTACTTCGCGCTCGGCCAGCTCGACATGAGCAACCTCAAGATCTCGGCGACGCTGTTTCCGCTGGCGATCATTGCCACCATCTGCGGCGCCTTCATCGTTCGCCGCATGAAACCGCAGATCTTCTATCCCTTCATGTATACGATGGCTTTCATCGCCGGACTGAAACTGCTGTGGGATGGCCTGAACAGCCTGCTGGCCGGCGCCTGAACGCATCCAAGCAAGCCATCATATTGCGAAGCAATACGGAAATGCCGCAGCGCACAAATTTCTTGCCGCCTGCGGAGAATTCGCTTAACGTCCGGACATGACCATTGCGGACCCTTTCGATGCCATCGCGGATCCCAACCGGCGTTACCTGCTGGAGGAACTGCGGCGCGCGCCGAAGACGGTCAACGAACTGGCTGAAGGATTGCCGATCAGCCGACCGGCGGTATCGCAGCATCTGAAGGCTCTGCTGGACTGCAATCTGGTCTCGGTTTCGGCCAATGGCACCCGGCGCATATACGCCATCAACCGCCCTGGCTTCGACGGGCTCAACCTTTGGTTGGATCAGTTCTGGGCGTGAGGGGCTGACGGAAGCGTAACCGCCTGCTGACACAAATCGACCGGGTCTCAAACCCGGTCGAGCGATCCGTATATTCCGTTGAGGGGATTGGTTGTGAACCTTGTTGCGTCGTCTCCGCGGAGAGGACACCTCCCGTTGTTACTGGGAAATACCGTTCATAATCAGTGAGTTGAGGAGCGAAGCCTTTCGATTTCGTCCTTGATGCGCAGCTTCCTTCGCTTGATGTCGCTGATCATTTCGTCCTCGGTGGACGGCTGGTTCATTGCTGCATGGAGCTCCTGCTCCAGTGCGCCATGTTTTTTCTCAAGCGTTGCAAGATGAGCCTCAATGGTCATTGGCAGTCCCTTCCTTTTGCTTGCATCCGGCAGGTAAATGCCGGATGTTCCATGGTTGTAACCTTACTACTGTGCCACGCCATTTTTCATTTGTCGAAGGCGAAATGATGACGACGGATAACTTCCCGTTACCGCCCAAGATGTGATAGAGCGGCGCATGAAATTCCGGTTCGAGGAGGACTTCGCAACCGGGCTGATGGGGATCGCTTTGCATGCCGGACCAGGACCAAGCCGAACTCAGATTGACCGCCGCGCGGCTGAGGCAGGAACATGAAGACTATGATGCTGCCATCAACGCCATGATCGAGACCGGCTGCGATGCGCTGAGAGTTCAGCGCATGAAGAAGAAGAAGCTGGTCATCAAGGACAAGATCACCAAGATCGAAGACCAGATCATTCCCGACATCATTGCCTGAAGCGGAACTTTAAAGACGTGCTCGACACCACGACCCCACCCGTCGCCATCATCATGGGAAGCCAGTCCGACTGGGAGACGATGAAGAACGCCGCCGATACGCTCGACGCGCTCGACATTGCCTATGAGGCCCGCATCGTTTCTGCGCACCGCACGCCTGACCGGCTGGTCAGCTTTGCCAAGGGCGCGCGCGACGAAGGTTTCAAGGTCATCATCGCCGGTGCCGGCGGTGCCGCCCACCTGCCGGGCATGTGTGCCTCGATGACGCCGTTGCCGGTCTTCGGTGTGCCGGTGCAGTCGAAGGCGCTTTCCGGCCAGGACAGCCTGCTGTCGATCGTGCAGATGCCGGCCGGCATTCCCGTCGGAACGCTGGCGATCGGGCGCGCCGGGGCGGTCAACGCCGCGCTGCTGGCCGCAGCCGTGCTGGCGCTCAGCGACAACGACCTTGCCGACCGCCTCGACGACTGGCGCGAGCAGCAGACCGTCGCCGTCGCCGAGTATCCGGTGGACGACGCATGACAACCGTTGGCATCATTGGCGGCGGCCAGCTCGGCCGCATGCTGGCCATGTCCGCTGCACGGCTGAATTTCCGCACCATCGTCCTCGAGCCGCAACCCGACTGTCCGGCGGCACAAGTGGCAAACGAACAGATCGTTGCCGCTTATGACGATGAGAAAGCGCTCGACGCGCTGGCGGCCGCTTGCGATATCGTCACTTACGAATTCGAGAATGTGCCGGTCGCAGCCGCCGAGAGGCTTGCGCGGGCCCGGCCGGTATTTCCGCCGCCGAAGGCGCTTGAAGCCGCCCAGGATCGCCTGGTCGAAAAGCGCTTTCTCAATGACAGCGGTATCGTTACCGCCCGCTTCCATGCCGTCGACAGCCAGGCTGATCTTGAAGCAGCCCTTGCCGACTTCGACGGTTCCGGCGTGCTGAAGACCCGCCGCCTCGGCTATGACGGTAAGGGCCAGCGGGTGTTCCGCTCTGGGCAGGACAGCCCGCAAGGAGCCTTCGCGGCGCTCGGTTCCGTGCCGTTGATCCTCGAAAGTTTCGTGCCGTTCGAACGGGAAATCTCGATCATCGCTGCCCGCGCAGCCGATGGCACGGTCGCCTGCTACGATCCGGCTGAGAATGTCCACCGCAACGGCATTCTTCATACCTCCACCGTGCCCGCCGCCATCGGGCCTGCGACGGCTGAGACGGCGCGCGTTGCAGCCAAGGCGATCCTCGACGCGCTCGGTTATGTCGGCGTCATCGGCGTGGAGTTCTTCGTGCTGGCCGACGGCAGCCTGGTTGCCAACGAAATGGCGCCGCGCGTGCACAATTCCGGCCACTGGACGGAAGCGGCCTGCATCGTCTCGCAGTTCGACCAGCACATTCGCGCCGTGGCCGGCCTGCCGCTCGGCAATCCCGTTCGTCACTCCGACTGCGTGATGCAGAACCTGATCGGGGACGATATCGCCGAGGTGCCGGGCTGGCTTGCCAAAGACAATGTCTTCGTCCATCTCTACGGCAAGACGGAAGCGCGACCGGGCCGCAAGATGGGTCACATCACCCGCCTGACGTGAGCCTGAAAGCCACAGAAATGCGGGGCAAGGCGCCAAAATCCGGTGTCTTGCGGTTGACACAACTGGGGTGACACGGTATTTGCCATCCCACCTTACGGAGCGCGCTGCATGGCGCGCTTTTGATTGTTAGAAATACCGGGCGAATTTTGTTTCCCCGAAACCTGCGGATCAGGAAAATGAAGATCAAGAATTCGCTCAAGTCGCTGAAGACCCGCCACCGCGAAAACCGTCTGGTTCGTCGCAAGGGCCGTATCTACATCATCAATAAGCAGAACCCGCGCTTCAAGGCACGTCAGGGCTGAGGCTCCGACTGGTTTCTGTTTGGCACCTCGCTTCGGCGATGTCCCAAAATTGATTTTGATCTTATTCCGTGGCGAGCTAACATGCTCGCCATGCGAGTTTTTGTGCCTTTGATTCTGGCGTGTTTCGCCCTTCTCGCCGCCTCTGTTGGAGCCGGCACCCTGAGTTTCGCCGCAGAACCAGCGCCGGAAACCGAGGCCGCCAGCCTCACCACCCCCAAGCAACGCCTGGACGCCCTGTTCTCCGACCTGAAGAAGGAACGGGACGCCGACAAGGCGCGCGAACTCGCCAACCAGATCCGCCTGGAATGGCAGGATTCCGGCAGCGCGACGGTCAACCTGCTGATGCAGTGGGCCGACAAGTCGATCACCGACAACAAGCAGGCGGCCGCCCTCGATATCCTCGACCAGGTGATCACGCTTGCACCCAGCTACGTCGAAGGCTGGAACCGCCGCGCGACCCTGCACTACACGATGGGCAACTATCGCAAGTCGATGTCGGACATCAATCATGTCCTGTCACTCGAGCCGCGCCACTTCGGCGCGCTCGCCGGCATGGCCGCGATCCTCGGCTCCGCCGGCAAGGATGAGCTGGCGCTACGGGCCTGGGAGCAGTTCCTGGAGATCTATCCCGCCGATCGCAGGGCGCAGGAGCAACTGGGCGAACTGACCGAAAAGCTTGCAGGCAGCAAGACGTAGTCGGGCGGATGCCGAAGCAAGCACGGACCCCGCGATGACGCCTTCCACGGAACTGACCGCCGTTCGCAACCTTGCCGTAGCCGCGCGCCAGTTCATGGAGCCGATCTGGCTGGAATGGCATAGCGCCTGGAAAGGCGATGCGCCAACCACGCCCTCCCAATGGACATGCGGACGGACAAGCCTGTTTCTGTCGCGTGCCCTGACGGCTGACGGTTTCGAGGCTTCGTGGGCAAGCGGCACGCCCCGTCTGTCACCGTCGGGGGCGGCGCTGGGCGATTTCGGCTTCCTCAGCGACACCGGCTGGCAAAGCCACGCCTGGGTCGAGTGCGGGGACCTCATTGTCGACATTACCGCCGACCAGTTCGGCGCCCCTCCCATCCTCATCACCGATCGGCACGATCGCCGCTACGGCAACGGCGCCCGCGACACGGCACTGCCGGAGTTTATTCGGGCTCGTGAGCGCGCAGTCGACGAAATCTGGCCACGATGGCTCGGCTTTACAGCGCCGCGCGTCTATTTGGACGCGGAAAGGACGTCGTAGCGCTTTAAACTTGCTGCATAATTTTATCCTTAAATCGGATCCGATTTAGGGAATTATGCAGTAGATGTCTGCGGACACTGCCGAACAAGAGGAGCCGCCGAGACAATGTTTCTAGCCGCCCTGTTCATCGTTACCCTCACGCTCGCGGGCATCGTTTACAACCTGCGCAGTGCACGCGACATCAGTGCGCGGTTCCCGAACGCGGGCGAACTGATCGACGTCGGCGGCTTCCGCATGAACAGCGTCCACCTCCCGGCTAAGGCAAGGGCCGACCTGGCGCCGCTCGTCTTCATCCATGGCGCCAGTGGTAACCTGCTCGATCAGCTGCATGCCTTTGCTCCTGCCTTCGAGGGCCGCGCGGAGATGCTGTTCGTCGATCGGCCGGGCCACGGCTACTCTGAACGCGGCGGGCGGGCGAACGACCGCCCCGACGGCCAGGCGGACGCGATCGCAAAGCTGATGGAGAAGAGAGGCATGACCCGGGCGATCATCGTCGGCCACTCCTTCGGCGGGGCGATCGCCGCAAGCTTCGCCCTTCGCCATCCGGAGAAGACGACCGGCCTCATCCTGCTGGCGCCGGCGACCCATCCCTGGCCAGGCGGCATCGACTGGTATTACCGGCTGACGGCCCTGCCCTATGTCGGCTGGCTGTTCGCCCATACGCTCGCCGCGCCGATCGGCCTCAGGCGGATCGACAGCGGCACACGTTCGGTCTTCTACCCAAACCCAAGGCCCGTCGACTACATCGACAAGACGGCGCCGCACCTCGTGCTGCGGCCCCTCGCCTTCCGCAACAACGCCGTCGATGTCGCCAATCTGCATGCCTATGTCAGCGAGGTCGCGCCGCGGTATCAGGAGATCACCGCGCCGACGATCATCGTCAGCGGCGACAGCGACGACATCGTGCTCGCCGATATCCATTCGCGCGGTCTGGCACGCGACATTGCCGGATCGGAACTGCTGTGGATCGGCAACCTCGGCCACAAGCCCGATTACGTCGTCACCGATGTCGTGGTTGCCGCAGTCGAGAAGCTCGCGGGCAAACCCAGGGATCTGGGCGCCGCCGTGAGATTTGCGGAAGAAAGGCTCAACGACGGCAAGGCACTCTGATTGGAACCAAGCTTTGTCCTAACCGATCGAGACCTGTGCGGTTTCATGGTTTGCCGAGCGTTTCGACGAGATAATCGATGAACACGCGAACCTTGGGCGAAAGATGCCGTCGGCTCAGGTAGACGGCATAGAGGTTGAACGCACTCAGATGCCAGCCTTCCAGGAGGGGGACCAACCGGCCCATGGCTATATCGTCTTCGACGATGAAGTCCGGCTGCACGATGACCCCGCCACCAGCAAGTGCCAGCGCGCGAAGCAGGTCACCATTGGTGGCATGCACGACAGGGTGAATCCGAACCTGCGTCTCGCGCCCCTCGACATCGTAAAACATCCAGCTATCCCCGAGCGAGAGATAGGAATAGCTAAGCGTCTCATGGCTGCCGAGATCGGACGGTTGCCGCGGTGTGCCGCGGCGCGCGAGGTAGCCTGGTGACGCACAGGCGATCATCCGCACCGGTGCGATCTTGCGGGCGATAAGGTTGGCGCCGGGGGCGCGGGCAATGCGCAACGCGACGTCGACACCGGAATGGGCGAGATCGACAAGCACATCGGTCAAGTCGACATCGAGGGCGGCACCGTGAAGACGGAACATTGGCTTTGCCAACGGAAAGGAACCAGCCATGAAAAGAGTGTTTTCGGCGGTGGCCGCGACGGCATTGATGCTTGGCGGCGTGGCCGGCGCGGCATTCGCCCAGGATGCCGGGGCGGAAAAGGCGATGCCAGCCCTGATGGAAGAGCTGGCAAAATATCAGGCCGGCGAAAAGACCATCGCCAAAAATCTCGCGACGTTCGACACCCTCGACTTCGACGTCTACACCAACCAGAAATGGGACAGGCTGCACGAAAGCCACGCAAAGGATATTCTCGTGCACTATCCCGACGGCCACACCACCAAGGGCATCGACGCTCACATTGAGGAGCTAAAACCGATGTTCGTCTTTGCCCCGGACACCCGGATCGAGCAACATCCCGTCCGCTTCGGATCAGGCGAATGGACCGGCGTCATCGGCGTGATGGAAGGCACCTTCACCAGGCCGATGCCCATCGGCGGCGGCAAGACGATCGAGCCGACGGGAAAGGCGTTCAAGATCCAGATGGCAACACTGGGTCACTGGACCAAAGAAGGTGTGATGGATGAGGAATACCTGTTCTGGGACAACCAGGGCTTCATGAAGCAAATCGGCCTTGCCCAATAGGCAGACAGAAGCCCCGGGAGCAGATTCAACGCTCCCGGGGCCTCATCGCATTCTGAAACGACCGACGAGCGTCAGATACCGCTCATGCCGTCCGAGCCGATATAGGCGATGCGCAGCATGTTGGTGGCACCAGGCGTGCCGAGCGGCACACCGGCCGAGATGATCACGCGTTCGCCGGGCTTGCCGAAACCCTCGTGAGCAACGATGCGGCAGGCGCGGTTGACCATGTCGTCCAGATCGGTCGCATCCTCGGTGACGACGCAATGCAGACCCCAGACGACAGAAAGACGGCGGGCGGTCTGCACGATCGGCGAAAGCGCGATGATCGGAACCTGCGGACGCTCGCGGGCGGCACGAAGGCCGGTCGTGCCCGACGAGGTGTAGCAGACGATCGCAGACAGCCGGAGCGTCTCGGCGATCTGGTGGGCCGCCAGCGAAATCGCGTCGGCACCGGTTGCCTCAGGGGGCGTGCGCTGAGCGTAGATGATGCTGGAATAGTGCGGGTCGCGTTCGACGTTGCTGGCAATCGACGCCATGGTGGCAACGGCTTCCACCGGATACTCGCCGGAGGCCGATTCTGCCGACAGCATGATCGCGTCGGCGCCTTCAAAGACTGCAGTCGCCACGTCGGAGACTTCAGCGCGCGTCGGCACCGGCGCCGAGATCATCGATTCCAGCATCTGCGTGGCGACGACCACCGGCTTGCCGGCGCGGCGACAAGCCCGCGTCAACTGCTTCTGCAGGCCCGGGACGGATTCGAGCGGCATCTCGACGCCAAGGTCGCCGCGCGCCACCATCAGCGCGTCGGAAAGCTCGATGATCTCGTCGATGCGGTCCAGCGCCTGCGGCTTTTCGATCTTGGACATCAGGCCGACGCGGCCACGGGCGATCTTGCGGACCTCGGCCAGATCTTCGGGGCGCTGGACGAAGGAAAGCGCCACCCAGTCGAACTCTCCGGTCGCCAGAACCGCGTCGAGGTCGGAGCGGTCCTTGTCGGTCAGAACGCCGACGGCCAGCAGCGTGTCGGGCAGGCTGACGCCCTTGCGGTCGGAAATCTTCGTGCCGGCGACAACCGTCGTGACGATGCTCTTGCCGTCGGTCTTTTCGGCGCGCAGGTGCAGCTTGCCGTCGTCGATCAGCAGGCGATGGCCCGGCTTAACCGCTTCGAGGATCTCCGGGTGCGGCAGGAAAACGCGGGTACTGTCGCCGGGCTCGTCCTTGTTGTCGAGGGTAAAGGTCTGGCCGACCTTCAGCTCGACCTTCCCCTCGGCAAACTTGCCAACGCGCAGCTTCGGGCCCTGCAGGTCGCCGAGAATGCCGATCGGGCGGCCACAGCGCGCCTCGACCGCGCGGATGCGCTGCACCAGCGTGCGCATCACCTCATGGCTTGCGTGGCTCATGTTGATACGGAACAGATCAGCGCCTGCCTCGTGCAGCTTCTGGATCATCTGCTCGTCGGAGGACGCCGGCCCGAGCGTGGCGAGGATTTTGACTTTTCTGTTCCGCTTCATCAATTCTGGCTTTCCTGCGTGCCGGGCGTGTCGGAGAGCTGAACCATCCAGCTCCCTTGCCGCCCCGTGTCATATTCCTTGAATCCCATCCGCTGGAAGCCGCGGGCAAAGCAGTCCTGCACGCCCGAGATCTTGAATTCGTTTTCGGCGACGCACATGTTGACGTCGCCGGTCCAGCGGCCGCCACGGGCCGCGTCTTCAGCGTAGAGATAATAGTATCGCGATTGGAGTTCGCCCTCGATCAGGGTCGCGCAGGTGGTCGCGGGAACCTGCCACCACCCCTCGGTTACCCAGCCTTCCTTGGCGCGGTAACCGATCGCCACGCCGACCAGATTTTGCGTGCCATTGCAGACGCGAAAATCGGCACGGGCCTCGCCGGCGAAAAGAAATGAGCCTGAAATTGCCAGGGAAAACAGGAGGATCCCCCCCAATGTCGACAGCCCCGGCTTCGCTTTGGAAAATGGATATCTGGACACGGTTTCCGATGGAACTCCGTTTTGATTTGCGTGGCCTTTCTTGCGACGGCCAGCCCGGAAAGTCAACGTAACTCTAATCGATTACATCGGGCCGATTGCGTGTCGATTGCGCAAAACAGTTGCGTTTTTCTTGTGAATGTCGCCGACGCATGCAATCAAAAGCACACCGCCCGAAAGCAGACTGGAACGGCATGCAGCACCATTCGCCCTGTGAGATCATCGAAGCCAACCCCACAACCGGGCTCGTCCTTCTCGCCGATCACGCCATGAATCGCCTGCCGGAAGAATATGGCAGGCTCGGTCTGCCGGAGGCTGCGTTTCAGCGACATATCGCCTACGATATCGGCGTCGAACATCTGGTCCGCCGGCTCTCGGCCGCGCTCGACGCCCCGGCGGTTCTCGGTTGCTTCTCGCGGCTCCTGATCGACCCCAATCGCGGCGAGGACGATCCGACGCTGATCATGAAGATCTCGGACGGCGCGATCATTCCGGGAAACCACCCGATCACGGAGCAGGAATGGGACAACCGGCTGAACCGTTTCCATCGCCCCTATCACCGTGCTGTCGCCGCAACGCTGGAGCGCAGTGCCGTGGCCTCAGGCAGCGCCCCGCTGGTCATCTCGATCCATTCCTTTACGCCCGCATGGAAGGGCGTCGCCCGTCCATGGGACGCCGCCGTGCTCTGGGACAACGACCCGCGCGCGGTCCTGCCGCTCATCGAAAAACTCGAGGCATCGGGCGATATCGTCGTCGGCAACAACGAACCCTATGATGGCGCCCTGCGTGGGGATACGATGTTCCGGCACTGCATGGCACCAGGCATTCCCCATGCCCTGATCGAGGTTCGACAGGATCTGATCTCCGACGAGGCCGGCATTGCCGCATGGGCCGATCGCCTGGCTCCGATCCTTGCCGGTCTCAACGCCCGCCCCGAACTGCATCGCTACGAGCGGCACCCTTCACGCACCGGCGCCTACGACGTTTAGAGCGCCGCGCGTCAAATATGACGCGCAAAGGACGCTGTAACGCTTTAAACTCGCTGCATAATTCCTTAGATCGAATCCGATTTAAGGAATTATGCAGCAGGACGAGGAAGACAAGATCATGACCGAGCTTACCCCGGACCAGCAGACCGCCTTCGAGGCCGCCGCCTTCCGGCGTCTCGTCGAGCACTTGCGCGAGCGCAGCGACGTGCAGAACATCGACCTGATGAATCTCGCCGGCTTCTGCCGCAACTGTCTGTCCAACTGGTACCTCGAAGCGGCCAACGAGGCCGGTGTGGCGC
Organism: Ensifer sp. LC384; assembly: GCF_001695865.1. NCBI lineage: Bacteria > Pseudomonadati > Pseudomonadota > Alphaproteobacteria > Hyphomicrobiales > Rhizobiaceae > Ensifer > Ensifer sp. LC384. The sequence continues at coordinate 168,735 of NZ_MBST01000023.1, forward strand.
TCGACAAGGAGCAATCCCGCGAGATCGTCTACGGCATGCCCTATGACGAGTGGCGGGCGCTGCACCAGAGGGAAGCCTCGAGCGAGCAGAAAGCCGCCTTCGAAACCAACCGCCCCAAGGAATAAGGCTTAAAGCGCGCCGCAAACTCCAGGATTCGCTTACTGCGCTTTAAGCTCTTGTTTTTGTGCATGTCGTCATCGCAAAACCGCTGAACACTTTTGCGCGACATGCATTGGCAGCGAGCAACCGCCACGGAAATGCCAGCGTTGTTGCGCAATGGCCCTTGACCTTGGCCGCCGTTCGCGGCACGTCACGGCACCCGAGAATTTCATTCCCCGCAAAAGGAGAAGAACATGTCAGATGCACACGGCGTCGCACGCGACCAGCTCCGCGCTTTCATCGAACGGATCGAGCGCCTGGAAGAAGAAAAGAAGACCATCGCTGACGACATCAAGGACGTCTACGGTGAAGCCAAGTCCACCGGCTTCGACGCCAAGATCCTGCGGAAGGTCATCTCCATTCGCAAGCAGGATGCCGACGAGCGCATGGAACAGGAAGCGATCCTCGACACCTATCTGCAGGCGCTCGGCATGATTCCTGCCGCGGCTGAAGAAGAATAATTTCTTCTGCGATATGCAGCAAAAAGCCCGCCGGTATCACCGGCGGGCTTTTTTGTTGGGTCTCATTTGCGCGAAGCTCAGTTGGTGCTGAACTTCTTCACTTCCATGAAATTGACCGCGTTGCCGCTGAAGCGGGCTGTGTCGACGGTCCCTGCACCACTGCTGAAGCCTGCGGCATAAACAGTCGTTGGGGCGGTGCGCAGCGTCTTGCTGACGAAGCGCGGTGCCTTCACCGGTTTCGAAAGCGTCGCGACGCGGCCGGCCGAAAGGGCCCATTCGGAGATGATCTTCTGCGTCAGCTTCGGCTCTGTACGAACCGACGAACGGGTCGCTGCGTCGGCATCGTGCTTCTTTGGACGGCCACCCTTTGCCGGGGCTTCGGCCTGAGTGTCGAAGGCGCTGTCAAAAACATCGGCGCGGCCATTCGTCGAGGTCTGCGGCGCATAGGCGGCCATTTCGACCGGCTGGGCCACGGGCTCGCGCTGGGCCTGTGTCGGCGCCGCAAGTGCGACGCGCGTCGATGCCTCGGCCGTCGTATCACGCGGCGGCTCGGCCGAAGCCAGAACCGGACGTTCTGCAAAGGCAGGCACGGCAACCTTGGCGTCAGCGACAGCGGCAAGAGCCGCATCGCCCGCCGGGCGCATGGCCGGCACCGGCACGAAGCCGAGCGCCTGCATGTCGGTTGCCAGAGGATCGACCGATGCCACGAGCGTCTCACCGGCAGCGGCGTTCATGCCACCACGATCAAGCATCTGCGGGACCGGCACCTTGACCGGCGCGAGATCGGCAAATTCGCTCGGCATTTCCGGCGTCTGCGGCAGGGCAGCAGCAAGTGCTTCCTGGGCAGCGTTCTTCTGCGGCGCGACCAGTGCCACTGCTACGCCGCCATTCTCAGGCGCATCCTTGAAGGCCGGGCGAACGGCCGGAACCGGCGCATTGATGTTCTGATCGGCCGTGGTCGTCTCGCCGGCAACCGAACCGGCAACCCCCGGAAGCGCTTCCTGGGCGGCAGGAGCCGACGCCGTCTGAACCTTGGCCGGAGCGGCTTCTTCATCGCTCGGGCCGGCAGCGATTGCCGAGGGCTCTTCATCCTCGTCGCCGCCACCGCCAAAGAGCATGGCGAACAGGTTGCCGCGGCGCTTGCCGCCCTCGGCATCGCCTGCGCCCTTGGCGCCACCACCGGCAACTTCGATCGCCGAGGCGCCGACGCGACGCTTATAGTCGGCGACGGCCTGGTTATAGCCTGGCAGCGGCTTGCCGTCGGAGGGAACGTGCATGGTCTTGCCGTCGGGGAAGAGGCGGGCCAGTTCGTTGCGGGTCATGCGCGGCCAGGCGCGAACGCCGCCGACATCCATGTGAACGAACGGCGAGCCTGAAGTCGGGTAGTAGCCGACGCCACCGACCTGGAATTTCATGCCGATTTCGCGCACCGTCTTCAGCTTCACGTCGGGAATGTAGAAGTCCATCGCCTTGCCGAGCATGTGCTGGCTCTTCTTGGCGACACCCTTGGAGCGCGAACGCAGCATGCCGTTGGTGGACGGCGAACGGTAGGCCGAAACAACGTGGATGTAATCGCGCGAGCCGCTCTTGGTATAGACTTCCCACACGAGGTCGAGCAGGCGCGGATCCATCTTGGTCGGTTCGTTGCGACGCCAGTCGCGCAGGAAACGGTTGATCTGCTGCAAGCCCTTCGGGTCATAGCGACCGTTGCGCTTGAAGGTGATCTGCGCCTTCTCCTGCGTGTGGATGAAATAGAGCTTGAGTGTGCGCGTCTGACCGGCGGCCTCGACGGGAGGTGCCATGCCGGGCGTGACCAGTGACACCGCAAGCGCGATGGAAGTCAGAACCTGCGGCACCTTACGGGTCATCGCCGAGCAGAGTCTGCTAGCTAAGGAGCCGAGAGGCTTCTTAAAACCGAACAAATTTGGCATTCAATCCCCGTCCGACGGACAACCGTGCTTCGCTGTCTCAGATGACTGTCAAATAAGGTGACAGAATGGCAAATATGCCACAGTCGTCACCGCCCCTTATAATATAGTGAATACTTCACTAACAAGGTCTAAACGGCGGTGACCGAATTGCACGGCTAATGAGTTGTGAATGCGTCGATTTTACGCCGCCTCGCGCAGGGGATTATCGGGATCGATGCCATAATCCTTGAGTTTGCGGTAAAGCGTCGATCGGCCGATGCCGAGCTTGCGCGCCACCTGGCTCATCTGGCCGCGATAGAATTTCAGCGCAAAACGAATCAGTTCCTCCTCCACTTCGGCAAGTTTGCGCACGTCTCCACCCTCGTCGACGCTGGCAATTGCATTCTCCATGCGGCCGTCATGCGCGGCATCGGCCTCCATCGATTTCGCCGTGCTGGCAAAATCGGGATAGACGCTCGTGGCCGGATCGGCAGCAGTGGGGCGCTCGGGGCCGGCATCGCCCCAGGAAAAGCCCGAGCGGTCGGAGACGACGTAACCCGGGATCTGCGTGGCGATCTGCGGGAAGTCCTTGACCGTCAACTCGTTGCCTTCGGCCAGAACGACCGCGCGGAAGATCGCGTTTTCCAGCTGGCGGATGTTGCCAGGCCAGTCGTAGGCGGTGAGCAGCGCCATCGCACCGCTCGAAACGGTGAGCGGCGTGCTGAGCCTCTGCTCGGACGCGAACCGGTCGACGAACGAGCGCACGAGGACCGGGATGTCCTCCTTGCGCCGGCGCAGCGCCGGAATGGTGATCGGGAAGACGTTGAGGCGATAGTAGAGATCCTCGCGGAACCGGCCCTCGCGCACCTCGTTGATAAGGTCCTTGTTGGTGGCCGAAATCAGCCGCACGTTGACCCGGTGCGGATGGCGTGCGCCGATCGTCTCGATCTCGCCCTGCTGCACCGCACGCAGCAGCTTCACCTGCACTTCGAGCGGCAGGTCGCCGATCTCGTCAAGGAATAGAGTGCCGCCATCGGCGTCGACGAACTTGCCGGTATGTTTTTCGGTCGCACCGGTGAAGGCGCCCTTCTCGTGACCGAAGAGAATGCTCTCGACCAGATTGTGCGGGATGGCGCCACAGTTGACGGTGATGAACGGCTTGCCCGAGCGGTCGCTGGCCGACTGGATCGCCCGCGCCACCATTTCCTTGCCGACGCCGGATTCGCCTTCGAGCACGATCGGGATATTGGACTGCGCAGCCCGACGCGCGAGGTCGATCACCCGGATCATCGCCGGGCTCGCCGACACGACGTCATCGAAGCCGACGGCACCGCCGCGCGGACGACGCGAGGTTTTGACCTTGCCGTCGCGGCTGGCCATCTTCAGCGCGTTGCCGAGCGCCACGGACAGCCGCTCCGGAGAAACCGGCTTGACCAGGAAGTCGAAGGCGCCAGCCTGCATCGCATGGACGACGGTCTCGATACCGCCCTGCCCGGTCTGCACGATGACAGGCGTATCGACGCCCCGTTCCGCCAGCGCCTCGAGAAAGCCGTGGCCGTTCATTTCGGGCATCAGCAGGTCGAGAAGGATGACGTTGATGATGCCGCCCTTGCGCTCGAGCAGCTCCAGGCCGCTGCGGCCGTTGTCGGCGAGATGCGCGACATGACCGAGACGCTCGATCATGTTCGTCAGCAACCGGCGCTGCACCGGATCGTCATCGATGACAAGAATGTGTGATGTCACGGAAGCCTCCTGCTTTGGACACGCGGTACTTTTGGCCAACGTCATGTGCCAAATCACGTCAGGCATCTGTGCCATAAAGGGCTGAACATCATGTTTTGAGAAATGCTTGCATTTTATCCATTGCCGGCGATAGCAATGGGACCCGTATCGCTTGCCTCTTCCCGTCACGAACAAGAGAAATCCGACGATGACCTTCCGCACCCTCTCCCTTGAGAAAACCGTCGTCCGTGCCGCTACCGGCCCCGCCCAAGGCGCTGTGGCCGAGCTCGGCGATCTGCCCTCGTGGCGGCTGGAGGACCTCTATCCCTCAGCAACCTCGGACGCCTTCCGCTCCGATATGAAGAAGGCCGAGGCGGATTCGATCGCGTTTGAAACCAAGTGGAAAGGCAAGCTTGCGGCCGCCGCCACGAAGACCGGCAACGACGGGATCGGCGCCGCCGTGAAGGAATTCGAGGCGCTGGAAGACATCATGGGGCGCATCGCGTCGTTTGCCGGCCTCACCTATTTCTCCGACACCTCCAAGCCGGAAAACGGCAAGCTCTATGGCGACGTGCAGTCGAAGCTGACCGACATGTCCGCGCATCTCCTGTTCTTCTCGCTCGAACTCAACCGCATCGACGATGCCGTGATCGACGCAGCACTCGCCAATGACAGCCTGGCCGCGCACTACAAGCCCTGGCTTCTCGACCTGCGCAAGGACAAGCCCTATCAGCTCGACGACAAGCTCGAGCAGCTGTTCCTCGAGAAGTCGATGACCGGAGCGGCCGCCTTCAACCGCCTGTTCGACGAGACCATGGCGTCTCTGACCTTCACCGCCGACGGTGAGACCATGCCGCTCGAAATCGCCCTGAACCTGCTGCAGGATCCCTCGACCGAGGTGCGCAAGAAGGCGGCGATGGCGCTTGCCGAAACCTTCAGGGCCAATATCCGCACCTTTACGCTGATCACCAATACGCTCGCCAAGGACAAGGAAATCTCGGACCGCTGGCGCGGTTTCGAGGATATCGCCGACAGCCGGCACCTCGCCAACCGTGTCGAGCGCGAGGTCGTCGATGCGCTCGCGCAGGCGGTGAAGTCAGCCTATCCGCGCCTCTCGCACCGCTACTACGCCATGAAGGCAAAGTGGCTCGGCATGGAACAGATGGAGTTCTGGGATCGCAACGCGCCACTGCCGGAAACGCCGAATGCGCTGATTTCCTGGAACGAGGCGAAGGACACGGTGCTTTCGGCCTATCACGCCTTCGATCCCGAGATGGCCGCGATCGCCCGTCGTTTCTTCGACGACCGTTGGATCGACGCGCCCGTGCGCCCCGGCAAGGCCCCAGGCGCCTTCGCCCACCCGACCGTTCCGTCGGCGCACCCCTATGTGCTCGTCAACTATATGGGCAAGCCGCGCGACGTGATGACGCTCGCCCACGAACTCGGCCACGGCGTGCATCAGGTGCTCGCCGGCGAACAGGGCGCGCTGATGGCCTCGACGCCGCTGACCCTTGCCGAGACGGCATCGGTGTTCGGCGAAATGCTGACCTTCCGCGCCCTTCTCAACCAGACGAAGGACAAGCGCGAACGCAAGGCCATGCTCGCGCAGAAGGTCGAGGACATGATCAATACGGTCGTGCGCCAGATTGCCTTCTACGAATTCGAACGCAAGCTGCACACGGCCCGCAAGGAAGGCGAACTGACCGCCGAGGATATCGGCAATCTGTGGCTTTCGGTGCAGGCGGAAAGCCTCGGGCCGGCGATCCGGATTTCCGAGGGCTACGAGACCTATTGGGCCTATATCCCGCACTTCATCCACTCGCCGTTCTACGTCTATGCCTATGCCTTCGGTGATTGCCTGGTGAACTCGCTCTATGCCGTCTACCAGAACGCCGAGAAGGGCTTCCAGGAGAAGTATTTCGAGCTTCTGAAAGCCGGCGGCACCAAGCACCATTCGGAATTGCTTGCTCCCTTCGGCCTCGATGCCACCGATCCGTCGTTCTGGGCACAGGGGCTGTCGATGATCGAAGGGCTGATCGACGAACTCGAGGCGCTTGATAAGGCGTGATCCGACGCGGGCCGAGCCCGCGGTCTGGAGCCTTTCCAGGAAAAGTGCGAAGCGGTTTTCCGTCCGGAAATGCGAAAAACAAAGAGATAGAGCGTTTCCATAACTCCGGTTAAGACGGAAACGCTCTACTGCATAATTCCTTAAATCGGAATCGATTTAAGGAGAAAATTATGCAGCAAGTTTAGGGTGTTACAGCGTCCTCAGCGCGTCAATTTGACGCGCGGCGCTGTAGGGATGAATGGGCTGGCAGCGAAGCGGCATTGATGAACGAAAACGCACCTTATGTGCTTTTCCGGGACGACAGCGAAAATCGGACCACGGTTTTCGCCGAGCCGGAGCGCGTCGTCACGGCGCGGACCAAAGCCGAATTCCACCGCGGCCTCGCCGAGCTTGAACGCGCCCATCAGGCGGGTAAATGGATTGCCGGCTTCATGGCCTATGAGGCCGGTCACCTCTTCGAGGAGAAGCTGGCGCCCTTTGCCGAGGAGGGTCGCGAAACACCGTTGATGTCCTTTGGCATCTTCGACGCGCCGAGCGACGAGCATCGGCTGGCAGAGCCGCAACGGCGGATGGAGAACGAGCCTTTTCTTGCCGAGCCGCGTGCCGCCTGGGATTTTTCTACCTATCGCGAGCGGTTCGACCGTCTGCATCAGCACCTGCGCCAGGGCGATTGTTACCAGGCGAACCTGACCATGCCGATCCGCGCCCGCTGGTCCGGCGATCCGCGAGCCGCCTTCTGGTCGCTGATCGAGCGTCAGCCGGTCAAATACGGCGCCCTCGTGGCGCTCGACGGCCCGATCCTCGTCTCACGCTCGCCTGAGCTTTTCTTCCGGGTCGATGCGGACAGGTGGATCGAAACGCATCCGATGAAGGGCACGGCGAAGCGCGGCGGCTCGGCGCAGGAGGATGCCGACATCATCGAGGCCATGCGCGCCGACGAGAAGACGCAAGCCGAAAACCGGATGATCGTCGACCTCCTGCGCAACGACATCTCCCGCATCACCGAGGTTGGGACGCTCGACGTCCCGAAACTCTTCGACATCGAGACCTATCCGACCGTGCACCAGATGGTCAGCCATGTCAGGGCCAAGCTGCGGCCCGACGTCGGCATCACTGATATTTTCACCGCGCTCTTTCCCTGCGGCTCGATCACCGGCGCGCCGAAGATGCGGGCGATGCAGATCCTGCACGAGCTCGAAGACGGCCCGCGCGACGCCTACTGCGGCGCGATCGGCTTCATCGCGCCCAACGGCATCATGCGCTTCAGCGTCGCGATCCGCACCATCTCGCTGTTTGCCGATGGAGAGGCCGTCTTCAATGTCGGCGGCGGCATCGTCTTTGATTCCGGCGCCCAGTCCGAATATGACGAATGCCTGCTGAAGGCGCGCTTTGCCGTCGGCGATGCCGAGATCGCGCGATGACGGATTTTTCCCTGATCGAGACCCTGCGCTACGAGCCCGATGCGGGCTTCGTTCGGTTGAAATTGCATCTCGCCAGACTGAAACGATCCGCAAGGCGGTTGGGGTTTGCCGGCGCTGACCGCGCCGAGGCCGAGTTGTATGCCACCGTTCAAGGTGCAACGGGTCCCCTCCGCGTCCGCCTGACGCTTGACCGCAACGGCGCGATCGCCGTCACCACGGCGCCCTTCACACCGCTTGCCGGAGACACTGTCTGGCGCGTGCGTTTTGCAGAAACGCGGCTCTCCTCCGAAGACAAACTCCTGCGCGTCAAGACCACGCGGCGCGGTGTCTACGAGGCGGCGCGTGCAGAATACCCGGCGACCGAGATCGACGAGGTCCTGCTGCTCAACGAAAAGGGCGACGTTTGCGAGGGAACCATCACGTCGATCTTCCTCGACGACGGCAGCGGCCCGCTGAAGACACCGCCGATCGCCTGTGGGCTTCTGGCGGGGGTGCTGCGGACGGAACTCATCTGCCAGCGGCGGGCGCGTGTCGCCCGCCTGTCGCTCGGCGATCTGGCAAAAGGCCAGCTCTATGTCGGAAATTCGCTACGGGGCCTGATCCGGGCGAAGCTCGGGGTCTGATCCCGGCAAGGTGTACCGCTTGACCCGGTCGCGCCCGTCGCGTTTGGCGAGATAGAGCGCCTCGTCGGCGCGGGCATAGATGTCCTTGACGCCGTCGCCTTCCCGATACTCGGCCAGCCCGACCGAACAGGTGTAGTAGAACTCCGGAATACTTGCGAGCGGCCTGGCGCCGCGCACCTTGTCGAGCAGGCGGTCGAGAATGAGGTTGCCTTCGCTGATGGTGGTGTCGGGCAGGATCAGCATGAACTCTTCACCGCCGATGCGGCCGAAGCAATCGGAGCGGCGCACGAACTCCTGCATCTGGCGGGCAAAGTCGAGCAGCACCTCGTCGCCCTGATGGTGACCGTAGCGATCGTTGATGGCCTTGAAATAGTCGATGTCGATAATGGCGACGCACCCCCACATATGCGGGTTCTGCGCGCAGTTGGCGATGAATTCGCCGAGCCGCCCCATTGTGTAGCGCCGATTGGGGACATTGGTGAGTTCGTCGACCTGCGAGGCACGCAGCGCGAAATCGCGATCCTGCCGCAGCTCGCGCTCTTCGACACGAATGGTGGTGATGTCGACGGCGACGCAGAGCATCCACCCCTTGGCATCGACGGTTTCCGTCATCCATAGCCAGCGGCCGTCATGCAGGTCGGTCTCCATCGCGCGAAACGGGATCTTGCCGCGTCGATTGACCGTTGAGGCTATCCAGGCATTGATGTCGCTGGTCTTGAGCACGGTTCCGCGACCGGCGACATGGTTGCGCCGCATGATGTCGGCCCAGGTCGGCGTCTCGTCGGCGCCGATGAAATAGGCGGCGCGAAAAGCCTCATTGGCAAATTGCAGCCGGTCGTGCTGATCGTAGAGCGCCATCAGCACGGGCGTTTGGGCCTGCAGGCCCATCAAGGTCTTTATGTGGTCGCCGGTCACGTTCAGTCTGCAACGCCTCCAGGTTGGCAAGGAAACAACAATCATGGCGCGAGGCGGATAGTTGTATCAAAGCTATAGCACGGAGAGCTTGTGACAAGCTTGGCGCCATGCGAAACGATAGGGAATATGGTTAAATCGCGCGAATGATCCGACCAGTCCGCATGAAGCACACACCTTACGACGGCTCCTCCAAGCCCTTCACCATCGGCCTGACGCAGCTTGATCCCGATCGCTGGATCGAGCCGGATGATCAGCTGCAGCACTATCTCGACCAGAAGGCGCAGTTGCTGGCACGGTCCCGCAGCGCCGTTTTCGTTGCCGAGGACGGGACGCAGCAGGCGCAGAATGAACTGCTGCAAATCCTGTCCGACTACCTGCCGGCTCGATATCCCGACATCTACTGTCGGCAGGATGATGCGATGATGGTCAGCGGGCGACGGGTGGCCCTGTCCGGCGACGACGCGCTTGTGGTTGCGGGCTCGCTCGTTCAGGACGACCTGGCGATCATGCAGCGCGGCGACCGCGGCTGGCGCCTTGGCGCCGCCTACATCGCCTTCCCTTCATCCTGGTCGCTTGCCGAAAAGTTCGGGCGCACGATGGAGGAGATCCACGCCCCGGTTCCCGGCTTCGAGCACGGCACGCGCAACGCCGAACTCATCAGCCGCATGTTCGACAACCTGCCGCCCGGCCGTTTCGTCGAACGCTTCAACTGGGCCGTCAATGTCGACGGCTCCCTGCATCTGCCGAAGTCGAAATCGGAAGGGTTTTCGGCAGGTGCCGTCGAGCTGACCGAAGAGCGCACCTTCATCCGCATCGAGCGCCAGACGCTCAGAAAATTGCCCGAGACCGGCGCGATCGTCTTCACCATCCGGATCTATTCCGATCCCTTGGCGCTGCTGCGACAGCGAGCGGATGCGGCCACGCTGGCCCTTTCCTTCGTCGAGCAGTTGCGCTCACTCGATCTGCCGCAGGCGGCCTACAAGGGCCTCGTCAGCAAGCGGGATGCCCTGATATCGGCCCTGCTTTCCATCGCCGGTTAAGCAATATCGCAGATCAGCGTTGACCCGCCAGCCCTTTATTGTGACAGCAAACTATGCTCTAGGGCCTATCGCACGGCGCGAGCCTTATTTTCAGATACTTTCAACACCGTCACAGGGAAAGTTTCCTCAGGAGAAAGACCAAAATGGCAGACACCACCTACCCGGTTTACGGCGAGATCACCGGCCCGATCGTCATGATCGGCTTCGGTTCGATCGGCCGCGGCACCTTGCCGTTGATCGAGCGCCACTTCAAATACGACAAGAACCGGTTGATCGTGGTCGAGCCGCGTGAGGATGCTGCCGACAACGAGCTCTTCGAGCGCCACGGCGTCCGCCACGTTCGCGCCCATGTGACGAAGGACAACTACAAGGAACTGCTGAAGCCGCTCCTGACCGAGGGCGAAGGCCAGGGTTTCTGCGTCAACCTGTCGGTTGACACCGGCTCGCTCGACCTGATCAAGATGTGCCGCAAGCTCGACGTTCTCTACATCGACACGGTCGTCGAGCCGTGGCTCGGCTTCTACTTCGATGCCGAAATGGACAACGCCGCGCGCACCAACTATGCGCTGCGCGAGACCATGCGCAAGGAAAAGGACAAGAACCCGGGCGGCACCACTGCCGTTTCGACCTGCGGCGCAAACCCAGGCATGGTCTCCTGGTTCGTCAAGCAGGGCCTCTTGAACCTCGCCAACGACCTCGGCGTGAAATACGACGAGCCGCATCAGGACGATCGCGACGGCTGGGCCAAGCTGATGAAGAAGGTCGGCGTCAAGGGCATCCACATCGCCGAGCGCGATACCCAGCGCACCAAGAACCCGAAACCCTACAACACCTTCTGGAACACCTGGTCGGTGGAAGGCTTCATCTCCGAAGGCCTGCAACCGGCCGAGCTCGGCTGGGGCACCCACGAGAACTGGATGCCGAAGAACGCCAAGAAGCACAAGAAGGGCTGCAAGGCGGCAATCTATCTGGAGCAGCCGGGCGCCAACACCCGCGTGCGCACCTGGTGCCCGACGCCGGGCCCGCAATACGGCTTCCTCGTCACCCACAACGAGTCGATCTCGATCTCGGACTTCTTCACTGTTCGCGACAAGGACGGCGAAGCGACCTATCGCCCGACCTGCCACTACGCCTACCACCCGGCTAACGACGCCGTTCTGTCGCTGCATGAGATGTTCGGCAGCGGCGGCAACGCCCAGCCGATGCATCACGTCCTCGACGAGAAGGAACTGGTCGACGGTATCGACGAGCTCGGCGTACTGCTCTATGGCCACGACAAGAACGCCTACTGGTACGGCTCGCGCCTGTCGCTGGAAGAAACTCGCCGCATCGCCCCTTACCAGAACGCGACCGGCATGCAGGTGACCTCGGCCGTGCTCGCCGGCATGGTATGGGCGCTGGAAAATCCGAAGGCAGGCATCGTCGAAGCCGACGAGATGGACTACAAGCGCTGCCTCGAAGTGCAGTTGCCCTATCTCGGCCCAGTCGAGGGCCACTACACCGACTGGACTCCGCTTGACGGCCGCCCGGGCCTGTTCCCGGAAGAGATCGACACCAAGGATCCCTGGCAGTTCAAGAACATCCTCGTTCGCTAAACCGCTGACATTGCGAAGCATCCGGCCCGGGGCATTTCTGCCCCGGGCTTTTTATCGATATGGGAAAAGCCCGGCGCGCCGACCCGGCCGCTCTTGCTTTCAACTCTTGATCGCGGCATGGTTCGGCGAAACGAAACAGACGCTCGGCACAAAGCGAGGGAAATCGCCAATGAAGCCATTCGCAATTCTGACCCTTCTCGCGACCGCCGCGGCCCTGGCCTCCTGCCAGTCGTCGCCACGGGAGATCGGAGGGGCACCGCCCGCTCGCCAGGCAGCGGGTGTCGAAGGCTCATGGACGGATCCGAACGGCATCGTGTCGACCTTTGCGGGCGGAACCTTCTCGACCCGCACCACCGACAGCAACCAGTTGTTGGCTTCCGGCAACTACGTGAAGCTCAGCCCGACGCTCGTCGAGATCAACATGACCTCGCTGGTGCGCAACACCCAGTCCAAGGTCAATTGCGCGCTGGTCACGACCAACCAGCTGAATTGCACCACCGATGCCGGCGCGCAGTTCTCGCTGGCGCGACGCGGCTGAGACACGCGTTGGGACACAGATCAAAGCCCCCGCAAGGGGGCTTTTTTATTGCCTTTTCCCTGCTTAACCCTGCTGCATGTTTCCTTAAATCGCAGTCGATTTAGGGATAAAAACATGCAGCAATTCAAAGTGCTACAGCGACCTTTGCGCGTCTGAGAAGACGCGCGGCGCTGTAGTTGCAGATGCGGCAACCGGAGGATGGTTTTAGCGCTTGAAGTCGCCTCGAAGTGATGAAAACATCCGCCCCGGCAAAGCCGCCCCGGCCGTGGGGACCAGATCCGTGACACGGCTCTGCAATCGGTCGGCAGACAACAGGCAAAACAGGAGAACATCATGATCAGACACATGCGGACCGGCCTGATGACCGCGTCCATCCTTGCCCTCTCCTCGGGCGCAGCCTTCGCCGATTATGAACTGAACATCCTGCACATCAACGATCTCCATTCCCGGATCGAATCGATCAACAAGTTCGATTCGAGCTGCTCGGCCGAAGAGGAAGGCAAGAACGAGTGCTTCGGCGGCGTCGCGCGCCTGAAGCCTCTGATCGACCAGAAGCGCCAGGAACTGTCGGGCAAGAACGTGCTGTTGTTGAACGCCGGCGACAATTTTCAGGGCTCCCTGTTCTTCACCACCTATAAGGGTCTGGTCGAAGCCGAATTCCTCAACCTGATGAAATTCGACGCCATGACCGTCGGCAACCATGAATTCGACGAGAGCGAGGACGGCCTTGCCGGCTTCCTCGACAAGATCGAATTCCCGGTGGTGACCGCCAACGTTCTGCCGAGCCACAAGTCGAAGATCGGTGACCGGATCAAGCCGTCGATCGTTCTCGAAGTCGGCGGCCAGAAGGTCGGCATCGTCGGCGCCGTCGCCAACGACACGCCGGAACTGTCCTCGCCCGGCCCGGATATCCTGATCGGCGACGACGTCGCCACTACCACAGCCGCTGTCGAAGAGCTGAAGAAGCAGGGCGTCGACAAGATCATTGCGCTCACCCATGTCGGCTACCCCCGTGACCTTGCCGCGATCGCCAAGATCCCCGATGTCGACGTCGTCGTCGGCGGCCACTCGCACAGCCTGCTGTCGAACACCGACGAAAAGGCCGAAGGCCCCTACCCGACGATGGTCGACAACCCCGGCGGCTACAAGGTTCCCGTGGTTCAGGCCGGTTCCTACACCAAATATCTCGGCGACCTCGTCGTCACCTTCGACGACAAGGGCGTGGTGAAAGCTGCCAAGGGCGATCCGATCCTGGTCGATTCCTCCATCAAGCCGGACCAGTCGGTGCTCACCCGCGTGGCCGAACTCGGCAAGCCGATCGAGGAACTGCGCTCCAAGATCATCGGCAGGACCGAAGCGCCGATCGACGGTTCGCGCGACAATTGCCGCGCCAGGGAATGCGAAATGGGCAGCCTCGTCGCCGACGCCATGCTCGACCGCGTCAAGGGCCAGGGCGTGACGATCGCCATCACCAATGGCGGCGGCCTGCGCGCCTCGATCGACGCCGGCGACGTCTCGATGGGCGAAGCGATCACCGTGCTGCCGTTCCAGAACACGGTCGCGACCTTCCAGATCAAGGGTGACGGCATCCGTGAAGCGCTGGAAAACGGCCTCAGCAAGCTCGAAGAGGCAGGTGGCCGCTTCCCGCAGGTTGCCGGGCTCAAATATTCCTTCGACCGTTCGAAGCCGGTCGGCAGCCGTGTCGTCTCGGTCGAGGTGAAGGAGGGCGAGGCCTATGGTCCGCTTGATCCGGCAAAGACCTACTCGCTGGTCACCAACAACTACATGCGCAATGGCGGCGACGGCTACGACGTGTTCAAGGCCAAGGGCGAAAATGCCTATGACTACGGTCCGGGTCTGGAAACCGTTCTGGCCGACTACCTTGCGGCGCATCAGCCGTTCAAACCTTACACCGATGGCCGCATCACCGAAGTTGCTGCAGCCGCCGGCGCGACGACCGACGCAACGCAGCCGGCTGCCGGCGCTGCCGCCGCCACGCCGGCTTCCGGTCCGCAGAAGCATGTGATCGCCAAGGGCGACACGCTTTGGGATCTCGCCAAGTCGTTCTACGGCGACGGTGCGCTGTGGGCAAAGATCTCCGAGGCCAACGGCAAACCGGCACCGCGCCACCTGCATGTCGGCACCGAACTGGAGATTCCGGCAAAGTAAGACAATTTGCCTCCCCTTCGAAAGCCGGCGCGGGCTTCCCTGCGCCGGCTTTTCTTCTTAGAAGGACGTGAAGCAAATGCGTGTCCCGACGGATACGCGACCATGAGGATCGAGATGACCAACACGCCCGCTGCGATCACCCCCAGCGATCACCCGACCGTTAAATCCGGAAAGGTCGGCGTTCTGCTCGTCAATCTCGGCACGCCCGATGGTACCGACTACACCTCGATGCGCCGCTATCTCAAGGAGTTCCTGAGCGATCGCCGCGTCATCGAATGGTCGCGGCTGTTCTGGTATCCGATCCTCTACGGCATCGTGCTCAACACCCGCCCCGGCAAGGTCGGCAAGGCCTACGAGATGATCTGGAACAAGGATCTGAACGAGAGCTACCTGCGCACCTACACCCGCAACCAGGCAACCTTGATGGCGGAAGCCTTCGCCGATCAGCCGCACATCGTCGTCGATTGGGGCATGCGCTACGGCCAGCCTTCGATCGCCTCGCGCATGGAGGCGCTGCAGAAGGCCGGATGCGAGCGCATCCTGGTGTTCCCGCTCTATCCGCAATACGCCGCGGCTACCACCGCCACCGTCAATGACAAGGCGTTCGAAGCCCTGCTCAAGATGCGCTGGCAGCCGGCGTTGCGCACCGTGCCGCCCTATCATGACGATCCGGTCTATATCGACGCACTGGCAACCTCGATCACGCGGCATCTGGCGACGCTCGACTGGGAGCCGGAAGTGGTGCTGACCTCCTTCCACGGCATCCCGAAGAGCTACTTCGAAAAGGGCGACCCCTATTATTGCCAGTGCCAGAAGACCGCCCGCCTGCTGCGCGAAAAGCTCGGCTGGTCCAAGGACAAACTGCAGGTGACCTTCCAGTCCCGCTTCGGCCCGGAAGAGTGGCTGCAACCCTATACCGACAAGACGGTGGAGAAGCTGGCGCGGGACGGCGTCAAGCGCATCGCCGTCATCAACCCCGGCTTCGTTTCCGACTGTCTGGAAACGCTCGAGGAAATCGCCGAGCAGGCGGCCGAAAGCTTCCATCACAATGGCGGCGAGAAGTTTTCCCACATCCCCTGCCTCAACGACAGCGCCGAAGGCATGACCGTGCTCGAGCATGTCGTGCGGCGGGAGCTAAGCGGCTGGCTTTGAAGCCGAAATCTGCGGCAACCGCTTGAAATAGACTGGCCAATCCCCACGTCTGGGTTAGAGTGTCACCTCAAACTGGGGTTGTGAACATGGGGGACTTGTCTTTGGGCGGCATGGATATTGCGGTCATCGCATTTGTGGTTCTTGTCGTTCTGGTCCTCTTTGCCGGAATCAAGACTGTGCCGCAGGGCTATCGCTATACGGTGGAGCGCTTCGGCCGCTACACCAAGACGATGGAACCGGGTCTCAACATCATCATTCCGTTCATCGATCGCATCGGCGCCAAGATGAACGTGATGGAGCAGGTCCTCGACGTTCCGACCCAGGAAGTCATCACCAAGGACAACGCCAGCGTGTCGGCCGACGCTGTCGCCTTCTATCAGGTGCTGAACGCGGCGCAGGCCGCCTATCAGGTCTCGAATCTCGAAAACGCCATTCTCAATCTGACGATGACCAACATCCGCTCGGTCATGGGGTCCATGGATCTCGACGAGCTGCTGTCGAACCGCGACACGATCAACGACAAGCTGCTGCGCGTCGTCGATGAAGCCGCCAACCCCTGGGGCATCAAGATCACCCGCGTCGAACTCAAGGACATCGCGCCGCCGAAGGACCTCGTCGACGCCATGGCGCGGCAGATGAAGGCCGAGCGTGAAAAGCGCGCCCAGGTGCTGGAAGCGGAAGGGTCGAGAAACGCCCAGATCCTGCGCGCCGAAGGCGCCAAGCAGTCGGCGATCCTGCAGGCCGAGGGCCAGCGCGAGGCCGCCTTCCGCGACGCCGAGGCGCGCGAACGCCTGGCCGAGGCCGAAGCCAAGGCAACGCAGATGGTGTCGGCAGCGATCGCCGCCGGCGATGTTCAGGCGATCAACTACTTCGTCGCCCAGAAATACACCGAAGCGCTTGCCTCGATCGGCACCGCCAACAACCAGAAGATCATCCTGATGCCGATGGAAGCGTCCGCGCTGATCGGCTCGCTCGGCGGCATCGGCGCGATTGCCAAGGAAGTGTTCGGCGACAACCAGGCGCCCGCCCCCCGGCAGCGCCAATCGACGACGCCACGCACCGGCCCGGCCTCCGGTCCGTTCGAACCGCAGGGACAATAGGCGATGGTCCAGCGCATCATCCTTGAACTCGGCCCCTGGAGCTGGTGGGTTCTCGGTCTTGCACTATTGGCCGCCGAAGTCGTGGCACCCGGCGTCTTCCTCGTCTGGATCGCCATTGCCGCGCTCATCACCGGTGTTCTGTCGCTGCTGCTGTGGGACACCGTCGTCTGGGGCTGGCAGGTTCAGCTCATCGTCTTCGCATTGCTCTCCATCATCGCCGTCCTCGTCGGGCGGCGCTTCATCTCCTCATCGTCCGGGGAGACGGACGAACCGCTGCTCAACCAACGGGCCCAGAGCCTCGTCGGCCGGACGGCCGTGCTTGAGAAGCCGATCGCCGAGGGCCACGGCCGCGTGCGTCTGGACGACACGATCTGGATCGTCGAGGGCCCCGATCTGCCCGCCGGCACACGTGTGCGCATCGTTGCCAGCCACGGACGCCATTTGACGGTCGAGAGCGCCTTGCCATCTCCCCGTCGTTAATGCGTTTTTCCCGTTTGGAAACGATTGGTTAACCACGCGGCTTTACGATTGCGAAAGGATTGCAATCAGGCTCGCGGACAAACGGCAGATGGTGCCAGACAACTCTCGCTCGACCGGAAGAGACGCGCGGCGTTTGACGCTGATGGCGTTGTTGCTGGCCGGCACCGCGATGGCTGTACCACTGTCGGCGCGCGCCCAGACCGTCGCCAACTCCGCCGTGCCGACGACCCCTGGCGTCGTTGCCCCCGGCACCGCAGCGCCGGCGATCGCCGACCCGCAGGTGACGGGAACCGTCAGCGCCGACGATCTGTCTCCGGCTTCCGACGAAGACCTCATCCGTCTCAACCGCCGCGAGGAAACGGTCGACGGCTTGCGGGCGCGAATAGATCCCGAAGACGACCGCGCACCCGGCGTTCGCATCGGCACGTTCACCTTGCGGCCGACAATCAGCGAAACGATCAACCACGAATGGCGCAACGACGGCGATACCAAGCAAAACCGAGGCTATCTCGAGACCGGCATCGGCGGCACCTTGACGTCGGACTGGTCCCGCCATGAGCTGACGGTCACGGGTGCCGGCGTGTTGCAGAACAATATTTCCGGCGAAGGCGAGGAAGAACCGCGCGCCGACATCGACGCGGAACTGCGCCTCGATCTCTGGGATGAAACCGTTGCGCGCCTGCGAGCAGGCTACAGCTTCGAGCGCGAGGACGCCGACGATCCGAACGCGATCTCGAATGCCAGGACACAATCGGGCGTCAACACCTATCGGCTCGGCGCCGCCATCGAGCGCGACTTCGGTCTCATCCGCGGCTCGGTCGGGCTCGATCTCGACCGTCGGACCTATGGCGACGTCGAGCTGGAAAACGGTACGACGCTTTCGGTCGAGGACCGCAACCGCAACAGCGGGACCCTGACGGCACGCGTCGGCTATGAAATGTCGCCGGCATTGATCCCGTTCATCGAGGCCGCGGTCGGCAGGTCGACTTACGATCTTCGCCAGGACACGCTCGGCTTCGAACGATCCTACCAAAGCTACGCGACACGCGGCGGCCTGGAGGTCGACCTCGGCGAAAAGCTCAACGGCGAGCTCGCCCTCGGCTACGAGACCTATCGTTTCGAGGACGACCGGCTCAGCGACGTCAGCGGCCTGTCGGTCGACGGCCGCCTCAACTGGTCGCCGCAACGCGGCACGGATGTGCTCTTCGGACTGTCGACCGGTCTCAACCCGTCGACGACGGCGGGTGTCTCCGGTTCGATGGACTATGCCTTGACCAACATCATCACCCACGAGATGCGCTCCGATCTGGTCGCACGGCTGTCGAACACCCTGATCATCCGCAAATATCCGTCGGACTCCCGCTCCTCCGACGAGACGACCTGGCGCACCGGCGCCGGCCTCACCTGGGATATGAACCGTTACCTGGCACTGACCGGCGACGTCAGCTACGAGCGCACCACGCCCGACGTCGGCGATCCGACCGACATCACCCGCGTCGGCGTCGGCCTCGTCCTGCGGCGCTGAGGCAACGGCCCCGCGCCCCCGAACACCGGGCGGACACGATACTCAATGCAAACCTCGAAAAGAAAAAGGCCGCGTCCCCCGGGGAACGCGGCCTTCTCGTTTTGGATGGACCGGAATTACTTCAAGCTGCTCAGCAGCGCCTTCAGCGGTCCTTCGACGGTCGGGCGGATATCACTGCGTTCGAGCGCGAAGGCGACGTTGGCGAGGATGAAACCGTCCTTGGCGCCGCAGTCATAGGTCTCGCCGCGGAAATGGTAGGCGGCGAACTGCTGGCTCTCGGAAAGCTTGAGCATGCCGTCGGTCAGCTGGATCTCATTGCCGGCGCCGCGCTCCTGCTTCTCCAGGATCGGGAAGATTTCCGGCTGCAGGATGTAGCGGCCGTTGATGAAGAAGTTCGACGGCGCCGTTCCCGGTGCGGGCTTCTCGACCATCTTGGTGATCTTGAAGCCGTCGCCGACCTTGTCGCCGACACCGACGATCCCGTATTTGTGGGCCTGATCCGGTGCGCATTCCTCGACTGCGATGACGTTGCCGCCGCTCTGCTCATAGAGCTCGACCATACCCTTCAGGCAGCCCTTCTCACCCTTCATGATCATGTCGGGCAGCAACAGCGCGAACGGCTCGTTACCGACCAGTTCGCGGGCACACCAGACGGCATGGCCAAGGCCGAGCGGCGCCTGCTGGCGGGTGAAGCTTGTCGTGCCGGCCTTCGGCAGAATGTTGTCGAGAAGCTCGATCTCGATCTTCTTGTTGCGTTCGCGCAGGGTCTGGTCGAGCTCGACCTGGATATCGAAATAATCCTCGATAACCGCCTTGCTGCGGCCGGTGACGAAGATCAGGTGCTCGATACCGGCTTCCATCGCTTCGTCGACCACGTATTGAATGACCGGCTTGTCCACCACCGTCAGCATTTCCTTCGGCACGGCCTTGGTGGCCGGCAGGAAACGCGTGCCCAGACCAGCGACCGGGAACACGGCTTTGCGGACTTTACGCTTGTCGGTCATCGGTACCTCCTTCAATCGGATTTCAATCCTGAGTGTTGCTGTAGGAATCCTTAAATCAAAATCAATTTAAGGAATCGTGCAGCGCTTTGCAGTGCGGCGGCAATCTCTACGTAACGATGTGAACGCACGCTGAACCGGGACGAAAAAAATCCTGATATCGACGGATTCGCATTTTCTTGCCCCGGAAGAAGCGTTTTCTTCGGCGGAAGACGCAACGGTCTTTTCATGGTAAAGGGTTTGTTGACCACGTTTCTGTAGATTCGTCCTAAGTCCGGCGCTGCATCGACTGCGGCCGGATCCGAGAACGGGAACCGCCGGCGGTCGACGAACCGCAAGGCCGGCTCCAGACTGCCACCATGCGGAGATGTCCCGGCTATGACGGCTGAGGCTCCGCAGAGAAACGGAACCGACAGCTGATGATCAGAACCCGCAGGACGTTTTTCCGTCATATCGCAGCCGCCTTCGTCCTATCCGCCGTCGCGCTTGGCACCTCCCCTGCGCGCGCCGATGCCGGATTCCAGAGCTGGATCAACAACTTCTATGCCACGGCTGCAAAGAGCGGCATCACGCAGGCGACCTATCGCAAGGCCTTCGCCGGCGTGAAGACCCCGGACGCGACCGTCATTGAAAAAGCCAATTACCAGCCTGAGTTCAAGCACAAGATCTGGGAATACATCGATTCCCGCGTCAATCCCTACACCAAGCGCGTCGGCCAGGAGATGGCCGCCAAGCACGCCCGCACGCTCAATGTGCTCGAAAAGCACTTCGGCGTCGACAAGACGATCCTGCTGGCGATCTGGTCGATGGAATCGAACTACGGCGCCGTTCTCGAAAAGGACGACCGTCTGCACTACGTGCCGCGGGCGTTGGCAACCCTTGCCTATGCCGATCCGAAGCGTGCGAAATACGCCAAGACGCAGTTGATTGCCGCACTCAAGATCCTGCAGAGCGGCGATATCACCCCGCGCGAACTGACCGGCTCCTGGGCCGGCGCCATGGGACACACGCAGTTCATCCCGACGAGCTACCTGCTTTACGCGATCGACGCGGACGGCAACGGCCATCGTGACATCTGGAACTCGGTGCCCGACGCGCTTGCGACAGCCGCCAACCTGTTGAAGAAAAACGGCTGGCAGTCGGGCGAAACCTGGGGCTACGAGGTCGCGCCGCCGGCCAATGCCGCGAAATATTCGGGGCAGACGAAGACGCTGGCCCAGTGGGCAGCACTCGGTTTCCTCAGGCCGAACGGCAAGGGCTTCCGCAATGGCAATTCGCGCGCCGAACTGAAGCTGCCGAGCGGCGGCGAAGGTCCCGGCTTCCTGATGACTAAGAACTTCTTCGTCATCAAGCGCTACAACGCGTCGGATAGCTACGCGCTCGGCGTCGGTCTTCTTGCCGATCAGATCGCCGGGTACGCCGGCATGCAGCAGCGGTGGCCGCGCCCCGATGGCTCGCTCGATATCAGCGAGAAGTTCGAGTTGCAGAACCGCCTGAAGGAACTCGGCTATTACAGCGGCGAGGTCGACGGCAACTTCGGATCCGGCTCGAAGGCTGCGATCCAGGCGTTCCAGTCGCAGAACGGCTTGGCGCCGGATGGGCAGCCGACGCAACATCTACTGCGCGCCCTGCGCAACTGACGCGCACGCCCGAAACGCGACGGCGGCCTTGCCGCCGCCGTCCGTTCGATGGATGATCAGACATGCAAGCGAAAACCAAGGCCCACATGGCAGGTGGCGGAATGCCCTTGAGGATTGCGACGGTGATCATCGCTGCGGCCGCGATGCTGTTCGTCGGTTTTGCCGCAAGCTATGCCGAGGCCCAGGAGCGGGTGCCGCGGCGCAACCTCTTCCAGATGCTGTTCGGCGGCCTCGCGCGCGAGCGGCGGCCGGTTATCGACGAGCGATACGAGTTTCCGCAACAGCCGCGGCCCAGGCGCGCGCGCCAGGCCCAAACCCCACAGCGGCAGAAGGCCCCGGGCCAGCAAAAGGCAAAGCCCGCCATTGCCGATGCGGCTCCGGTGCCGCAGCCGGTCGAAAAGGCGCCGGACGCCAAGAAGGTTCTGGTCGTCGGCGACTTCATGGCCGGTAGCCTTGGGGATGGCCTGAAGACCGCATTCGAGATGACGCCGGGCATTACCATCGAAACGCGCGCAAACGGTTCGTCCGGCCTGGTGCGCGAAGACTATTTCAATTGGCCGGTGACGCTGCCGAGCTATGTGGGCGAGATCAAGCCTTCCGTCATCATCATCAGCCTCGGCGCCAACGATCGCCAGCAGATGCAGATCGGCAGCATCAAGGAAAAGTACCGCACCGATCCTTGGACCGAGGAATACCGCAAGCGTGTTCATGCGCTGGCAGAGCTCGCGCACAAGGAAAAGCTGCCGGTGCTGTGGGTCGGCATGCCGCCGTTCCAATCCGCGGCGATGACAGCCGACATGGTGACGTTCAACGGCCTCTATCGCGAGGAAGTTGAAAAGGTCGGCGGCCAGTTCGTCGATATCTGGGACGGTTTCGTCGACGAAGCCGGCAAGTTCGTCCTGACCGGCTCCGACATCAACGGCCAGCAGGTCCGGTTGCGCGGCGCCGACGGGATCAACCTGACCAAAGCAGGCAAACGCAAGCTCGCATTCTATGTCGAAAAGGACATTCGCCGCCTGCTCGGGGATGCCGCCGCAACCGACAATGACGTGCCGGGCGCCGATGGGCTGAAGGATCTGGTCGTCACCGCGCCGCTGGCCAACGAGGACATCGTCAAGACGCAGCCGATCGGCCTGACCGATCCGGAACTCGATGGCGCTGCGGCACTGCTCGGCGATGCTGCGCCCAACAAAGGCACCGGCAAGAGCCCGCGCGACCGGCTGGTCGACAAGGGCGATGTGGCGGCCGCCCCGGTCGGCCGCGTCGATGATTTCCGCCTTGCCAAGCCCGGGACCGTCATCAGCAATCCGGTGATCCGGAACTAGAGCGTTTCCGGTTTAGACGGAGTCGCGGAAACGCTCCATCTCCTTGTTTTTACGCATTTCCTGACGGAAAACCGCTTCGCACTTTTCCTGGAAATGCTCTAACCCTCCTTCTGGCGACTGAGTGCTGCAAGCGACGCCCCGGCGATCCCGTTCGCCGAAGAGACCGACCTTGAAAACGAAAGGGCTCCGCCATCATCTGGCGGAGCCCTTTCATGTTTGTGAGCGACTGGTTTCAGCGCGGCAGGATCGTTGATCCCATCAGCGCCTCGTCGATCGCGCGGGCGGCCTGGCGGCCTTCGCGGATCGCCCACACGACGAGCGACTGGCCGCGGCGCACGTCGCCTGCCGTCCAGAACTTGTCGACCGAAGTCTTGTAGTCGCGGTCGTTGGCAACGACATTGGTCGAGCCGCGACGGTCGGTGTTGAGCGTCAGCTTGTCGCCGAGATCCTTCACCACGCTATCGGTGAAGGGGCCGCTGAAGCCGATGGCGATGAAGGCGAGATCGGCCTTGATGATGAACTCCGTGCCGGCGATCGGCTTGCGGCGATCATCCACCTGGCAGCACTTGACGCCGATGAGGTTCCCGTCCTCGTCGCCGACGAACTCCAGCGTCGCGACCTGGAATTCGCGGATCGCGCCTTCGGCCTGGCTGGACGAGGTGCGCATCTTGGTCGCCCAGAACGGCCAGACGGCGAGCTTGTCTTCCTTTTCCGGCGGCTGCGGGCGGATGTCGAGCTGGGTGACCTTGACGGCACCCTGGCGGAAGGCGGTGCCGACGCAGTCGGACGCGGTGTCACCGCCACCGACGACGACGATATGTTTGCCGCCAGCCAGAATGGGCGCGGACGGCCAGCCGGTGCTGTCGATGTTCTCGCGGCCGACCCGCCGGTTCTGCTGCACGAGATAGGGCATGGCGTCATGCACGCCGGCAAATTCGACGCCGGGGATGCCGGCATTGCGCGGCGTCTCGGAGCCGCCGCAATAGAGCACTGCATCGCTACCGTCGATCAGGTGTTCGACCGGCAGGTCGACGCCGATGTTGATGCCGCAATGGAACGTGACGCCCTCGCCCTTCATCTGCTCGACACGGCGGTCGATGAAGTTCTTCTCCATCTTGAAGTCGGGGATGCCGTAGCGCAGCAGGCCGCCGGGCTTGCTCTCGCGCTCGTAGACGTGAACCTCGTGACCGGCACGCGCCATCTGCTGGGCAGCAGCCATGCCGGCCGGGCCGGAGCCGATGACGGCGACCTTCTTGCCGGTCTTGGTCACGGCCGGCTGCGGCACGATGTAGCCCATTTCATAGGCCTTGTCGGCGATCGCCTGCTCGATGGTCTTGATCGCGACCGGCGCATCCTCGAGGTTCAGCGTGCACGCTTCCTCGCAGGGCGCGGGGCAGACACGGCCGGTGAATTCCGGGAAGTTGTTGGTCGAGTGCAGGTTGCGGATCGCCTCGTCCCAGTTGCCGTTGTAGACCAGATCGTTCCAGTCGGGGATCTGGTTGTGTACCGGACATCCGGTCGGCCCGTGGCAGTAGGGGATGCCGCAGTCCATGCAGCGCGCCGCCTGCTTCTGCACTTCGGGTTCCGACATCGGAATGGTGAATTCGCGGAAATGGCGGATGCGGTCGGACGCCGGCTGGTACTTTGCCACTTGCCGGTCGATCTCGAGAAAACCAGTTACCTTACCCATCGTATCATCCTGATAGCTTCGCGTCTGAACAGGCGCTTGAGACAAGCGCGCGTGATGAGCCCCCGAACCCTTCTTAGAACCGGGAGCCCTTTTCACCGGGGCCTCTATTCGGCCGCCTCTGCCATTTTCATGCGTTCCATGTCTTCGAGCGCACGACGATATTCGACCGGCATGACCTTGCGGAATTTCGGCCGGTAGTCTGCCCAATGATCGAGGATCGCCTTCGCCCGGGGCGAGCCCGTGTGGTGCAGGTGATTGGAAATCAGCTGGTACAGCCGCTCTTCGTCGTGACGTGTCATATCGCCGGATACGTCGACCATGCCCTTGTGCATGATGTCGCCGCCGTGGTGATGCAGCTTCTCGAGCATGTCGTCTTCTTCCGGCACCGGCTGCAGCTCGACCATCGCCATGTTGCAGCGACGGGCGAAATCGCCTTCTTCGTCCAGCACATAGGCGACCCCGCCGGACATGCCGGCGGCGAAATTGCGGCCCGTTGTGCCGAGAACGACGACGACACCGCCGGTCATGTATTCGCAGCCGTGGTCACCCACGCCTTCGACGACGGCAATGGCGCCGGAGTTGCGCACGGCGAAGCGTTCGCCGGCAACGCCGTTGAAGTAGCATTCGCCCGATATCGCGCCGTACAGCACCGTATTGCCGACGATGATGGAGTCTTCAGGCACGATCCTGGCGTTTTCAGGCGGCCGAACGATGATGCGGCCACCGGAAAGCCCCTTGCCGACATAGTCGTTGCCGTCGCCCACCAGGTCGAAGGTGATACCGCGCGCGAGGAATGCGGCGAACGACTGGCCCGCCGTGCCCTTGAGGGTGACGTGGATCGTATCATCCTTCAGGCCCTTGTGGCCCCAGCGCTTGGCAAGCGCGCCCGAAAGCATGGCGCCGGCCGACCGGTCGACGTTCTTGATCTCGGCTTCGAAGGCAACGGGCGCCTTGGTTTCCAGAGCTGACTTCGCCTTCTCGATCAGCGTGCGGTCGAGCACGTCGTCGATCGGGTGCTTCTGGCGGCTGGTCCAGTAGGTTTCTTCCTTCGGAGCCTCGACCTTGTGGAAGATCTTCGAGAAGTCGAGACCGTTGGCCTTCCAGTGGGCGAGCGCGCCGTCCTTCTCCAGGAGTTCGGAAGCGCCGATAATTTCATCGAGCCTGCGAACGCCGAGCGAGGCGAGGATCTCGCGCACTTCTTCTGCAACGAAGAAGAAGTAGTTGATGACGTGCTCGGCCGTACCCTTGAAGCGCTTGCGCAGCACCGGATCCTGGGTTGCGACACCGACAGGACAGGTGTTGAGGTGGCACTTGCGCATCATGATGCAGCCGGCGGCAATCAGCGGCGCGGTGGCGAAACCGAACTCGTCGGCGCCGAGCAGCGCACCGATGATGACGTCGCGACCGGTCTTCAGGCCGCCGTCGACCTGAAGCGCCACGCGCGAACGCAGACCGTTCAGCACCAGCGTCTGCTGGGTCTCGGCAAGTCCGATCTCCCAGGGGCTGCCGGCATGTTTCAGCGAGGTCAGCGGCGATGCGCCGGTGCCGCCGTCGAAACCGGCAACGGTGATGTGGTCGGCGCGCGCCTTGGCGACACCGGCAGCAACCGTGCCGACCCCCACTTCCGAGACCAGCTTGACCGAAACATCGGCTTCCGGGTTGACGTTCTTCAGGTCGTAGATCAGCTGTGCCAGATCTTCGATCGAGTAGATGTCGTGATGCGGCGGCGGTGAAATCAGACCGACGCCCGGCGTCGAATGCCGGGTCTTGGCCACGGTCGCATCCACCTTGTGGCCGGGCAGCTGGCCGCCTTCGCCGGGCTTGGCACCCTGGGCCACCTTGATCTGCAGCATGTCGGCATTGACCAGATATTCGGTGGTCACGCCGAAGCGGCCGGAGGCGATCTGCTTGATCGCCGAACGTTCCGGGTTGGTCGAGCCGTCGGGCAGCGGCAGGTAGCGGTCGCTTTCCTCGCCGCCTTCGCCGGTGTTCGACTTGCCGCCGATCCGGTTCATGGCGATCGCCAGCGTCGTATGGGCCTCGCGGCTGATCGAGCCGAAGGACATGGCACCCGTCGAGAAGCGCTTGACGATGTCGGTGGCCGACTCGACCTCGTCGACGGAGATCGGCTTGCGGCCGGCAGCCTCCGCGTTTCTGACGGTGAACAGGCCACGGATCGTGTTCATCCGCAGCGCCGAGTTGTTCACCATCTCGGCGAACTCGCGGTAGCGGTCCTGGGCGTTGCCGCGCACCGCGTGCTGCAACGAGGCGATCGCATCCGGCGTCCAGGCGTGGCTTTCGCCGCGCATGCGGTAGGCATATTCGCCGCCGATATCGAGCGTGTTGGCAAGCACCGGATCGGCACCGAAGGCCGCCTGGTGGCGGGCGACGGTTTCGGCGGCGATCTCTTCGAGGCCGATGCCCTCGATCGTCGTTGCCGTTCCGAAAAAGAACTGCTCGACGAGCTTCGACGACAGGCCGACTGCGTCGAAGATCTGCGCGCCACAATAGGACTGGTAGGTCGAGATGCCCATCTTGGACATGACCTTGAGGATGCCCTTACCGACAGCCTTGATGTAGCGGTAGACCACTTCGCTGCCGTCGACTTCCTTGGGGAAATCGCCGCGCTTGTGCATGTCGGTGAGCGTATCGAAGGCGAGATACGGGTTGATCGCTTCGGCGCCATAGCCGGCGAGCAGGCAGAAGTGATGCACTTCGCGCGGTTCGCCGGATTCCAGCACGATGCCAACCGAGGTGCGCAGACCCTTGCGGATCAGGTGATGGTGCACGGCGGCTGTGGCCAGCAGCGCGGGGATAGCGACGCGGTCCGGACCGACCTGGCGGTCGGAAAGCACGATGATGTTGTAGCCGCCCTTGACCGCCGCTTCCGCACGCTCGCAGAGGCGGTCGAGCATTTCTGGCATGCTTTCGGCACCGCGCGAAATGTCGTAGGTGAAGTCGAGCGTCTTGGTGTCGAACCGGTCCTCGGTGTGACCGATCGAGCGGATCTTTTCCAGATCGCCATTGGTCAGGATCGGCTGGCGCACTTCAAGCCGCTTGGCGTGCGCCATGCCGGCATGGTCGAGCAGGTTCGGGCGCGGACCGATGAACGAGACGAGGCTCATCACCAGCTCTTCGCGGATCGGGTCGATCGGCGGGTTGGTGACCTGCGCGAAGTTCTGCTTGAAGTAGGTATAGAGCAGCTTGCGCTTGTCCGACATTGCCGAGATCGGCGTGTCGGTGCCCATCGAACCTATGGCTTCCTGGCCGGTGGTGGCCATCGGCGACATCAGGATCTTGGTGTCTTCGAGCGTGTAGCCGAAGGCCTGCTGGCGGTCGATGAGGGAAACATCGCGACGCAGCGCGCGCGGCTCCACCGGCTTCAACTCCTCGAGGATCAGCTGGGTATCGTCGAGCCACTTGCGGTAGGGATGCTTGTCGGCAAGCGAAGACTTCACCTCCTCGTCGGAGATGATGCGGCCCTGCTCCATGTCGATGAGCAGCATCTTGCCCGGCTGCAGGCGCCACTTCTTGACGATCTTGCTCTCGTCGACCGGAAGCACGCCGGCTTCCGAAGCGAGGATGACGCGATCATCAGAGGTGACGATATAGCGGGCCGGGCGCAGGCCGTTGCGGTCGAGCGTCGCGCCGATCTGGCGACCATCGGTGAAGGCAACGGCTGCCGGTCCGTCCCACGGCTCCATCAGGGCTGCATGATATTCGTAGAACGCCTTGCGCTCGGGCGACATCAGCTGGTTGCCGGCCCAGGCTTCGGGGATCAGCATCATCACCGCATGCGAGAGCGAGTAGCCACCCTGCACCAGGAATTCGAGCGCGTTATCGAAACAGGCGGTATCCGACTGGCCCTCATAAGAAATTGGCCAGAGCTTGGAGATGTCGTCGCCGAACAGTGGCGAGGACACCGAGGCCTGGCGGGCCGCCATCCAGTTGACGTTGCCGCGCAGCGTGTTGATTTCGCCGTTGTGGGCGACCATGCGATAGGGGTGCGCGAGCTTCCAGGACGGGAATGTGTTGGTCGAGAAGCGCTGGTGAACCAGGGCGACGGCCGACTGGAAACGCTCGTCCTCCAGATCCTTGTAGTAGGCGCCGACCTGGTAGGCCAGGAACATGCCCTTGTAGACGATAGTCTGCGTCGACAGCGACACGACGTAGAAGCCGAGATCACCGCCTTCGGCTTCCGCATAGATGCGGTTGGAGATCACCTTGCGCAGCGTGAACAGGCGGCGCTCGAACTCGGCGTTGGTTGCGGCATCGCGGCCGGCACCGATGAACACCTGGACATGGTGCGGCTCGGTCGCAGCGATGTCAGGGGCCTTGGAAAGCGACGCGTTGTCGACGGGCACGTCGCGGAAGCCGAGCACGTGCTGGCCCTCCTCGGCGACGACTTCATTGATCACGTCCTTGAAGTGGGCGATCAGCTTCTCGTCGCGCGGCATGAAGAGATAGCCGACGCCATACTCGCCGGCCTTCGGCAGGGTGACGCCCTGCTTGGCCATTTCCTCGCGGAAGAAGCGGTCGGGGATCTGCACGAGGATGCCGGCGCCATCACCCATCAGCGGGTCGGCACCAACGGCACCGCGGTGCGTCAGGTTTTCGAGCATGAAGAGGCCGTCGCGCACGATCTGGTGCGACTTCTCACCCTTCAGATGCGCGACGAAGCCGACGCCGCAGGCATCGTGTTCGTTGCGCGGATCATAGAGACCCTGTTTTCGCGGCAGGCCGGACGGGAATGCGGGCGTTTTTTCAGCCGTCGCAACAGTGTGTGCGAGGTTGAGCCCAGATTGCTGTGATGGCGTGTGATCCGTCATCGTCTTCCCTCCTGTTGAACCCGGCACGTCCGGGCATACCTGCGCCCGCGCATGGCTCTCCGTCGCACGCATCCGCGTGCCGCAAAGCCGGGGCATTCATCGTCTCATGATCCTGATCAGGTCGCAAATAATGCACGGCATCATCAGGCATTGATGTTAGTGACCATCCTGATGGCAGGCGTTAACAACCGGATGAAATCCGGCGGATCCCCCTGCGCCACACGCCGATTGCCGATTTTTTGGGCACTTGCGGCGATTGTTCCGGTCCCTAGACCGAAATAGGACAGCAAGACTGTCCTATTTCATGCGCTCTATGCCAGAAACCGCCCCCCTCCGCAAGGGGCATATGAGCAAATATTAGAAGAGATTTTGCCGAACATTGCCGGAAATTTCCCGGTTTTATAATTTAATTACGGCAAACCGACGTTTTCTTCCTTTTGGTTTCAAACTGGTATCCTGTTGGCTTTCATGGCGGACACCGCGATTGATCCGGCTAGGAAGTGGGTTATGGTCGCCCGAACGACGTCGATACGACCGTGAAACAGGACGACATGTGATGATTTTTTCCTCTGACAACTGGGCCGGCGCCCACCCGACCATCGCCCAGAGCCTCGTAACCCATGCCGATGGTTACGCATCCGCCTACGGCACCAGTGAGCTCGACCGCAAGGTGGAGAAAAAACTGTCGGAGGTTTTCGAGCGTGATGTCGCGGTCTTCTTCGTCGGCACCGGAACCGCCGCCAATTCGCTGGCGCTGGCCAGCACCAACCGCGCCGGCGGCGTCACGTTCTGCCACCGCGAGGCCCATGTGACCGCCGACGAATGCGGCGCTCCTGAATTCTTTACCCACGGCTCGAGGCTGAAGCCCGTCGACGGCAAACACGGCAAGATGGACGCATCCCGTCTGGAAGCGGAAATTCGCCGCTACCCGCTCGACAATGTCCATGGCGGCCAGCCGATGGCGGTCACGCTGACACAGGCGACCGAAAGCGGCACCGTCTATTCGCTCGGTGAAATCGAAGCGATCGCAGCGGTCGCCAAGGGGCACAAATTGCCGCTGCACATGGACGGCGCGCGCTTTGCCAATGCGCTGGTCAGCCTTGAGGTGACACCGGCCGAGATGACCTGGAAGCGTGGCGTCGATCTCGTTTCCTTCGGCGGCACGAAAAACGGCTGCTGGTGTGCCGAGGCCCTTGTCCTCTTTGATCTGTCCAAGGCGCATGAGATGCATTTCCTGCGCAAGCGCTCGGCGCAGCTGTTCTCGAAATCGCGCTTCGTCTCCGCCCAGTTCGACGCCTATCTCGCCGGCGACCTCTGGCTCGACCTCGCCCGGCGTTCCAACGCCATGGCACGGCGCCTTGCCGACGGCATCGCCGCGTCGCGCAACAGCCGGCTCGGCTGGCCGGTCGACGCCAACGAAGTGTTCGTCATCCTGAAAAAGGACGTAGCGAAGAAGCTGCAGGAGCAAGGCGCGGTCTTCTACGACTGGCCGGTTCCGCACGATCTCGCCGGAAGCCTGGCGGCCGACGAAGGCCTCTATCGCCTGGTGACGAGCTTTGCCACGAAGACTGACGACGTCGACCGCTTCGTCGCTGCCTGCTGAGGCGAATGCGTAACTCTCCAAACCGGATTCGAAGCGCGGCGCTGTAGCTCAAGCCTGGCCCTGCAGCGTCCGCACCTTCGACAGGATCTCGGTAGAGAGCGCCGCGATCAGCTTCTGATCGGCGCCCTTGCTCGGGACCAGCACGAACTCGACATCCTCCAGCGGCGGCAAGGTACCGGCGGGTATTTCCCGCAGGCCCTGCGGCGCCATGCTGCGCGGCTGGACGAGCACGCCCATGCCCGCCTGGGCCGCGGCCGTCAGCCCGCTGAGGCTGCCGCAGGTGCAGACGATCCGCCACGGCAACCGATGCCGGTCGAGCACCTCGAGCGCCACGCTGCGCGTGATGCTCGGCGGCGGAAAGGCAATCAGAGGCAGCACTCTGTCGCGTTTTATGCGCTCGGGATCGCGCGCCAGCCAGACCAGCGGCTCGCGATAGACCAGCTCGCCACGCGGATCGCCCAGCCGGCGCTTTGCCAGCACCAGGTCGATCTCGCCGCCATCCTGCATCTGGTAGAGCACGCCGCTGAGCGCTACTGTCAATTCGAGCTCCACCGAAGGATGCGCCCGGACGAAATCTTCGAGCACGCCCGGCAGCCGGCTGGTGACGAAATCCTCCGACACGCCCAGCCTCAACCGACCACGAAGGTTGCTTTCGGCAAACAGCGCCTTGACCTCATCATCGATCGCCAGCATCGAACGCGCATGGGCAAGCAGGGCCTGACCATCCGTGGTCAACGCCACCCGGTGCGTGTCGCGGGCAACGAGCTTGCGCCCGAGCGAGGCCTCAAGCCTTTGAATATGCTGGCTGACCGTCGATTGGCCAAGCGCCAGCCTCTCGGCGGCGAGGGTGAAGCTGCCCATCTGTTCGAGCGCCACGAAGCTGCGCAGTTGCACGAGGTCCAGCATGTATTATCCAACTTCGCAATAACTGTTATTGCTTGCATCCTGCTTCATAATGACCTTTCTCGGCAAGACGTCTTTCCATCGAGTCAGTCACAGACATGCGCCGCTACCTTCCCGACACGTTCACCCTGCTTCTGCTCCTCACCGTGCTTTTGGCATCGTTGCTGCCGATCCATGGCGAGGCGACCGCCTGGTTCGCCATCGCGACGAAGGTGGCCGTGGGCATGGTCTTCTTCCTGCATGGCGCGAGGTTGTCGCGCGACGTCGTCGTCGCCGGCTTCCTGCATTGGCGGCTGCATCTGGCGATCCTGGCATCGACCTTCGTGCTGTTCCCGCTTGTCGGCCTTGCAGTCGGCTTCATGCCGTCATCGATCCTGCCGCCGGCGCTCTATACCGGCATCCTGTTCCTTTGCGTGCTGCCCTCGACGGTGCAGTCGTCGATCGCCTTCACGTCGGTTGCCGGCGGCAATGTCCCGGCAGCGATCTGCTCCGCATCCGCCTCCAACATCTTCGGCATGTTCCTGACGCCGCTTCTCGTCGGCCTCCTGTTTTCCGCCGGCGGCCATGGCGGCGTGTCGCTGGATGCGCTGGAACAGATCCTGCTGCAACTGCTGGCACCGTTCATCGTCGGCCAGCTGTTGCAGCCCTGGATCGGCGGCTGGATCCGGGCGCGCAAGGGTTTGCTGTCGCCCGTCGACCGTGGCTCGATCCTCATGGTCGTCTATCTCGCCTTCAGTCAGGCCGTCACATCGGGACTATGGCAGACGTTTTCGCTCGCCGATCTCGGGGGGCTGGTGGCAATCGAAGTGGTCATGCTGGCGCTCGTGCTCGCCGTCACCATGTTCGGCAGCCGCCTGCTCGGTTTCAACCGCGCCGACGAGATCGCCATTACCTTCTGCGGCTCGAAGAAGAGCCTTGCGAGCGGCATTCCGATGGCGAGCGCGATCTTCGCCGGCCAGAACATCGGCGCGATCGTGCTGCCGGTCATGCTGTTCCACCAGATCCAGCTGATGGCCTGCGCGGTGATCGCCCAGCGTTACGCCGCCCGCAAGGAGCCCGACACAGTCGCCGAACCCGTCAGCACATAACAAAAAAGGCGGGGCCCTCGCGGGCGCCGCCTCTTCAGACATAGGGGGCTTGCGGATTAGAGATTCTGAGCCTCGATCTGCTTCGGCTGCGATGCGACCGACGTGATGTCGATCCGGCGCGGCTTGGCGGCTTCCGGGATCTCGCGGGTGAGGTCGATGTGCAGCAGGCCGTTCTTCAGCGAAGCGGACTTGATCTCCACATGGTCGGCGAGCTGGAAGCGGCGCTCGAAGGCGCGCTTGGCAATGCCGCGATGCAGGAACTGGTTTTCCTCGCCCTTGTCCTCGCTCTTTTCGCCCTTGATCGTCAGCGTATGTTCGCGCGCTTCGATCGACAGTTCGGTTTCGTCGAAGCCGGCAACCGCCATGGTGATGCGGTAGGCGTTCTCGCCGGTGCGCTCGATGTTGTAGGGCGGATAAGTCTGTGCCTGGTCAGGCTGGCCGAGGCTGTCGAGCATCGTGAAGAGGCGATCGAAGCCAACGGTGGAGCGATAGAGAGGGGAAAAATCAACGTGACGCATGGTGTCCTCCTGGGAGCAACTGTTTGCGATGTCTGGTCTGCCACCCCATCCAGGCAGCGGCGCGACCGGTGAGCGGACCCGTCATCGGCGTCCGTGAGCAAAACATGGGAATGCGATTTCGTCAGTTCAAGGCATGCCGCCCGAAGATTGTTGGCAGGTGAATGGCGGATGAATGGCAGGTTCGGCCGCGGTTCAGATCGTGGGCGTTAGAACAACCACACTGGGAGGAACTCTCCTGGGGCTGAAGTGACATGTCCCTTCTCCTTCAGCGGCCGGAAACGGTGATCGTCCGGATTTCACCCACCGTTTCCGGCTTTTTTCTTTGACGGCGCCAAGCCCGCCGCCTATCCCTGATGATACCGATCAACGCGCCTTCACCCTGGTTTCATCAGTCATGACCACGATCCTCCGCTCGACACCTGATAATCCGATACCGGACAATCACGTGGCGGGCTTCTTCGATGGAGCCGGTGGCCGCAAGATCCGCTATGCCATCTTCAAGACCAGCACGCCGGTCGCGCGCGGCACCGTGGTCGTGCTGCAGGGCCGCAACGAATCGATCGAGAAATACTTCGAGACCATTGCCGAACTCAACGCTGCCGGCCTCTGGGTCGCCACCTTCGATTGGCGCGGCCAGGCGGGCTCGGAGCGGCTCCTGCCCGATGCCCGGCGCGGCCATGTCGAGCGTTTCTCTGACTACGAGCGCGATCTGACCACCTTCCTCGAGCAGATCGTGCTGCCGGACACCCGGCTGCCCTTTTCCATCGTCGCTCACTCCATGGGCGCGCTGGTCGCGTTGTCGCTCGCCCCGCTGCTTTCGAGCCGCATCGATCGATTGGTGGTGCTCGCCCCCTTTGTCGGCCTCGGCGGGCAGGTGATCGGCGGACGCAGCATCGCCAGCATGGCAACAGTTATGCGCTGGCTCGGCCTTGGGCGGCTGCCGCTGCACGCCGACAAGGGCAATCGCCCCTTTGAAAACAATGTGCTGACCGCCGATCGCCGGCGCTATGCGCGCAACCTGGCCATGACAGAAGCCTATCCGGAATTGCGGCTTGGGCCGCCGTCGGCGCGCTGGCTGACTGAAGCGTTTCGCGCGATGCGACGTGTCGCCCGACGCGAGCACCTCACCCGCATCACCCTGCCGACGATCATCCTGGCACCGACAGCCGACCGCCTGGTGCCGCATCTCGCCGTCGAGTGGCTCGCCCGCAATTTCCGCGCTGCCCATATGATCCCGATCGATGGCGCGCGCCACGAACTGCTGCACGAGGCCGATCGCTATCGCGCCCAGGCCATGGCGGCAATTCTTGCCTTCGTCATTCCCGAGGAGGACGACAAGGACGAAGGCGAAGCGGCCTGACAGAACTCATACCAACCTGCGTTGGTATCAGCCTTTCAGAGTTTCCAGCGCCTGCGCATGCAGCGCGGCGCTGCCGGCAGCGATGACCTCGCCGCCCATTTCCGCCGGGCCACCCTGCCAGTTGGTGATGATGCCGCCGGCCTGCTCGATCAGCGGGATAAGGCCGCCGACGTCATAGGGCTTCAGCCCGCACTCGATCACCAGGTCGACGTGACCGGCCGCAAGCAGCGCAAAGGCGTAGCAATCGCAGCCGTAGCGGAACAGACGCACCTTGTCCTGCAGCGCCTCGAAGCGAATCTTGTTGTCGCCGGTGTAGAGATGCGGCGAGGTCGTGAACAGCACCGCGTCGGAAAGCGTGTCGCAGGCGCGGGTCGAAAGCACCTTGTCGCCGTCGGGGCCGCGATAGAGCGCCTGCTTGCCATCGGCAAGGAAGCGTTCACCGGTAAACGGCTGATCCATCAGGCCCATCACCGCATCGCCATTGCGATAAAGACCGATCAGCGTGCCCCAGACCGGCAGACCGGAGATGAAGGCGCGCGTGCCATCGATCGGATCGATCACCCAGACATATTCGCGATCGAGCCCGACATTGCCATGCTCCTCGCCGAGGATGCCGTGACCGGGGAAATTCGCCTCGATCAGGGCCCGGATCGCAGCTTCCGCCGACTGATCGGCTTCCGTCACCGGGTCGAAACCGCCCTCGAGCTTGTTGACGACGCTCGTGCCGATACGGAAGCGCGGCAAGGTTTCCGCCTTGGCGGCATCGGCGAGACGATCGAAAAAGGAGCGGTCCGGTAGCATGTCACTCTCTTTAGGGAAGGAAACAGGAAGGTCCGACCTGCATAGACGAAATTTGCAGAAAGGCAAACGGCCAGGCGGCAGGCCGTCACCGATCGGACAAGGCGTGGCGTGCCTACTGCATAATTCCTTAAATCGGATCCGATTTAAGGATCAAATTATGCAGCACGTTTAAAGCGTTACAGCGTCCTTTGGCGTCATATTTGACACACGGCGCTGTATCGTTTCAACGCTGTCGATGCAGTGAAATTCCTTTGATGCACTGCAAAAGTTTTCACTGGCTCAACTTGACAATTGTGCAGTGCAATATTAGGGTTTTTCTGCAGTCACTCGTGACTGTAAATACCCTCCTTGGGTGTTTCCTCCCTAGACTTAACCGCGCCACTGGCGCGGTTCTTTTTGAGGTCTACTCCGCGGCAAGCGGCAGATAGGCGCCATAATCCTCGACATGACGCGCCAGCGAAGCAATAAAGCTGGTGAGATCGGCGACCAGCGCGCCGAAACCGGGCTTCCTGGCCAGCGTCGTCTCATCGACATAAAGCCCGCGATTGATCTCGATCTGCAGCGCGTGCAGGCCGCGGCTCGGCCGGCCGTAGTGTTCGGTGATGAAGCCGCCGGCATAGGGCTTGTTGCGGGCAACGGTGTAGCCGAGTTCCTGCAGCAGATCGACGGCCATCCTCGACAGCTCCGCCGCAGCGCTGGTGCCGTAACGATCGCCGACGATGAAGTCCGGCCGCTGGGGGCTGCCCGGTAGCTGCACGTTGCCGGGCATCGAATGGCAATCGACCAACACTGACAGGCCGAACTGGACATGCGTGCGGGCAATCAGCTTGCGCAAGGTGGCATGGTAGGGCTTGTAGATCGTCTCGATCCGCGCCAGCGCCTCTTCGACGGGAAAGCGGCCGCGATAGATTTCCATGTTCTCGGCGACGAGCCGCGGCACGGTTCCAAGGCCGCCGGCCACCCGCATCGAACTGATGTTGGCGTGCGGCGGCACCGGTCCGTCGAACATGCGCGGGTCGAGTTCGTAAGGCTCGCGATTGACGTCGAGGAAGGCCCGCGGGAAGTGCGCCAGCAGCATCGGCGCACCAAGGAACATCGCATTCTGGAACAGCTCGTCGACGTAGTGATCTTCGGAACGGCGGATCGCCAGCGCATCGAGGCGCGACTGATCGAGAAAGGCCTGTGGATAAGAGCGGCCGCTATGGGGCGAGTTGAATACGAAGGGAATCCGCTGACTTGCAGGTTCCAGAACCTCAAACAGCTCCCTCTCCGTCATCTCCCCCATCGGAACCCTTTTTACCATGTCCGGTTCTTGCTGTTGTCATCATGTTGCCAGTTGGTCGGCTCTGTGTCCATAGTGCGCCCACTCCGGTTTCTGGGGAGTTGACGCGCCGCGTTCACGAGATATTTACCCCGTTGCGGTTTGGATAGAACGCCGCAATCCATACGCAATGAATAAAGAGAAGCAACGGCCGAGTTCATGACTGTGAAAATCCTTCTTGCCGAAGACGACAACGATATGCGCCGCTTCCTGGTGAAGGCGCTCGAAAAGGCTGGCTACAAGGTCATGTCCTATGACAACGGCGCCAGCGCCTACGACCGCCTTCGCGAAGAGCCGTTCTCGCTTCTCCTGACCGACATCGTCATGCCCGAGATGGACGGCATCGAGCTTGCCCGCCGGGCGACCGAACTCGATCCGGATCTCAAGGTGATGTTCATCACCGGCTTTGCCGCGGTCGCGCTGAACCCGGATTCGAAAGCCCCGAAGGACGCCAAGGTCCTGTCGAAGCCCTTCCACCTTCGCGACCTCGTCGACGAGGTCAACAAGATGCTGGCCGCCTGACGCCAGACATTTTTTCCACAGCCGCCGCCGCCGTCCGCGACACTTGCTCCGGATCGGCGCGGTTTTCAGATCGACCGCCGCGATCCACAGGGATCTTCGGCGGTCTTTTCATTTCAGTGACTTAGCGTAAAGCCCGGAAATCCGGGGCTTCCCGCGGGCTATAACAGGCGGCGTGCGGCGGCTGAAAACGACCAGACAAATTTCTGTCAAAAAACCTTCGAAAACCCTATTGACGCGACAGCGGGTTCTATGGTCTATGCGCCTCATCGGATGGGCGTGTAGCTCAGCGGGAGAGCACTACGTTGACATCGTAGGGGTCACAGGTTCAATCCCTGTCACGCCCACCATCCTTACTCAGGCGAACCTCCCGATCGCCAGAAACTTTCAAACAGACGAAGAACGAAACGCAGGCTCGGCGATCAACCGCCGCCGCTGTCTATCGCTGATACATTCCCGAATGCAGCATCTGACCCCGGCCAAAGACCGACGAGCACAGATCGGAAACCGGCGCCTTGACGGCATTACCACGCAAGACGCCGAGCGATGGCACCGCAACCGGAGCCGCTGCACGAAATAGTGGGGCCGCGTCATGGATCGGCCTGTCTTGCCGCCCTACCTTGCTCCCGCGAGCTCAGCGCGCCCCCCGACATGAGGCAAGTGCCCTGTCGGCGGTAAAGTGCCCAGGCTTCGAGAGCCCGAGCGGGAAAGAAAGGAACGGACAATGCCAGCCATCAAGAACATCGTCCTGGTACACGGCGCCTGGGGTGACGCCTCGCATTGGCGTCACGTCATACCGCCGCTGCACGCCAAGGGCTACAGGATCGCAGCGGTTCAGAACCCGCTGACGTCGCTTGCCGACGACATCGACCGGACAACGAAACTTGTGGCGGCACAGGACGGACCGACATTGCTGGTCGGCCATTCCTATGGCGGCGCTGTGATCACCGGCGCCGGCCACGCACCGAATGTTGCCGGTCTGGTCTATATCGCCGCTTTCGCGCCCGACGAAGGCGATAGCCTCGGCAGCATCTTCGCCCGCCGCGACGCCCCGTCCGGCGCAGGCAGTATCCGGCCCGACAAGGACGGTTTCCTCTGGCTCGACCAGGCGACGTTCCGCCAGAGCTTCGGCCAGGATCTCGGCGAGACCGAAGCGCTTGTCATGGCCGTCACGCAGAAGCCGATTGCCGGACGTTGCTTTGAAGACAAGTCCGGCCCGCCGGCCTGGAAGGTGAAACCCAGCTGGTATCAGGTGTCGAGCCGCGACAACATGATACCGCCGGAAACCGAACAGTGGATGGCCGAGCGCATCAAGGCGAAAAAGACGATCACGCTCGACGCGAGCCACGCGTCGCTGGCCTCTCACCCGACAGACATCGTCGCGCTGATCGATGAGGCGATCGCCTCGCTCGGCTAGAGCATCTCCAGGAAAAGTGCGAAGCGGTTTTCCGTCAGGAAATGCGTAAAAACAAGGAGATGGAGCGTTTCCGCGACTCCGTCTAAACCGGAAACGCTCTAAACGCGCTGTGGCAACGAAATCCCCGTCGATCGCATGGACCGGCGGGGTTCATGTCGAACAGGCTGCCCGACGACCGAAGACGCCTTCAATGTGCGACGGCGGAAGCGACGGACATCAGTTCTTCGCGGCGCGGTACGCCGAAGAGATTTTTGCCGCCATCCGGCACCTCGGTGAAACTCCAGCGCACGACGCCGTCACGATCGAGTAGGAATTCGCCGACGAGTTGCCC
This sequence comes from Ensifer sp. LC384, assembly GCF_001695865.1. Lineage (NCBI taxonomy): Bacteria > Pseudomonadati > Pseudomonadota > Alphaproteobacteria > Hyphomicrobiales > Rhizobiaceae > Ensifer > Ensifer sp. LC384. The sequence continues at coordinate 207,959 of NZ_MBST01000023.1, forward strand.
CGTCCCGGTCGCCATCATGCGTTCGTCGGCGTCGGTGATCTCGTAGGCGTCCGCCTTGTCGAGATAAGCCGTCGCTGCCATCGGGTCCATCGGTTCCGGCAATAGATCAGGCATGTTCACCTTCATCGCCATCATCGTCTTCTGGGCCATCTTGTACGGCCAGACGTCCTCGTCCTCGGTGAATTCGAGGTTGGGCAAGCCGAACGCCCGATGCGAGACCCGCTCCGGATCGGAAGCCGCCAGCAAATGCGGCAACGGGTGGTAGCGGAAATAGAGCCGGGCCCGCTCGATCGGCGTGTTGACGATCGTCAGGCTCTCGATGCCCTTTTCGCGCAGGGCCCCGTCGAGCTGCGCCATCGCGGCGATCTGGCGCCTGCAGAAGGGGCAATGCAGGCCGCGGAACAGGCCGACCAGCACCGGCTTGCGGCCGCGAAAATCGTCAATGGAAATCTGCCCGTCCTGGGTAATCGCATCGAGCACCACGTTCGGGGCCCGGTCACCGGGCTGTAGTGGTCCATTGTGTTGTCCAACCATGATTTTGTCTCCTCATGCCGGTCGTGGGTTACGGAGATGCAGGGGCAGGTCTCGCGCAATGACATGAACGCAACCGCCTCGTCCGGTGCAGAACCGATTGGCGACACAGGTCTCTCTTTCGGAAACCGTCGGCGGCCGATCATGCAATCTGGATCTTCGTATTTACCTTCGACGGACCTGCCCTGCGGCGCCCTAGTCGAGGAACGGCAGTATCATCAACGCTTCGGGATCAAGACCGTGCCGAGTGCATATGTCGCGAGCCGAGGCGAAGTGCCTTTCCGCACCATCGAGATCACCCGCATCAAGACAGAGCGTCGCCAAACCATCATAGCACGGAAACAGCAGCTGCGCCTCTCGCGTTTCGAAAGCGAGTTCGAGTGCTTCCTCGTACAGGAGACGCGCGACATCGGGGCGACCGTGACACTGGTCGATCTGTCCCAGTACCAGCAGCGATACCGGCAGGTGATCGCGCTGATCGAGTTCGCGGTCGATGGCGATCGCCCGTTCGGCCGCCGGAATGCCATCGGCCGCACAGCGGTCTGTGAAGGTGCAATAGGCCACGGCCAAATTGGAAAGAAGGCGCGCCTGAAAGCCGAGATCCCGTATACGCTGCGCCAGGTCGAAGCCGAATTTGCAGACTTCGATTGCCCGTCGCGGCTCGATGATCGTGTAGAGAACGGCAAGGTTAGTGTAGCCTCGGCAAGCTGCATTGAGCAGATCGGCCGCCTCGGCGACCGCGACACTGCGCTCGATCGTTGCAATTGCCTCGGTGCCGCGGTTAAGGCGCGCCAATGCCACGCCTTTCGTATTGAGTGCTTCCGCCGTTACGCGATCCATCTCGCGTCGAGCGTCCAACGCTTCGGGCGCCAAGGTCCCGACACGCTTCAACGCATCGTCGGCCCAGGCCATGGCGTCGACATAGTTGCCCATGCGAAAGGCCAGGTGACCGCGCTCCTGCGAGAGGTGGGCGCTTTCGATCGGCGCGTCCGCGTTCTCCAAAAGAAGGGCAGCCGCCGCGAACGCTGCCAACGCCTCGTCGCGCCGCGCCGTTTCCCATAGGAGATGTCCAAACTTGCGCTGAATGCGAGCGGCGGAGACCCGGTCGTCGGTGGTGCGATAGACGTCGAGGAGCCAAGCATAGTGCCCTGCAGCCGCGTCGCGCTGGCCCGAAGGACTGAGCAGATCGGCGACTCGCTCGCGGGCGGCAAGCCATTCGGCCCCTTCCTCGCCAACCGCTGCCCAGGCGGCCATGGCCTGCTTGTAGAACCGGATGGCATCGTCGTTCGCATAGATCGCCTGCGCGTGTTCTCCAGCCGCCATCAGATAGTGTGCGCCTTTCGACTTTTCCTCCGACTGGCTGAAATGGTGGCCAAGCAGCGCCATCTCCTCCAGCCTTGTGGTCTGTGCGCCGTAGCGTCGCTCGAGACTTTCGGCGACAACGGCATGAATCTCCGCGCGCCGACGCAGAAGCAGGTTGTTGTAGACCACCTCCTGCAGCAGGGTCTGGGTAAAGCGGTAGGTCTGCACGCCCTGCAAGCGGCCGTCCCGCGTCTCCTCGATAATCTCGGTATCGCACAGAAGATCCAGCGCCGCATCGATCGTGGTTTCGTCGCCGGCAACGATCCGCAGCAAGTCGACGTCAAACCGCGGACCGATGACCGCCGCATAATGAAGCAGTCTGCGCGATTGCGGCTGCAGCCGGTCGATCCTGCCCAGCAACATGGCTTCGATGGTCACGGGAATATCGACGCTGGCCTCGCGCTCGACCACCCGCCAGGCGGTCCCGTGGTGCTTCAGGGCGTCGACTTCAATCAAGCCGCGTACGATTTCCTCGATGAACAGTGGATTTCCGCCCGCACGTGCCAGTATACGGCCGGCCAGTCCCCGGTGCAGGCCATCCGCACCGAAGAAGGCTGAAAGCAGCCTGCGCCCCTCAGCCTCGGTCAGCGGCGCGAGTCGCAACGCCGTGAGGCTCGTTCGACCAGGCTTCAGCCGCTCGACCGCCGTGTCGGGGCGCTGCGTCGTCAGCATCATCAACGGACCGCCCTCCATCCGGTCGAGGGCAAAAGCAATGGCATCGAGCGACGCGGCATCAGCCCAATGCAGGTCCTCGATCACCAGCAGCAGCGGCGCGCGTGACAGACGCCGCTCGAAGATGGCTCTAACCGCCGCAAAGAGTTGGCGACGCATCTGCTCCGGCTCCACATGCCGCGACATTTCGTCGTGCGTCCCCATCCCCAGGATGCGAAGGAAAAGCGGCACAAGCTGTTCCAGCTTTTCTGGCGTAAAGCCGATCTCCGCCAGCCCTGCAGTGAGAAGCTCGGTGGTTCGCGCCAATGTGTCGAAGGTCGAAATGCCGTAGGCCCCGCGCAAGACAGACGCCAGAACCCCGTAGGACGGCTCGCCCAGCGACGAAGAGCTTGCGCGACGAACGACGACGTGGCCGAAGCGCGGATCGACGGCGACCAGCGCCAGAAACGCGTTGACGAGCCGCGATTTCCCCATCCCCGCTTCACCGGACAGCTGCACCAATTGCGCGGTCCCGTCACAGGCAAGTTCCAGACAATTGAGCAGACGCTTCATTTCCCCATCGCGCCCGACCAATGGCGCTGTCAGGCCCAAGGCCTCCAGACCGCGTGCGGCCCCGGGTGCATCAAGAACCTCGATAAGCCGGTACACCTCGACGATGCCGGCCTTGCCGCGCAATGCGGTTGCACCCAGCGCTTCATAAGCGAAGGCATGGCGGGTCACGCGATATGTGACCGGTCCAACGAGGATCTCACCGGGCCCGGCCATTGACTGCAGGCGCTGGGCGGTGTTCACCGCGTCGCCCGTGACCGAATAGGATTTGCTGTCTCCGGCTCCCAGGCCGCCTGCAACCACGGTACCGGTATTCAACCCGATATGCAGGTTCAGCGGCGCACCGATGCGATCCTGCCAACGTTCACCAATCAGGCTCGCGCGCGCGATCATATCGATTGCCGCCCGAAGGGCTCGCTCGGCATCGTCCTCATGCGCCACCGGGGCGCCGAAGAGGGCGAGCAGCGCATCGCCGATGAATTTGTCGACGAAGCCGCCATAGGCTTCGACCGCTTCTGTCAACTCTGCAAAGAACTCGTTCTGAAACGTCTGCAGGATCTCCGGATCCATATGTTCGCCAAGGCCTGTGAAGCCGCACAGATCGGCAAAAAGGATGGTTGCGGTGCGGCGGTCGGCATCTTCGTTGTCGCTCGATGCCGGTACGGATGAATCCCGTGCCGCCCTTGGCACCGGCATCACCGCAGCCTGCCCAGACACCAAAACCTTTGCTGCCGCCGGCTTGTCCATCGGCGTGCCGCAATTCGGGCAGAAAGCGAAACTGGGGAGACAGTCCGCGCCACAGCGCGGACACTGGCTCCGCTGCTTGGCTCCGCATCTCGGGCAAAACGAAAATCGCCCCTCGATCTCGCAACCGCATTCATGACAGTTCATCAATGGCGAACCTTCGAAGAGGCCCGGCGTGCCGCATGCCATCCAGAGCCGTTTGGACACAATCAACGCAAAAGAATGGACCCGCTCGCACGGCTTTGCAAGCAAGCACTAACATTAAGACATCAGCGGCTGACAGGATCCGAACAGGCCGCACCATGCCCCCTTGGGAGGTATGCTGCATTCTGTTTCCGTCGGTTGCGCGATCCCTCGACCGACGGAAACAGGGGCTTAGAGATCAGGAGTGGGCGCGGCGTTGAGCGTGTCTGCGCCGCGTCGGCCGCCTCGCAAATATCCCAAGATCGATGGCGGTGCCGTCCGGCGCGCAGCAAACCTCTTCGGGATGGCGATCGCTTGCTTCCATTGCGAAATGGATCGCCGCCGCCTCGTTGGTGAAGAGCCCTCCGACCAACCCCTTGCGGTCGGAGACAACCCACCATCCGTGGCTATCGCGCCCGACGACGAAACGCGCGCGTGCCAGCAAACCGCGACGTACCTGCTGCATACTGCCCATGATCGAATGTTCCTTGTTGACGAATGGTGCGGCGGCTCAGCCGGCGACCCAGGGAATGACGGTCTGGATGCCGTAGGCGAGCCCGAGCACGATACCGAGGCGGATGCCGATGCCGAGGAAGGCGTCGCGAACCGCACCGTTGTCGGCGGGATAGCTGTCGGTCCCCTGCGACCGGCGTCTTTGTTCCGCCTGTGCGGCAAGATGGGGAAAGCGTGACATGGTCTGTCTCCTTTGTTGTGTTTGATACGAAGCTCGTGCCGTGCCGGTCGTGCACAGCGGCAAGAGCCGCCCAATCTGCGATGACATGGAACCGCCCCGTCGAAGGCCGTGGCCTCAGCTCGCAAGCGCGAGGGGCAGGCGCGGGCTGACATGTTGACCGCCACGAACCTCGATCAGCGGTTCGAGCGCCGAGCGGATCTCGGCCGCCGTCTCCGGCGACACCGTCGTCAGCGGCAGCCGGACTTCGGGGCTTAAGCCCCGTGCCAGGTGCAAGGCGTATTTGATCGGGCCCGGATTGGTTTCGCGTTCAAGCGCGGTGAACAAGGGCTGGAGCCGCTGATGGATGGCGACGGCTGCCTGGCTGTTGCCGGTTGCGATCGCGTGATGCAGGGAAATCATCAGCCTCGGCACCACATTCGCCGCCACCGAAATCGTGCCGTGCCCACCGCAAAGATTGAACGGCAGCGCCGTCTGGTCGCTGCCGGAGAGTTGGCAGAGCCGCGCCTTGACCGATGGCGGCGATGCGAGGAAGCGACCGATGTCGCCCGTCGCATCCTTGATGCCGACGATGCCGGGTAGCTGCGCCAATCGCTCGAGCGTGCGCGGCGCGATATCGACGCCTGTGCGCGAGGGCACGTTGTAGACGATGACAGGCAAATCGACCGCCCGGACGACCGCCTCATAGTGGCGATAGATCCCTTCCTGGGAGGGCTTGTTGTAGTACGGCGCAACGATGAGCGCAGCGTCGGCGCCGAGCGCCTTGGCCTCAGCGGTCAATCCGATCGTCGTTTCGGTGCTGTTCGTGCCCGTGCCCGTGATAACAGGGATCTTCCTTTCGGCGACCTCGACACACCGTTCGATGACCATCGATCGCTCCGCGCGGGAAAGCGTCGCCGCTTCGCCGGTGGTTCCGCAGGCGACGATACCGGAAATGCCGTGGCGGATCTGCCATTCGACGAGCGACATCAGGCCGATGGTGTCGACCTTGCCGTCCTTGAATGGCGTGACCAACGCCGTGATCGCCCCTTCGAGGCGAAGCGAATGATCGCTCATGAAAATGTCCTTCAGGTTGGGAAATGGCCGCGGCGAGTGCTGTCGCTTTCGATGGAAAAGCGAAAGGCGCGGCAGCATTGCAGGAAGGCCGAAAGGATCGCCGATGCCAGATCGGCGTGGCGGGCCTTGAATGTCAGGCGGCCGGCATCGGCCGGTGCGTAGCGAAGCGTGCAGGTCCACAGGCCGCATTCATGGCTGAGGGTTCGCAGGCAGAGCTTGGCTTCGGTCGCGGTCGTCAGATGGATCACCGCGTCGACGAGCGCGTCGGCGGCCATGAGTTCGCGGAAACGGCGCGACGGCCAGTCTTCGGCGACCAGCTCGGGCATGTCTTGGAGCAGCCGCACAGCCTCCCAGACGTGGTGTTCACGCAGGCGACGCACCGCCGCGATGCGCAGGAGCAGGAGCTTCAAGGCATCCGGCCCGCTTTCGGCGCGGTCCGCCCCCTCGAAGCGATCGATACCGGGTTGACGATCCGGTGCCTCGGGACGATGGCGAAAGCTGAAATCGTGAAGGGTCATGGTGCTCACCCGTTGTCGATGAGTGAAGGCTAACCCCGCCTCGCGTCCGGTTTCGATTGCGACTTGCATCCGGCGGCATAAGATTTTCATAAGGGAGATCAAATGCCGGGTGTCCAAGCCAAAGGCACCCGGCTACAGTGCCGCGAGGGGCGAATATCCGGCCGAGATGCGGGCAGCGCGGCGTCGAAATATTCTGACGCAAAAGATGACGTGCACGCAATTTTGCGCTAGGTAGCCCCTGCACTGGCGGTCGGTGACCGCCATACCAGCACAATGACATTTCGTCCTTGAAGGAAACCGTCCATGCCTGCCTATCGCTCCCGCACCACCACCCACGGCCGCAACATGGCCGGCGCCCGCGGCCTTTGGCGCGCGACGGGCATGAAGGACAGCGACTTCGGCAAGCCTATTATCGCGGTGGTCAACTCGTTCACGCAGTTCGTGCCGGGCCACGTGCACCTCAAGGACCTCGGCCAGCTCGTCGCCCGCGAGATCGAGGCGGCCGGCGGCGTTGCCAAGGAATTCAACACGATCGCCGTCGATGACGGCATCGCCATGGGCCATGACGGCATGCTCTATTCGCTGCCGTCGCGCGAGATCATCGCCGACAGCGTCGAATACATGGTCAATGCGCACTGCGCCGACGCCATGGTCTGCATCTCCAACTGCGACAAGATCACCCCCGGCATGCTGATGGCGGCACTGCGCCTCAACATCCCCGCGGTCTTCGTGTCCGGTGGCCCGATGGAGGCCGGCAAGGTCGTCCTGCACGGCAAGACGCATGCGCTCGATCTGGTTGATGCCATGGTCGCTGCCGCCGACGACAATGTGTCGGACGAGGACGTCAAGGTCATCGAACGCTCCGCCTGCCCGACCTGCGGCTCCTGCTCCGGCATGTTCACCGCCAATTCGATGAACTGTCTGACCGAAGCGCTGGGCCTGTCGCTGCCCGGCAACGGCTCGACGCTCGCGACCCACGCCGACCGCAAGCGCCTCTTCGTCGAGGCCGGGCATCTGGTCGTCGACATCGCCCGCCGCCACTACGAGCAGGACGACGAAAGCGTGTTGCCGCGCAACGTCGCCTCCAAGCAGGCCTTCGAAAACGCCATGGCGCTCGACATCGCCATGGGCGGCTCGACGAATACCGTTCTTCACATTCTCGCCGCCGCCCATGAGGGCGAGGTCGATTTCACCATGGCCGACATCGACCGGCTGTCGCGCAGGGTTCCCTGCCTGTCGAAGGTGGCGCCGGCCAAGAGCGACGTGCACATGGAAGACGTGCACCGCGCCGGCGGCATCATGTCGATCCTCGGCGAACTCGAAAAGGGTGGCCTGATCAACCGCGATTGCCCGACCGTGCACAGCGAAACTCTCGGCCACGCCATCGACCGTTGGGACATCACCCGCACGACGAGCGAAACCGTGCGCAATTTCTTCCGCGCGGCCCCCGGCGGCATCCCGACCCAGGTCGCCTTCAGCCAGGAAGCCCGCTGGGACGAACTGGACACCGACCGCGAAAAGGGCGTCATCCGCTCGGTCGAACACCCCTTCTCCAAGGACGGCGGCCTCGCCGTGCTCAAGGGCAACATTGCGCTCGACGGCTGCATCGTGAAGACCGCCGGCGTCGATGAGAGCATCCTGAAGTTCTCCGGTCCGGCACGGGTGTTCGAAAGCCAGGACGCATCGGTCAAGGCCATCCTCGCCAACGAGATCAAGGCGGGCGACGTCGTCGTCATCCGCTATGAAGGTCCGAAGGGCGGCCCGGGCATGCAGGAAATGCTCTATCCGACGAGCTATCTGAAGTCGAAGGGCCTCGGCAAGGCCTGCGCGCTGATCACCGACGGCCGGTTTTCCGGCGGCACGTCGGGCCTCTCGATCGGCCACGTCTCGCCGGAAGCGGCGAACGGCGGCACGATCGGCCTAGTGCGCGAAGGCGACATGATCGACATCGACATCCCCAACCGCACGATCAGCCTGCGCGTCGACGAGGCAGAACTTAGCCGCCGCCGCACCGAGCAGGATACCAAGGGCTGGAAGCCGACCGAAGTGCGCAAGCGCAAGGTGACGACAGCACTCAAGGCTTACGCCGCCTTCGCCACCTCCGCAGACCGCGGCGCGGTTCGCGACCTCGGCGATCGCTGAACGCTCGACAATTTGAGAAACAAAGGCTCCCGCTCGTGGGGGCCTTTTTTGTGCGCTCTATGCCCTCATCATGTCGATGCGAGTTGGAATCCCAACTGGGGCACTTCGGACCTGATCCGCCCCTATATTCTGGACGGCAAGCAACTGGTGATCCACAGCGCTCCGGGTATCGATCCGACCACGGGCGAAGAGGTCACCTACCACCTTGAGTTCCAAAAGGTTTGAAGATCGGCCCTGCGGCCACTCCGATGCACGACGACCTTAGAGATGACGCGTTTCGGCCGGCGGGTGGAACCAGTTGTTGTTGCGGCCGTCCATATATTGCACCGGCGCTTCGGCAAGCACTGCCGGATCAAGATCGTCGAGGGCGGCCAGATTGACGGAATAGTAGGCGCCGCCGATCTCCTCGATATAGCCGTGACCATAGGCGGCGATGCCACAGGTCTTGCAGAAGCGGTGATGCCCGCTGAAGCTGCCGAACTGGTAGTCGGCGATATCGACTTCCTCGGCCTGAAGCCGGAACGCATCCGGTTTCACGATCGCGCCCCAATAGCGCTTCTTCCAGCAGATCGAGCAATTGCATTTGCCCGTACCGGCGTCGAGATCGATATCGGCCTCATAGCGGATCTTTCCGCAATGGCAGCTACCCCGATAGGTCAGTTTCATCACATTCACTCCCAATTCGAGACCCGAACAGCGCACATTTCAATGCGGCGACACGACAACTTATTGTCAATTCACTTATCGCATGATGACAACATATTGTCAATTATGCGCGCTACGGTTTTCAGAAGGCGGAAGCAGGCGGGTGAGTGCTATGTCCACAAGATGCATCTGATCTCGAGATGCCTGATCTCCGAAGGGGTACTGGCTGGCAATTGCCCTTGTAGGTCCGCTTGGCCATTCCCATTTTCTCTTCCTGCGATCAAAACGCTTGCGACAAGCGCGCCACAATGACAACATGCTGTCATTATTCACCGTGACACAATGGTAGTCGCTGTCAACATGGATGACCCTGTCCGCACCCCCGCCGGCGACGCCTTCGCCCAGTTCGCCATTTCGGTGCTTCGCCTGGCCGGTCCGTTGACGGCAGCAGGCGACGTGCTCGCCAAACCTTCAGGCCAGACGAGTGCACGCTGGCAGGTATTGGCGGCCGCGAGCCACGCCCCGATGTCGGTCGCCGATGCCGCACGCGCGCTCGGTCTTGCCCGGCAGGGTGTGCAGCGCATCGCCGACCTGCTCGAACAAGAAGGACTGATCACCTATGGCGACAATCCCGCACACCAGCGGGCCAAGCTGATGGTACCGACGCCGCGCGGCGAAGAGGTGCTGGATGAAATCAAGGCCAGGCAGACCGTCTGGGCCGATGCCTTTGGCGCGGAGCTCGGCGAGGAGCGGCTGCAGCGGGCAACGGCATTGATCGTCGAAGCCATCGCGCTGCTGCGGGATCGCCCGACCACAGGCTAGAAGCATCGCGTGCAAAAAGTGTGTAGCTTGGGAACCAGGTTACATCGATCCGCTTGCGCAGCGTGTCCTAGGCAAACAGCTGGAGATCAGCACGCAACCGCTCCGGCCCGCCTTGGCCGAGCCTCTCGTCGACCATCTGGTGGGCCGCCTTCCAGATCGGTACGGCGCGCGCCAGCAGGCGCTCACCCGCTGGCGTCAACCGCAGCCGACGCGACCGTCGATCCCCTTCGTCGGCAAAAATCTCGACCAGCCCGCGCCGCTCCAGCGGCTTCAGTGCCGCCGTCAGCGTCGTGCGATCCATGGCGAGCAGCGAGGCCACGACACCCATGTTCGGCGGCGCCGGGCGATTGAGCGACATCAGCAGGGAAAACTGGCCGTTGGTGATATCGAGCGGCCGCAAGGCATCATCGAATTGGCGGGCGATCGCACGGGCGGCACGCTGGACATGCAGGCACAGGCAGGTGTCCTTTACGAACAATGTGGTCTCGAACGGGATGACGGGCGATTTTGACATAAGTGATTAATGTTGATATCAACGTAATTAGTCAAGTGCAACGTTGGAAGGAGGAACGGGCATGAGACAGGATCATGCGGTCGTATCGCCACAGGAATGGCTGAAAGCGCGAAAGGCGCTTCTGGCCCTGGAAAAAGAGCACACCCACCTCAGAGACAAGGTCAACGCGGCGCGCCGTGCCTTGCCCTGGGTGAAGATGGAAAAGCCCTACGTCTTCGACACGCCGAACGGACAGAGGTCGTTGGCCGAACTCTTCGACGGACGCAGCCAGCTTGTCGTCTACCACTTCATGTTCGGGCCAACCTGGGAGGCCGGCTGCCCCGGCTGCTCGTTCCTCGCCGACCATTTCGGCGGCATGCTGCCGCACCTCAATCACCACGACGTCACGTTGATCGCGGCATCAAACGCCCCGCTTTCGAAGCTCGAAGCCTACAAGAAACGCATGGACTGGCATTTCCCCTGGGTCTCGGCCGAGGGAAACGGCTTCAACAGCGACTTTCACGTCACCTTCACGCCGGCCGAACTCGCTGAGGGCAAGGTCGTCTACAACTTCACCGAGACGGAAAGCGCCAATGCGCACGAGGAACTGCCGGGCCTCAGCGCCTTCCAGAAGGCCGACGACGGCACCGTCTACCACACCTATTCCACCTATGCCCGCGGGCTTGAGGAACTGGTCGGCACGCTGATGCTTCTCGACCGCGCACCAAAGGGGCGAAACGAGGACGGCACGCAGGGTTTCGTGCGCCGCCACGACGAATACGAGCATGCGCCTCGACGCAAAGCCGGTTAAGCCTCCCGGCACCGCGCCCGGAACGGAACCTTTTGGCTCCGGGCGCGTTTCTTCCCGCTCGTATCTCTGATTGAACCGGTCGTATCTCTGATCGAATTTTAGGCATCGCTGGGAGAGGAGACTTCGGTGAAGGCAGAACCGGAAGAAGCGCATCGCTGGCTCGAACAATTGCTCGGCGATTGGCAGGTGCGCACATCAGGCGCACCTGAAACGGACACCCCATGGACCGAACATGTTCGCAGCCTTCGAGGTCTCTGGACGGTCTGCGAAGGTCAGGGCACGATGCCCGACGGCAACTTCGGCCAGACCTTGATGACGCTCGGCTACAACCCCGAAACACGACGCTTCATTGGAACCTGGGTCGGATCGATGATGACCCACCTGTGGATCTATGACGGCGAACTCGAGCCCGACGGGCTGACGCTGTCACTCTACAGCGATGGGCCGGACTTCGATGTTCCAGGCAAACAGGCCAGGTATCGCGACGCAATAACCCTTGACGGCCAAGCCCGACGCCTGCTGACGGCGCATGTCAGGACGGATGACGGGACCTGGAAGGAAATGATGACGGCGGAGTACACCCGCCTCTGACATAGGATTTCACGCATCTTACCCCGCACGGCCGACCTCGGTCGGCGCAGCTTCCAATTTTGCAACCGGAGGACATGAGATGGCAGGCCATCACGGCAAATTCGTCTGGTACGAACTGATGACGACGGACACCAAGGCGGCAGAAACCTTCTACAAGGACGTCGTCGGGTGGAATGCCCGCGACGCCGGCATGCCTGGCGTCAGCTATACCCTGTTTACCTCAGGCGACCACCAGGTCGCCGGCCTGATGACCATGCCCGAAGGCGCGCTGGAGATGAACGCGCCACCCGCCTGGCTCGGCTATGTCGGCGTCGACGATGTCGATGCGGTTGCGGCGAAGGTTGCGGCCAAGGGCGGCAAGATCCACCGGGCGCCCGACGATATCCCCGGCATCGGCCGCTTCGCCATCGCCACCGACCCGCATGGAGCGGTTTTCGCCCTGTTCACCGGCACCGGCGAGCCGCCCCCCCCTGTCGACCCGATGACGCCGGGGCAGATCGGCTGGCATGAGCTGATGTCCGGCGACCTCGACGCGGCCTTCCCCTTCTATGCCGACCTCTTCGGCTGGACCAAGGATAACGACATGGATATGGGGGAGATGGGCACCTATCGGATCTTTGCCATCGACGGGGTCCAAGCCGGCGGCATGATGACCAAGCCGAAGGATATCCCGTCACCCTATTGGCTTTACTACATCAACGTCGCAGCGCTCGACACGGCCATCGAGCGCATCAAGTCCGGCGGCGGCAAGATCGTCCTTGAGCCCATGGAAGTGCCGGGTGGAGCCTGGATCATCCAGGCGCTCGACCCGCAAGGCGCCCTCTTCGCCCTTGTCGGCCAGAGAGGCTGAACACAATCGCAATCGAAACGGACCTGCCTGGTATCCATCGATAGGCTCCAGGCAGGCCGAACCGCCCCCCGTCCGGCATGCCCCTGGCAATTGCGCATGGCGTGCGCCGCACGCATCCCTCAGTTGCGGTTTTACCCATGGTATTTTAGGGTATTTCAGGGATATTTAACACCTTATGCGATAGTACTGCGGCCTGTATCACTGATCGCGGAAAAGCATTCCTTCTCCGCGGCAAGAAATTGTCGCGACTCCGGCACGATGACCGGTAGCATTGGTGGACCAACTTCGCGCAAATGACCAAGTACACCCACAATGAGCGACAGGCCAGCGAGAGTGGTCGCGACATTCGCTCCGCCAAGATGCTGCGCCGCAAACTGCAGTGGCTGGTTGCCATCGTGGTGGCCTGTACGGGCGTGCTTGCCACTGAAATCATCGCTGCCTCCTATTCCGACTTCGTCATTGCCCGGCGCAACCTTAGGGAAGTCATCGCCTTCTGCCAGGTTCTCGACACGGCAACCTATCTCTCGGCCGAGCGCGGGCCGTCGAATGGCGTGATGGGTATCGGCATCGCCCCTGGCTCTCCGGTTCAGGCGCGCCTTGCAGAATTCCGGGCGCGCAGCGATGCAGCGCTTGCCGAAATCGTGGCCGGCGCGACCGATGACAGCCGGTCTGAGCCGGCGGCGGCACTCTCTCCTATTCTCGTCGAAGTCCAACGCCGCCTTGGCGCCGCCCGTGCCGAGATCGATCGCATCGCCGCCATGCCGCCGGAACGCCGCGACCTGACGGAAATCCAGATGGCGATCGAGGGTATGTTCGCGGTGATCGACGCGATGCGCCCCGCATTCGACTGGAACATCCAGCGCCTGACGAACACCGATCCTGATCTGGCGGGCATCGCCATCGCCGCCCATATGCTCGCCAATCTGCGCGAGGACGGTGGCCGCCTTGCATCTCAGCTTATGGCTCCGGTCGCAGTCGGAAGACCATTGCAGGCCAAGAACATAGCCGACAGCGAGCGAACGCGCGGCCGCCTGCAGGAAATCTGGTCCGTCGTCGGCAAGCCGGGCGCGCTGCCGGGGTTGAAGCCGAAGAACATTGCCGATATCGCCGCGATCGAGCACCAGTTCTTTGGTGAAGGCTTTGCAATCGTCGACAGCGTCGTGTCGGTCGGCAGGCATACCGGGCATTACCCGATGACGGCAGAACAATTCACCGACCGCTACGTTCCGAAGATGAAGCCGCTCGAGATCCTTCGCCGCGACTTCATGGACGCCACGGTGGAGAGGCTCGCCACCAGCAAGACGCAGGCCTCGATAAAGCTGACGATCGCCACCACGGCAACCTTCGCCTTGTTCATCGTTCTCCTCATCCTCATGCGTCGCGCGCGATCGCTGGTCTTCGAACCGCTGCTGCTTGCGCGCCACAGCATCATCGAGCTTGCCAATGACCGCCCGATCGCGCGATTGAGCGGCAAGGGTGGCGAAGGCGAAATGGGACGGCTCTTCGATGCGATCGACGTGCTGCGACAGCGGCTCGACGAACGCACCCTCCTGATGAAGCACCTCGAACGCCAGGCCGAAACCGACGAGCTGACGGGGCTGCTCAATCGTCGTGCGCTGGAACTGATCGGCGGCGCCGAGGATCAGGCAGGTAGCGACAAGAACGCCTGCCTGATCCTCATGGATATCGACCACTTCAAGCAGATCAACGACACCCACGGCCATCTCGTCGGCGACATCGTGCTGAAGGAAACCGCCCGTATCCTTCGCTACTCCGTGCGCTCGTCCGACCTGGTCGCGCGTTTTGGCGGCGAGGAATTCGCCGTCATCACGCCGGGCGACGATATCGATGCGGCCCGCGCCCTTGCGGAGCGCATCCGGTCCAACCTTGCGGGTGCGCCGATCACCGTTGCCGACGGCCGGGAACTGAACGTCACCGCAAGCTTCGGCGTCGCCGGCGCCAATGCCAATCCGGGCTGGAAAGGCCTGATCGAAAGCGCCGACACCGAGCTTTATCGCGCGAAATCCGAAGGCCGGAATCGCGTCTGCGGCTAACTGACAGCTGAGCGCCTCGTCTCGTCATCAGCCGGACAGCCGTGCCCGCGCTGCCAGAAAATCGAGCATCACCCTGACGCGCGACGGCAGCGCACCGCCCTGGCCCTGAAACACGGCGTGAAACGTCTCGCGATCTCCCGGATTGAGATGTTCGACAATGGGCACCAGCCGGCCGGCATCGATGTCGTCCCGAACCGTGAATGTCGCCATCCGTGCCAGTCCGACGCCTGCAAGCGCCAGACGGCGCAACCCCTCCCCGTCGCTCACCCGCACCCTTTCGCTCGGCGGAAGCAATATTGCTTCGCCATTGGACAACAGCGGCCAACCATCGACGGCCCTGATATAGCTGAGGCTCAGGCGGTTGTGCGCCATCAGCTCGTCAAGGCTCTCGGGCTTGCCGCAACGCTCGAGATAGGAGGGCGCCCCGACGATGGTCATCGACGTACTGCCAAGCTTGCGCGCAATCAGCCTCGACGCTTTGAGCGGCCCGGCGCGGATCGCGATGTCGACGCGCTCCGCCATCAGGTCGACGACGGCATCGGTCTGGATGATGTCGACCGAAAGCCCCGGATAGGCGCTCAGAAATTCCGGCAGCAGTGGCATCAGCACATGGGTGGCAAAGGACGCGCTGGCATTGAGGCGAACACGGCCCGCCGGCATATCGCCGGCCGCCGCCTGTCTCTCCGCGTCATCGATATCGGCGAGAATGCGGGCCGCCCGCTCGTGGAAGGCGCAACCCTCCGGCGTCAGCTGCAATTGCCGCGTCGACCGGTTGATCAGCCGAACGCCGAGCCTCTCTTCCAGCCGCTGCACCAGTTTGCTCACTGCCGATGGCGTCATGCAGCATTCGCGCGCCGCCGCGGAGAAGCCGCCGAGTTCGACGGCCCTGACGAAGACGGCCATTTCGCCGGAGCGGTTGATCGAGTGTCGCGACATGTGACTTCAACTCACAAATGATGTTCCGGCAGATGGTCTACTTCTCAAATCAACGAGACACCACCTTTCTCTTGCCAATACAGGCATGACCGCAACGAGGAGTTCGAATGATGGAATACAGACGGCTTGGATCGTCAGGATTGAAGGTTCCCGTGCTGAGTTTCGGCGCTGGCACGTTCGGCGGCAAAGGCCCGCTTTTCAGCGCCTGGGGCAACAGCGACGATGCCGAGGCGCGCCGTCTCGTCGACATCTGCATTGAGGCCAGTGTCAATCTGTTCGATACGGCAGACGTCTATTCGGATGGCGCATCCGAAGAGGTACTGGGTGCGGCAATCAAGGGACGGCGCAACGACGTGCTGATCTCCACCAAGATGTCGCTGCCGATGGGCGATGGTCCGAACGATGCCGGTTCCTCGCGCTCGCGGTTGATCAAGGGGGTCGACGATGCCCTGCGCCGCCTCGGCACCGACTACATCGACCTGATGCAGTTGCACGCCTTCGATGCCGGCACGCCGGTCGAAGAGGTGCTTTCGACGCTCGACACCTTGGTGCGCGCCGGCAAGCTGCGCTATGTCGGCGTTTCCAATTTCGCCGGATGGCAGCTGATGAAGTCGCTTGCTGCCGCGGAAAAGCACGGCTACCCGCGCTACGTCGCCCATCAGGTCTACTATTCGCTGGTCGGACGCGACTACGAGTGGGAGCTCATGCCGCTTGGTCTCGACCAGGGCGTCGGTGCGCTCGTCTGGAGCCCGCTCGGCTGGGGGCGCCTGACCGGCAAGATCAGACGCGGCCAGCCCTGGCCGGAAGGAAGCCGCCTGCACGATACCGCCTCCTTCGGCCCGCCGGTCGATGACGAGAAGCTCTACGATATCGTCGACGTGCTCGACGCACTGGCAGGCGAAACCGGCAGGACCATCCCCCAGATCGCCATCAACTGGCTGCTGCAGCGCCCGACCGTGTCGAGCGTCATCATCGGCGCCCGCAACGAAGAGCAGCTGCGCCAGAACTTGGCCGCCGTCGGCTGGTCGCTGACCGCCGAACAGACGGCACGGCTCGACAAGGCCAGCCAGAAGACCGCCGCCTACCCCTACTTCCCCTATCACCTCCAGGAGGGCTTCGCGCGCCTGAACCCGCCGGCGGTGTGATCGCCTACGTCTGCCGATCGACGCGCCGGAGAAATCCGGCGCTGTCTTTCGCGCTTGCTTTCTCTCTTCGCATTGCACAAACTTCCCGGGAATGGCGGCGTAATAACGACCTGCCATCAAGGGGACAAAATCCGGTATGTCGATCAAGGCCAGCATCTACCACCTGACCCACTATACCTATGACCGCCCGATCAGGCTTTCACCGCAGATCATCCGATTGAAACCGGCGGCCCATTCCAAGACCAAGGTCATCAGCCACTCGCTGAAAGTTTCGCCGGCCAACCACTTCGTCAATCTGCAGCAGGATCCCTACGGCAACTACCTCGCACGCTACGTGTTCCCGGAACCGGTCACCGAACTGAAGATCGAAGTCGACCTCGTCGCCGACATGACCGTTTACAATCCCTTCGACTTTTTCATCGAGGAGGAGTCCGAGCACTGGCCCTTCGCCTACCCGCAAGACCTGATCGACGACCTGAAGATCTACATGACGCCGGAGCCGATGGGGCCGGCGCTGTCTGCGTTCACGGCGGCGGTGGACCGCTCGCGACAGCGAACCATCGACATGGTCGTCGGCCTCAATGCCAGGCTCCAGCAGGAAATCGGCTATGTCATCCGCATGGAACCCGGGGTCCAGCCGCCTGAGGAAACGCTGACATCGGCCAGGGGATCGTGCCGCGATTCGAGCTGGCTGCTCGTCCAGATCCTACGCAATCTAGGTTATGCCGCCCGCTTCGTCTCGGGCTACCTCATCCAGCTTGCACCTGACCTCAAGGCGCTCGACGGCCCATCCGGCACCGAGCACGACTTTACCGATCTGCACGCCTGGGCCGAGGTCTACCTGCCCGGCGCCGGCTGGGTCGGGCTTGACCCGACCTCCGGCCTCCTAACCGGCGAAAGCCATATTCCGCTTGCCGCCACGCCGCATTACCGCAACGCCGCCCCGATCTCCGGCGGTTTCTTCGGCGATCCAGAGACCCGCACCGACTTCGCCTTCGACATGAAGGTCTCGCGCGTCGCCGAGCATCCGCGCATCACCAAGCCGTTTTCCGACGAAAGCTGGCAGGCGCTGAACGCGCTCGGCGAACATGTCGATCGGGTGCTGTCCGAAAACGATGTGCGCCTGACGATGGGCGGCGAGCCGACCTTCGTATCGATCGACGATTTCGAAGCCGACGAGTGGAACACCGAGGCCGTCGGACCGACCAAACGCGAGAAGGCGGATATCCTCATTCGCCGACTGCGCGAACGCTTCGCGCCCGGCGGATTCCTGCACTACGGCCAGGGCAAATGGTATCCGGGCGAAAGCCTGCCGCGCTGGACCTTCTCGCTCTACTGGCGCAAGGACGGCGTGCCGATCTGGCGTCAGGCGGATCTCATCGCCGAGGAGAACGGGCGGCATGACGTGACGGCAGAGGACGCCGAACGCCTGCTGCATGGGGTGGCAAGCGAGTTGAGCGTACCGGCCGAGATGGTCGTGCCGGCCTTCGAAGACCCCGCCGACTGGTTGCTCAAGGAAGCAAACCTTCCCGACAATGTCGATCCGGCCAACTCCAAGCTGAAAGACCCCGAGGAGCGCAGCCGCATGGCCCGGGTGTTCGAGCGCGGCTTGACGGCACCGACCGGCTACGTGCTGCCGGTACAGGCCTGGAATGCGCGTGCCACCGGCCTGCGATGGATGAGCGAGAAATGGCAGACCCGCCGCGGCCGCATCTTCCTCGTTCCCGGCGACAGCCCCGTCGGTTATCGCCTGCCGCTCGGCGCCCTGCCCTATGTCGCTCCGTCCGCCTATCCCTATATCCATCCCGTCGACCCGACCGTTCCGCGCAACGACCTGCCTGATTTCGCCGAAACCAGCGTTCGCCCGCAGCATTCGCGCTTCCAGGCATCGGAAGCGCCGGAAACCCCACAGCCGCAGCCACGCGACGAAATCGCCGGGTTGGTGCGCACGGCCATCAGCGTCGAGCCGCGCGACGGCAGGCTCTGCGTCTTCATGCCGCCGACGACAAGCATCGAGGAATATCTCGACCTGATCGCGTCAACCGAGCGCGCCGCGGCAGCGCTCGGCCTGCCGGTCCACATCGAGGGCTACGCGCCGCCCCACGACGAGCGCATCAATGTCATCCGCGTGGCGCCCGATCCCGGTGTCATCGAGGTCAACATCCATCCCGCGGCCAACTGGCGAGATTGCGTCGATATCACCACGGCGATCTACGAAGAGGCGCGCCAAAGCCGGCTCGGCGCCGACAAGTTCATGATCGATGGTCGCCACACCGGCACCGGCGGCGGCAATCATGTCGTCGTCGGTGGCGCCAATCCCAATGACAGCCCTTTCCTGCGCCGGCCGGACCTGCTGAAGAGCATCGTCCTCTATTGGCAGCGCCATCCGTCGCTCTCCTACCTGTTCTCCGGCCTCTTCATCGGGCCGACCAGCCAGGCCCCGCGCATCGACGAAGCCCGGCACGACCAGCTCTACGAGCTGGAGATCGCACTCGCGCAGGTGCCGCTGCCCGGTTCCGCGACGCCGCCGCCACTGCCCTGGCTGGTAGACCGGCTGTTCCGCAACCTGCTCGTCGACGTCACCGGCAACACCCACCGCGCGGAAATCTGCATCGACAAGCTGTTTTCGCCGGATGGCCCGACGGGCCGCCTCGGCCTCATCGAATTCCGCGGCTTCGAGATGCCGCCCAACGCCCGCATGTCGCTTGCCCAGCAACTGCTGGTGCGCGCGCTCATCGCCCGTTTCTGGAAACACCCGCTCGACGGCCGCTTCGTGCGCTGGGGCACCGCACTTCATGACCGCTTCATGCTGCCGCACCATGTCTGGCAGGATTTCCTCGAAGTGCTCGCCGACCTGCGCACCCACGGGTTCGATCTTCGACCGGAATGGTTCGAAGCCCAGCTCGAGTTCCGCTTCCCCTTCTGCGGCGAGGTCGAATACGAGGGCGGCAGGCTGGAAATCCGCCAGGCGCTGGAACCCTGGCATGTCATGGGCGAACAGGGAGCGATCGGCGGCACCGTGCGCTATGTAGATTCCTCCGTCGAGCGGCTGCAGGTCAAGCTCGATACGCCCAATCCCGAGCGCTACACGGTCACCTGCAACGGCCGGCCCCTCCCTCTTGCCAAGACCGGCACCAACGGCAGCGCCGTTGCCGGCGTTCGCTACAAGGCCTGGCAGCCGGCCGCCGGCCTTCACCCGGTTTTGCCCGTGAACACTCCCCTTACATTCGATATCTATGATACATGGTCGAATCGGGCGATTGGCGGATGCGTCTACCATGTCGCCCATCCGGGCGGGCGCAGTTACGAGACATTTCCGGTTAACGGCAACGAGGCAGAAGCGCGGCGACTGGCGCGGTTCGAGCCCTGGGGCCATACCCCGGGAGGCTACCTGCTTCATCCGGAAAGCCCGTCGATGGAATTTCCGATGACGCTTGATCTCAGGCGTCCGCCAGGAGCGTAAATGGCGAAGAAGCAGAGAGCAGCGGCCGGCCGGCTGGGCATCGATGACGATCCGGTCTTCGGCTACCGTGCACTTCCCGGCATTGCCGACGAGATGCTGGACGCGCATGGCAACGTGCGGCCCGTCTGGCAACGGCTGCTTTCGACGCTCGGCCGCCTCGACGAAACGGATCTCGCCAATCGCTTCGCGCGCGCCGACCGCTACCTGCGCGACGCCGGTGTCTTCTATCGGGTCTATGGCGGCAAGGACAGCTCGGAGAGAAGCTGGCCGCTGTCGCATATTCCGGTCCTGATCGACGAGCACGAATGGGCGGCAGTCTCGCAAGGCCTCATCCAGCGCGCCGAACTTCTGGAGAAGGTGGTCGCCGACGTCTATGGCGAAAACCGCCTGGTGCGCGAAGGCCTGCTGCCGCCGGCGCTGGTCGCCTCCAACCCCGAATTTCTTCGGCCGCTCGTCGGCGTCAAGCCGGCCGATGGCCATTTCCTGCAATTCATCTCCTTCGAGATCGGCCGTGGCCCGGACGGCAACTGGTGGGTCCTCTCGGATCGCACGGAGGCGCCGTCCGGTGCCGGCTTCGCGCTGGAAAACCGGGTCGCCACCACCCGCGCCTTCTCCAATCTCTATGCCGAAACGCATGTGCATCGCCTGGCCGGCTTCTTCGGCGCCTTCCGCGACACGCTGCAGGCGCGCAAGCTGCATCCGGACGATCGCATCGCCGTGCTCTCGCCCGGCATCGCCAACGAGACCTATTTCGAGCATGCCTATATCGCCCGCTATCTCGGTTTCATGCTGCTGGAAGGCGAAGACCTGACGGTCGTCGGCGGCCGGGTGATGGTGCGCACGGTCGCGGGGCTTAAACCCGTCGGCGTGCTCTGGCGCCGCCTCGACGCCGCCTTCGCCGATCCGCTGGAACTCAACCAGTCCTCGCACATCGGCACCCCCGGCATTGTCGAGGCCCTGAGGGCCGGATCCCTAGCGATCGTCAACGCGCTCGGTTCCGGCATCGTTGAGACGCGCGCCTTCTTGGCCTTCATGCCGGCCATCTGCCGGCATCTTCTCGGCGAGGAACAGAAGCTGCCGTCGATCGCCACCTGGTGGTGCGGCCAAACATCCGAGCGCGCGCAGGTCGCCGCCAATATCGAACGCATGGTCATCGGCCCGGCCTATGCGACGCGCCCCTTCTTCGACGACAACGGCCAATCGGTGCTCGGGGCGTCGCTGGCCGAAACGGACGCGGCAGCGATTTCCGGCTGGCTCGATGCGGAGGGCGGAAAACTTGTCGGCCAGGAGGCGGTCACGCTGTCGACCACGCCGGCCTGGGTGCGCGGCCGCCTGACGCCGCGACCGATGAGCCTGCGCGTCTTCGCCGCCCGCACCCGCGACGGTTGGCAGATCATGCCCGGCGGCTTTGCCCGCATCGGCTCCGGCGACGATGTTGCCGCCATCGCCATGCAGGCCGGCGGCACGGCCGCCGACGTCTGGATTGTCAGCGACCGGCCGGTCGAGCGCACCACCCTGTTGCCGGCAGAAGAAAGCTTCACCCGCAACATGCCGGGAAGCCTGCCGAGCCGGGCTGCCGACAACCTGTTCTGGCTCGGCCGTTACATCGAGCGGGCGGAAGGGGCGTTGCGCATCCTGCGCGCCTGGCACGGCCGGTTTGCCGAGACCGCCGACCCGAGCCTGCCGCTGCTCCAGGACGTCACCGATTATCTCGCCGCCCTCGATATCGATACCCACCAGGCGGTACCTGACAGCCTGCTGGCCAATATTTCCAGTGCGCTTTTCAGCGCCGGCAACATCCGCGACCGCTTCTCGCCAGACGGCTGGCTGGCGCTCAACGATCTGTCGCAGACGGCCCGCAAGTTCCACGCGACCGTGCAATCGGGCGACGATGCCACCCGCGCCATGACCGTGCTTCTGCGCAAGCTCGCCGGCTTTGCCGGTCTTGTGCACGAAAACATGTACCGCTTTACCGGCTGGCGCTTTCTCTCCATCGGCCGCTACATCGAACGTGGCCTGCACATGACGCGGCTGCTTGGCCATATGTCCGGCCCGGATGCGCCTGACGGCGCCTACGACATGCTGCTGGAGATCGGCGACAGCGTCATGACCCATCGCCGGCGCTACAACGTCAACACGGCAGCGCTGACCGTGACCGACCTGCTGGCGCTCGACCCACTCAACCCGCGCTCGGTGCTCTACCAGCTCAACGAAATCAAGAACGAGGTGGAGCTTCTGCCCAACGCCTATGTCAACGGCCAGATGTCGCCCTTCTACCGCGAGGCCATGCGCCTGCATTCCGGCCTTGCCGTCATGACGCCGGAGGCGATGAACCTTAGCGTCTACAACAGGCTGGAGCGAGATCTGGAAAAGCTCTCCAACATTCTCGCCAACACCTATCTCGGCTGACCGGCAGGACACGCCCATGCTCTACGACATCAGCCTGAAGATCACCTACGGCTACGAAGTGCCGGTGTCCGGCGGGCGCCATCTGGTGCGTGTGATGCCGGCGACGCTGCCCGACCGGCAGCGCCTCGTCGTCGGCTCGGTCAGCTGTCACCCGATGCCGGCGGAACGCTCCGAAAGCGTCGACTTCTTCGCCAATCCCTTCACCGCGATCCTGTTTCGCTCCGCCCATGACGACCTCGTGATCCGCATGCAGGCGCGGGTGCAGGTGGAGCCGCTGCCGCTGACGGCCGATTTCTCGGCAGATCTTTCCCGCTTGCCGGCGGAACTGGCCGCCTGCTGGTCCGTCGACCCGGACGCACCGCATCATTTCGTCGGCCCGAGCCCGCTATTGGCAGAGGTGCAGGCGATCGCGGCCTACGCGCGAGCCTTGGTCACGCCCGGAATGACGATCCGCCAGATCGCCACCGCGATCTGTGCGCGCATTCACCGGGACTTCGTCTACGACAGCGAGGCGACGACGGTGAACACCACACCGGCAGAGGCGTTCCAGCTCAAGCGCGGCGTCTGCCAGGATTTCACCCATGTGATGATCGTAGCGCTCAGAAGCCTCGGCATCCCCGCCGGGTATGTCAGCGGCTTCTTAAGAACAATCCCCCCCGCCGGCAAGGAGCGCCTGGAAGGGGCCGATGCCATGCATGCCTGGGTTCGCATCTGGTGCGGCACTACCGCGGGCTGGCTTGAACTCGACCCGACCAACAATATCCCGGCCGGAACGGACCATATCGTCGTCGGTCACGGCCGCGACTACGGCGACGTCGCACCTGTCATCGGCGTGCTGAAGAGCTACGGCGGGCAGAAGACCGAACAGGCCGTTGACGTCATTCCGGTCACCTGACCCGATTTGAGACATGGCATTCCCGTTTTCAAACACCACAGCATCCCCGGAACCCGCTGTAAGCACTGGTTTTCCTGTATTCCGCTAAAATTGAATCTATCACCTGAACGATATCGTAAGCCATCGCCGCTAAACGTCGCCTTCAAGTTTGCAACGTGTTCCTTGGGGTGTGCAGAGATGGGAAAACGATCCACGATCAACCGGTCCTTCATGGCGATGCTGAAGGATCGTGGCGGCAATTTCGGCATGATGGCGGCCTTGGTAATGCCATTGGTCCTTGCCGCCGGTGGCGTTGCCATCGACATGGCCAAGATGGTGACCACCAAGAATCAGATGCAGGACGCGGCCGACGCGGCAGCACTTGCGGCGGCTTCCGCCTTGGTATCGAAGGAGAAGCCCGATATCGCAAAGGCAAAGGAAATTGCGACCAACTTCCTGAAGGCCCAAACCGCCGGCGGCAATAGCGTCGACCTTCCGGCCAACGACGATGGCGCAACGGCCAGCGGCTTTGCCGCATCGGCCAATGCGGCTCCGATTGAAGAACTGGAAGTCAATTCCTCGACAGTCGACATCATCGAGAGTGCCAACGGTGCAACCGGCAAGGCCTTCAAGGTGACGGTCGCCAACAAGCAGACCCTTCAGTTCAATGCGATGACACGCCTCCTTGGGCAGAAATCGATACTGATCGAGACCCGCGCCACGGCGGAAAGCGCCACAGAAACCAAGAATGCGCTGTCGATGTATCTCGTGCTCGATCGCTCCGGCTCGATGGCCTGGAAGAGCAATACGCAGAACACGGCCAAAAGCTCGTGCCCCAACTATACCGAATCAAACTGGGGCAAATACCCCAATCTGGCAGCGACCAGTCCTTGCTACGTGACGAAGATCGACGCGCTCAAGACCGCGGTCAAGGATCTGCTCGCGCAGTTGAAAGCTGCCGACCCGAAGGATCTCTATGTCCGCACGGCAGCCGTTTCCTATAACTCGGCGCAGGATACCGCCGGCAATATCGCATGGGGGACTGCCGGAACGGGAACCTACGTCAACGCCCTCGTCGCGACGGGCGGCACGGCATCCGGCAATGCCTTCAAGACCGCCTACAGCCGGGTAACGGCCACCACCGAGGACACGGCGCACAAGACCAAGAATGGTCAGGTTGCGACGAAGTACATCGTCTTCATGACCGACGGCGCCAACAACAACACGAGCGATGACACAACGACGCTGCAATGGTGCGATACGGCGCGCAAGAACAACGTTCAGGTCTATACCGTGGCCTTCATGGCACCCGATCGCGGAAAGGCATTGCTCAAGTCCTGCGCGACCACGGTAGCAAACTACTTCCAGGCGGAAGAAGCAGCCGACCTGATTGCAGCCTTCAAGGCGATCGGCGAGAAGGCTTCGGCCATGGCGACCCGCCTGACAAAGTAACCAAAGAAAGCGCGCGCCACCATGCCGCCCGGTCCCGCCGGGCGGCATTTTTCGTTTGGGGCGGCGAGGTAAGCCACGGCTCTTTGCCAGACATCCCTTCTATTCAGGCAATTCTAATCCTTTTAAAAACACCTGTTGCAAGCGCTTCGGATCGATGCATAAATTGCCCATCCCCGGTCGGTTCCGGCCTGCGACCTCCCAACGCAAAAGGGTAAGACAGTTCTGATGATGAACAAGATTTCCGCCAACGAACTGCCGCAGCCCGCACTTCGTTCTTCCGAACCCGACCAGCTTGCAGTCGAAATCCTCGAGCGCTTGAAGTACCGCATCGGCAAGGATCCCAAGGTCGCCAAGCCGCACGACTGGCTGACCGCCGCTATCCTCGTGGTGCGTGACCGCATCACCGACAAGTGGATGGATTCGACCCGCCAGACCTACGCGACAGGTGCCAAGCGCGTTTATTATCTCTCGCTCGAATTCCTCATCGGCCGCCTGATGCGCGACGCCATGACCAATATCGGCCTGATGGAGGAGATGCGTGATGCGCTCGCCTCGCTCGGGGTCGATATCGACGTCATCGCTCTGCTTGAGCCCGACGCGGCACTCGGCAACGGCGGCCTAGGCCGACTTGCTGCCTGCTTCATGGAATCGATGGCGACCGTCGATGTGCCCGCCTATGGCTACGGCATCCGCTACATGCACGGCCTGTTCCGCCAGCAGATGGCCGATGGCTGGCAGGTGGAACTGCCGGAGACCTGGCTTGCCCATGGCAACCCCTGGGAGTTCGAGCGGCGCGAAAGCTCCTATGAGATCGGTTTCGGCGGCGTTGTCGAAACCGCCAATGTCGACGAAGAGATCCAGCGCTTCGTCTGGAAGCCGGCCGAGCGCGTGATTGCCACCGCTTTCGATACGCCGGCCGTCGGTTGGCGCGCCAAGCGCGTCAACACGCTGAGGCTCTGGACGGCGCAGCCGATCGACCCGATCCTGCTCGATGCCTTCAATGCCGGCGACCACATCGGCGCGCTGCGCGAAAGCAACAAGGCGGAAAGCCTGACCCGCGTGCTCTATCCCGCCGACGCGACGCCGGCCGGCCAGGAGCTTCGTCTGCGCCAGGAGTATTTCTTCTCGTCCGCCTCACTGCAGGACATCCTGCGCCGGCACCTGCAGCAATATCCTGATTTCACCTCGCTGCCCGATGCCGTCGCGATCCAGCTCAACGACACCCACCCCGCGGTCTCGGTCGCCGAACTGGTGCGCCTGCTGACCGATCTGCACGGCCTCGATTTCGAACAGGCCTGGGATATCACCCGCAGAACCATTTCCTACACCAACCATACGCTGCTGCCGGAGGCGCTCGAAAGCTGGCCCGTGCCGCTGTTCGAACGCCTGCTGCCGCGGCACATGCAGATCGTCTATGCGATCAACGCCAAGATCCTGATCGAGGCACGCAAACAGAAGGGCGCCACCGACGAGGAGGTCCGCAGCATCTCGCTGATCGACGAAAGCGGCGACCGCCGGGTGCGCATGGGCAACCTTGCCTTTGTCGGCTCTCATTCGATCAACGGCGTGTCGGCGCTGCACACCGAACTGATGAAGGAAACGGTGTTTGCCGACCTGCACCGGCTCTACCCCGATCGAATCAACAACAAGACCAACGGCATCACCCCGCGCCGCTGGCTGATGCAGTGCAATCCCGGCCTGTTCAGCCTGATCCGTGAGGCGATCGGCGACGAATTCATGGACAATACCGAGGCGCTGCAGGCACTCGATGCCTTTGCCGACAAGCAGGATTTCCAGGAGCATTTTGCCGCGGTCAAGCGCGCCAACAAGGTGAAGCTCGCGCAACTCGTTCAAAGCCGACTCGGCATCAGGCTCGACCCGTCGGCGATGTTCGACATCCAGATCAAGCGCATCCACGAGTACAAGCGCCAGCTCCTGAACATCATCGAGGCGGTGGCGCTCTACGACCAGATCCGCTCGCATCCCGAACTCGACTGGGTGCCGCGCGTCAAACTGTTCGCGGGCAAGGCGGCGCCGAGCTACCACAACGCCAAGCTGATCATCAAACTGGCAAACGACGTCGCCCGCGTGGTCAACAACGACCCGGCCGTCCGCGGGCTTCTGAAGATCGTCTTCGTGCCGAACTACAACGTCTCGCTGGCCGAGATCATGGTCCCCGCTGCCGATCTGTCCGAGCAGATCTCGACGGCCGGCATGGAGGCCTCCGGCACCGGCAACATGAAGTTCGCGCTGAACGGCGCGCTGACGATCGGGACGCTTGACGGCGCCAATGTCGAGATGCGCGACTGGGTCGGCGAGGAGAACATCAAGATCTTCGGCCTGACGGCCGAGGAAGTGACGAATGCGCGTGCCGAGGGTCACAATCCGCGCGCCATCATCGAGGGATCGCGCGAGCTGTCGCAGGCGTTGCAGGCGATCGCTTCGGGCGTGTTTTCGCCCGATGACCGCAACCGGTTCACCAGCCTGGTCGATGGCCTCTACAATCACGACTGGTTCATGGTCGCGGCCGACTTCGAAGCCTATGCCAAGGCGCAGCGCGAGATCGACCAGCTGTGGACGACGCCGTCGGCGTGGTATTCGCAGGCCGTGCGCAACACCGCGCGCATGGGCTGGTTTTCGTCCGATCGTACCATCCGGCAATATGCCGGCGAAATTTGGAGAGCCGGATGACCCCTTCGGCCGGCAAAGACCCGGAACCTCCAGCCTCAGCCCTGCTGTCAATGCCGGCCATTGCGGCCATCCTCACAGGCACGCACCACGATCCCTTCGCCATACTCGGCGTGCAAGCGGTCGGGAAAGGCTATGTCGCCCGCTGCTTCATTCCGGGCGCCGACAGCGTCGTTGCGGAAACGCTGTCCGGGCAGGAACTCGGCGTCCTCGAGCGGCGCGACGACGCCGGCTTCTTCGAGGGACCGGTCTCGCTGCGCAAGATCCAGCCGGTGCGCTATCGCGCGCGCAACGATGGCGGCGAGTGGATCGTCGTCGATCCCTACAGCTTCGGGCCTGTGCTTGGGCCGATGGACGACTACTATATCCGCGAGGGCTCGCATCTCCGGCTGTTCGACAAGATGGGCGCCCATCCGATCGACCATGAAGGCGCTCAAGGCTACCATTTCGCCGTCTGGGCCCCGAACGCCAAGCGCGTCTCCGTCGTCGGCCAGTTCAATGACTGGGACGGGCGTCGCCATGTCATGCGCCTTCGCACCGACACCGGCATCTGGGAGATCTTCATCCCCGGCGTCGAGGCAGGCCTTGCCTACAAATACGAGATCCTCGACCGCCAGGGTACGCTTCTGCCGCTGAAGGCAGACCCCTTCGCCCGCCGCTCGGAGCTTCGCCCCAACACCGCCTCGGTGACGACACCTGAGATCGCGCAGGTTTGGGAAGACGATGCGCATCGAGCCCATTGGGCATCGGCTGACGCCCGCCGCCAGCCGATCTCGATCTACGAGGTGCATGCCGGCTCGTGGCAGCGCCGCGACAACGGCGACATGCTGTCCTGGGACGAGCTTGCCGACCGCCTGATCCCCTATTGTGTCGACATGGGCTTCACCCATATCGAATTCCTGCCGATCTCCGAATTCCCCTACGATCCCTCCTGGGGCTACCAGACGACCGGCCTCTATGCGCCGACGGCACGCTTCGGCGAGCCGGAGGGGTTCGCGCGTTTCGTCAACGGCTGCCACAAGGTCGGCCTCGGCGTCATTCTCGACTGGGTCCCGGCGCATTTCCCGACCGACGAACACGGACTGCGCTGGTTCGACGGCACCGCACTCTATGAGCACGAAGATCCGCGCCAGGGGTTTCATCCCGACTGGAACACGGCGATCTACAATTTCGGCCGGCAGGAAGTGCTGTCCTTCCTCGTCAACAACGCGCTCTATTGGGCGGAGAAATTCCACGTCGATGGCTTACGCGTCGATGCTGTGGCCTCCATGCTCTACCTCGATTATTCGCGCAAACACGGCGAATGGGTGCCGAACGAATACGGCGGCAACGAGAACCTGGAGGCGGTCCGCTTCCTTCAGACGATGAACACCGAAATCTACGGTGTTCACAAGGGCATCCTGACGATCGCCGAAGAATCGACGTCCTGGCCCAAGGTTTCCCACCCGGTCCATGCCGGTGGTCTTGGCTTCGGCTTCAAGTGGAACATGGGCTTCATGCACGACACGCTGCAGTACATGTCGCGCGAGCCCATCCACCGCCGCTTCCACCACAACGACCTGACGTTCGGTCTGCTCTACGCCTTCAGCGAGAACTTCGTGCTGCCGCTGTCTCACGACGAGGTCGTGCACGGCAAGGGTTCGCTCATCGCCAAGATGACCGGCGACGACTGGCAGAAGTTCGCCAACCTGCGCGCCTACTACGCCTTCATGTGGGGCTATCCCGGCAAGAAACTCCTGTTCATGGGGCAGGAGTTTGCGCAGTGGCGCGAATGGTCGGAGGAACGCGCGCTTGACTGGAACCTGCTGGAATATCACCTGCACGAGGGCATGCGGCGGCTGGTGCGCGACCTCAACGGCACCTACCGTTCAAAGCCGGCGCTGCACGCGCGCGACTGCGAGGGCGATGGCTTCGAATGGCTGCTCGCCGACGACCGGGACAATTCGGTCTTTGCCTGGCTGCGCAAGGCGCCGGGTGAAAAGCTCGTCGCCGTCATCACCAATTTCACGCCCGTTTATCGGGAAAATTACACGATCCCGCTTCCGGTCGCAGGTCGCTGGAAGGAAATTTTGAACACCGACGCGGAAATCTATGGGGGGAGTGGCAAGGGCAACGGCGGCGCCGTTCAGGCACAAGAGGATCAGACAGGCGCAATAACGGCAACCATCACCTTGCCGCCCTTGGCAACGCTGATGCTGGAGCAGGATTAAAGCATGTCGCGCAAAAGTGTTCAGCGGTTTTGCGATGACGACATGCGCAAAAACAAGAGCTTAAAGCGCAGCGCGCATCTGAAAGATCGCGACGCGCTTTAGAGCATTTCCAGGAAAAGTGCGTAGCGGTTTCCGCCAGGAAATGCGTAAAAACAAAGAGATAGAGCGTTTCTTCGACTCCATTTAGATCGGAAACGCTAGCGTGTTCCAGCCCGACGGAATGAAGCGGGAGGCGGGAGCACAAGAAGAAATTTCGAGGGCCGCAAGGCGTCGCAAAAAGTCGCCGTGACGATCCCGAAGAACAATGATTTTGGGGAGGACAAATGGTGGAAAAGCGTACGCAACCTCTGGCCCGTGATGCCATGGCCTATGTTCTCGCAGGCGGCCGCGGCAGCCGCCTGAAGGAGTTGACCGACCGACGGGCAAAGCCGGCCGTCTATTTCGGCGGCAAGGCCCGCATCATCGACTTCGCACTCTCGAACGCCTTGAACTCCGGTATCCGCCGCATCGGCGTCGCCACGCAGTACAAGGCCCATTCGCTGATCCGCCACCTGCAGCGCGGCTGGAACTTCTTCCGCCCGGAACGAAACGAAAGCTTCGACATTCTGCCGGCAAGCCAGCGCGTCTCGGAAACGCAATGGTACGAAGGCACCGCCGACGCGGTCTACCAGAATATCGACATCATCGAGGATCACGGCGTCGAATATATGGTCATCCTCGCAGGCGACCACATCTACAAGATGGACTACGAATTGATGCTGCAGCAGCACGTCGATTCCGGCGCCGACGTCACCATCGGCTGCCTCGAAGTGCCGCGCATGGAAGCAACCGGCTTCGGCGTCATGCATGTGGACGACAAGGATCGCATCATCGCCTTCGTCGAAAAGCCGGCCGACCCGCCGGGCATTCCCGGCAATCCCGAGATGGCCCTTGCCTCGATGGGCATCTATGTCTTCCACACCAAATTCCTGATGGATCTGTTGCGGCGCGACGCGGCCGATCCGAAATCGAGCCGCGACTTCGGCAAGGACATCATCCCCTATATCGTCGAGAACGGTAAGGCGGTCGCCCATCGCTTCAACCGGTCCTGCGTGCGCTCGGATTTCGAAAGCGAGGCCTATTGGCGCGACGTCGGCACGATCGATGCCTATTGGCAGGCCAATATCGATCTCACCCATGTAACGCCGGAGCTCGACATCTACGACAGCACCTGGCCGATCTGGACCTTCGCCGAGATCAAGCCGCCGGCCAAATTTGTGCATGACGACGAGAACCGTCGCGGCTCGGCGACCTCCTCGCTCGTATCGGGCGACTGCATCATCTCAGGCGCTGCGCTCAATCGCAGCCTGCTTTTCACCGGTGTCAGAGTAAATTCGTATTCCCGACTGGAAAATGCCGTCATCCTGCCCGATGTGAAGATCGGTCGCCACGCGCTGCTCAGCAATGTGGTAATCGACAGCCGCGTGGTCATTCCGGAGGGCCTCGTCGTCGGCGAAGATCCGGAACTGGATGCGAAGCGCTTCCGTCGTTCGGAAAACGGCGTTTGCCTGATCACCCAAACGATGATCGACAAACTGGGAATGTAGGTCCGCCGCTGATGAACATCCTCTCCGTTGCGTCCGAAGTGTATCCGCTGGTCAAGACCGGGGGGCTCGCCGACGTCGTCGGTGCCCTCCCGGCAGCACTGTCGCCGCACGGTATCCGTACCCGCACCTTGGTGCCCGGCTATCCCGCGGTGCTGCAGAAGCTGAAGAAGAAAAAGAAGGTCGGCAGCTTTGTGAACCTGTTCGGCAGCCCGGCCTCGGTTCTCGCAGCCGATCTCGACGGGCTCGACCTGCTCGTGCTCGATCTGCCTGTTCTCTACGAGCGCGATGGCGGCCCCTATGTCGACGCCACCGGCCGCGACTATGTCGACAATTTCCGCCGCTTCGCCGCCCTGTCGTTGGCCGCGGCCGAAATCGCCGCCGGCGATGTGGTGTCCGGCTGGAAGCCCGATCTCGTCCATGTGCATGATTGGCAGACAGCGCTGACGCCGGTCTATATGCGTTTTGGCCGCGCAGCCGCGACGCCGACGGTGATGACGATCCACAACATCGCCTTCCAGGGGCAGTTCGGCCCGGAGATCTTCGCCGAGCTCGCGCTTCCGCCCGAAGCCTTCTCGATGCAGTTCGTCGAATATTACGGCGATGTCGGCTTCCTCAAAGGCGGTCTGCAGACCGCAAGCGCGATCACCACCGTCAGCCCGTCCTATGCGCAGGAGATCCTGACGCCGGAATTCGGCATGGGCCTCGAAGGCCTGCTCAAAAGCAGGCTTTCCGACCTCGTCGGCATCGTCAACGGCATTGACGCCGATGTCTGGAATCCGGCGAGCGACCCGCTGATCGCCCAGCATTTCAGCGCGACGACATTGAAGCAGCGCGCCGCCAACCGGCACGCGCTCGAAGAGCGTTTCGGGCTGGAACAGGGCAATGGCCCGATCTTCTGCGTCATCAGCCGGCTGACCTGGCAGAAGGGCATGGACCTCGTGGCCGAAGTCGCCGACGAGATCGTGGCGATGGGCGGCAAGCTCATCGTTCTCGGCTCCGGCGACACGGCGCTCGAAGGCGCGCTCCTCGCCGCCGCCTCGCGCCACCGCGGCCATGTCGGCATGGTCACCGGCTACAACGAACCGCTCTCGCACCTGATGCAGGCCGGATCGGACGCGATCCTCATTCCGTCGCGCTTCGAGCCCTGCGGGCTGACCCAGCTCTATGGCCTGCGCTACGGCTGCGTGCCGGTGGTCGCGCGCACCGGCGGACTTGCCGACACCATCATCGACGCGAACGAAGCCGGGCTGTCTGCCAAGGTGGCGACCGGCTTCCAGTTCACGCCGGTCAGCGCCGACGGGTTGCTTCTTGCGATCAGGCGCGTCTTCCGTGCATACAACGAACCGAAAGTCTGGGCGCGTCTGCAGACCCAGGGCATGAAATCGGACGTTTCCTGGGCCAGAAGTGCCGAGCGCTACGTCTCTCTATATTCCGGTCTTCTCGGGAAAGGCTAAGTCAGAATGATAAGAACAGTCACCACCACACCCTATGGCGACCAGAAGCCCGGCACGTCGGGCCTGCGCAAGAAGGTTCCGGTGTTCCAGCAGAAGAACTACGCCGAGAACTTCATCCAGTCGATCTTCGACGCGCTCGAAGGCTTTGCCGGCCAGACCCTGGTGATCGGCGGCGATGGCCGCTTCTACAACCGCGAAGTCATCCAGATCGCCATCAAGATGGCGGCCGCCAACGGCTTCGGCCGCGTGCTGGTCGGCCGCGGCGGCATTCTGTCGACGCCCGCCGCCTCCAACGTCATCCGCAAATACGAGGCCTTCGGTGGCATCGTGCTCTCGGCCAGCCACAATCCCGGTGGCCCGACCGAGGACTTCGGCATCAAGTACAATATCGGCAATGGCGGCCCGGCACCGGAGAAGGTCACCGACGCGATCTATGCCCGCAGCCAGGTGATCGACACCTACAAGATTTCCAATGTCGCCGACGTCAATCTCGATGCCGAAGGCTCGCAGCAGATCGACGGCATGACCGTCACGGTCATCGACCCGGTGGCCGACTATGCCGAACTGATGGAAAGCCTGTTCGACTTCGGCGCCATCCGCAAGCTGATCTCGGGCGGTTTCCGCGTCGTCTTCGATGCGATGAGCGCCGTCACCGGCCCCTACGCCAAGGAGATCATCGAGAAGCGTCTGGGCGCGCCGAAGGGCTCGGTCATGAACTTCATTCCGCTGCCGGATTTCGGCGGCCATCATCCCGACCCGAACCTCGTGCACGCCCGCGCGCTCTACGAAACGATGATGGCGCCCGATGCGCCCGATTTCGGCGCCGCCTCCGATGGCGACGGCGACCGCAACCTCGTCATCGGCCGTGGCATCTTCATTACCCCGTCCGACAGCCTGGCAATGCTGGCGGCTAACGCGCATCTGGCGCCGGGCTACGCCAAGGGGCTTGCCGGCATCGCCCGTTCGATGCCGACAAGCGGGGCGGCCGACCGGGTCGCCGAAAAGCTCGGCATCGGCCTCTACGAGACGCCGACCGGCTGGAAATTCTTCGGCAACCTGCTCGATGAGGACATGGCGACGATCTGCGGAGAGGAAAGCGCCGGCACCGGCTCCAACCACGTGCGCGAAAAGGACGGCCTCTGGGCGGTTCTGCTGTGGCTCAACATCCTTGCCGCGCGCAAGGAAAGCGCGCTCGACATCGCCCGCAAGCACTGGGCGACCTACGGCCGCAACTACTATTCGCGCCACGACTACGAAGAAGTGGATTCCGATGCCGCCAACGGCCTGGTTAAGGCGCTTCGCGACCAGCTCGCAATCCTGCCCGGGAAATCTTTCGGCGCGCTCAAGGTCGCGACCGCCGACGACTTTTCCTACCATGATCCAGTCGACCATTCCGTCAGCAAGAACCAGGGCATCCGCATCCTGTTCGAGAGCGGATCGCGGGTCGTCTTCCGCCTGTCGGGCACCGGCACCTCTGGTGCGACGCTGCGCGTCTATATCGAGCGCTTCGAGCCGGATCCGGCCCGCCACGACATCGACACCCAGGAAGCACTCGCCGACCTCATCGCCGTTGCCGACGAAATCGCCGGCATCAAGACCCGCACCGGCCGCACCGAGCCGAGCGTGATCACCTGACGGAGCGCCCCATCCGGGGCGCGCGAAGACCTGACATTGCTACTGCATAATTCCTTAAATCGGAATCGATTTAAGGAGAAAATTATGCAGCAGATTTAAAGCGTTACAGCGTCCTTTGCTCGTCATATTTGACGCGCGGCGCTGTAAGAAAAAACCGAGGGGTGCCTGATCGATGCCGACCGCCGGACTGCCACCCCTCGGCACCACCTTAACCCCGCAAGGCACGCGCTTTGCCGTCTGGTCGCGCAATGCCGCACGCATCGACCTCTGCCTGTTCGACAAGGCGGGCGCCAAGGCCCTGCGCCAACTGCCGATGGCGCGTGACGGCGACGTGCACAGCCTCGTGGTTGCCGATGCACCGAAGGGAACCCGCTACGGCTTTCGCGCCGATGGCGTCTATTCGCCCGACCATGGCCTCTGGTTCGATCCATCAAAACTGCTCGTCGATCCCTACGCCGTCGAGCTCGACCGGCCGTTCCGGCACGATCCCAGGCTCACCATCTTCGGTGAGGACACCGCCGATCTCGTGCCGAAGGCGATTGTCAACGACGTCGGGACAGCCAAGCCGAAGCCGCCGATCTTTAGGGCGGGTGGGCTCATCTACGAGATCGCGGTCAAACCTTTCACCATGCTGCATCAAGGTATTCCCGAGGCAAAACGCGGCACGGTCGCAGCGCTCGCCGAGCCTGTCGTCATCGATCATCTGAAGCGCCTTGGCGTTGCCGCCGTCGAACTGATGCCGATCGTCGCCTGGATCGACGAGCGCCACCTGCCGCCGCTCGGGCTCAGCAATGGCTGGGGCTACAATCCGATCGCACCGATGGCGCTCGATCCACGGCTGGTGCCGGGCGGGATTAGGGAATTGCGCCAGACCGTCGAAGCACTGCGCAAGGCAGGCATCGGCGTCATCCTCGATCTCGTCTTCAACCATTCCGGCGAAAGCGATCGGCTCGGCACGACGCTGTCGATGCGCGGGCTCGACAATCTCACCTACTATCGCCACGTGACCGACAGGCCCGGCGATCTCATCAACGATACCGGCTGCGGCAACACGATCGCCTGCGACCACCCGGTCGTCCAGACACTGATCCTCGACAGCCTGCGCCACTTCGTGTTGGCCGCCGGCGTCGACGGTTTCCGCTTCGACCTTGCCTCGATCCTCGGCCGCGACATGGGCGGTTTCCATCGTGATGCCCCCCTGTTTGAGGCGATTGATGCCGATCCGGTTCTTGCCGATCGCGTGCTGATCGCCGAGCCCTGGGATGTCGGCCCCGGCGGCTACCAGCTCGGCAACTTTCCCGCTCCGTTTCTCGAGTGGAACGACCGGGCGCGCGACGACGTCAGGCTCTACTGGCGCGGCGACCGGCATGTGATCGGTGCGCTTGCGACCGCTCTTGCGGGCTCTTCCGATACGTTCTCCCGCTGGGGCGACGCCGGCACCCGAACGGTCAACTTCATCGCCGCCCATGACGGCTTTACCCTTGCCGACATCGTTGCCTATGCCGGCAAGCACAACGAGGCGAACGGCGAGGAAAACCGCGACGGCCACAACGAAAACCACTCGTGGAACAACGGCGCCGAGGGCGCGACGGCCGATCCCGAGATTACGGCTGCGCGCCGGCATGATGTCATGGCCCTGCTCGGCACGCTGTTTGCCTCCCGCGGCACGATCATGCTGACCGCCGGTGACGAGGGTGGGCGCACCCAAAGCGGCAACAACAATGCCTATTGCCAGGATAATGACACCACCTGGATCGACTGGAGCGCGATGGACGAGGCGCTGGTCGCCCATGCGGCAGCGCTTTCAACGCTGAGAAAGCGCTTCGACGTCTTCGGCGAGACGGCCTTCTTCACCGGCAAGGGCGATGTCGAATGGCTGCGCCTCGATGGCCGCGCTATGGCCGTGGCGGATTGGGAACACCCGGCAACGGACAACCTGATGATGGTGCTCGCCACCCGAGACGGCAAGAAGAAGCGGCCGACGCGGCTTGCCGTCGTCGTCAATCGCAGCCACGCGCCGCACCCGATCCATCTGCCCGAAAGCCTCGACGGCCGCTGGCAGGATGCGCTTTCCGATAAGCCTCCACCCACCTTCGTGCCTCCTCGCTCGGTTTGCTTCTTCGTCGAAAATTTCTGAACTATTCCGACCACTTGCTAGAACTCACCCGACCGTCCTATAGATTCGTCGGGGGGCCACTTTCAGGACAGTCACATGCTGAAGGACATTTCACTTTCCGAAATCAGGTCGCGCGTCGGTATGGAGATCGGCGTCTCCGACTGGATCACGGTCACGCAGGAAACGATCGACAAGTTCGCCGAGGCAACCGGCGACTATCAGTATATCCATGTCGATCCGGTGCGTGCCGCCGCCGAAACGCCGTTCGGCGGCACGATCGCCCATGGCTTCCTGTCGCTGTCGCTGTTGTCGGCGATGAACTACAGCTGCCTGCCGAAGATCCGCGAACAGACGATGGGCATCAATTACGGGTTCGAGAAGGTGCGCTTCATCGCTCCGGTGAAGAGTGGCGCCCGGGTGCGTGGACACTTCACCATGGCCGACGCGCGCTTCCGTGGCGGCAGCATGCTGATGATCACCTATGATGTCACGGTCGAGATCGAGGGCGAGCGCAAGCCGGCGCTGACCGCCACCTGGCAGACGATCATCCAGTTCGATCCCAAGGATCGCCCCGCCGATGCCTGAGGCAGAGGCAGAGGCAGAGGCAGAGGCAAGCGAACAGGGTGTGTGCAGTGCGTTTACAGCGCCGCGCGTCAAATATGACGCGCAAAGGACGCTGTAACGCCTTAAATCTGCTGCATAATTTTCTCCTTAAATCGATTCCGATTTAAGGAATTATGCAGTAGCGACCAGCCGAAATCCTGAACCGATCGAGCGCGCTGCTGGCAGAATGTGCGATCGCATCGTTGAGATGCGGTGCCTGTTCGACGCCACCGCGGCTTGACCGCCGCTTCTCGACGCTCAGGATCTGGTCAGAACGTGATCACGTGGCGGATGACCTTGCCCTGGTCCAGGAGGTCGAACGCCTCGTTGATCTCCTCAAGCGGACCTGTGCCCGACAACAGCCTGTCGACGGGCAGCGTGCCGCGTCGATAAAGCCCGATGAACCGCGGAATATCGCGGCTCGGCACGCAGCTTCCCATGTAGCTGCCGCGAAGCGTACGCTCTTCGGCGACCAGGCTGACGGCCGGGATGGCGATCTGGCTTGAAGGATGCGCAAGGCCGGCTGATGCGGTCGCCCCGCCGCGTCGAGTGATGCGATAGGCAAGCTCGAACGCCTTGACCGAACCGGCCGCTTCCAAGGCATGATCGACACCGCCTGATGTCACCTCGCGGATCGCATCCCCCACATCAGGATCGGTGGCGACAAAGGTGTCGGTCGCGCCAAGGGAACGTGCCAGCGCCAGCTTGTCCTCGGAGAGATCGATCGCCACCACCCGCTCCGCGCCCGACGCGACCGCTCCAAGCACGGCGGCAAGCCCGACGCCGCCGAGACCGACCACGGCAACCGACTGGCCCACTTGCACGCGGCAGGTATTGACGATCGCGCCGACGCCCGTCAGCACGGCGCAGCCGAAAAGCGCCGCCTCGACCAGCGGCAGATCGGCGTCCACCTTGACGGCCGAATGGCGTGAGACGACCGCATAGTCGGCAAAGCCGGAAACGCCGAGATGATGGTGAACCGGAACGGCGTCGCAATGGATCCGACGCTCCCCGGAAAGTAGCGTTCCCTTGCCATTGGCCTCCGCCCCGGGGATGCACAATGCCGGACGACCTTCTGCGCAAGGCAGACAGTGACCGCAGCTCGGCATGAAGCTCATCACCACCCGGTCGCCGGGCTTGAGGTCGCGCACCGCGCTGCCGACCGTCTCGACCGTGCCTGCCGCCTCGTGACCGAGCGCCATCGGCACCGGTCGTGGCCTGTCGCCGTTGATCACCGAAAGATCGGAATGGCAGAGACCGGCAGCGCCGATGCGCACCAGCAGTTCGTCCGGGCCCGGCGGATCGAGCTCGACGATCTCGATCGAGAGTGGCCGCGACCTGGCATAGGGCCGCTCGAACGGCGCGTGCCTCAGCACTGCTGCACGTGTTTTCAAACTATCCTCCCGCAACAGCGCCGCGCGTCAAATATGACGCGCTGGGACGCTGTAATACTTTAAGATTGCTGCATAATTCCTTTAATCGATTCCGATCTAAGGAGTTATGCAGCAGCAATCGGGGGCAGCTTAGCCGCCGGAGAACTCCGGCGGCAAGATCACATCGCGCACTCGGCCACAGGCATTGCGGATCCGCAAGCACGCACGGGAAATCGCTGGCGTGAGAGCGTTTCCATCCTAAACGGAGTCGTGGAAAAGCTCAGTGGCCGGCATCCGCCGCGCCCTCGGACAGCATGCCGAAGACGTAAGGGGAAAACGACCGCCAGCATTCGACGCGGAACGTGTCCTCGGCGATGCGCGAAAGCACGATCTCCACCTTGCCGAGGATCGTGCGCGAGCAGGCGCCGACCGGAAAGATCGGCAGCGACAGATCCTGCGGGCAGCCGCTGTTGATGGCCACTTCTGCACCAGGGCCGCTGACGATGACGGCAACGTTGCGATGAGACACGTCGACGGCCGAGTGCAGCGTGCCGCTCGAGGCAGCCGCGGCCATCAGGTCGCCTTCGCCCTCGTCGATCAGCAGCCACTCGTCAGGCCCGAGCCAGAGCGCATGGCGCTTGCCGCTCAAAGCCGAGGTCTTCGGCCGCGTCGGCAAGGTGACGCCGAGGGCCGCCGAAAGACCCGGCAGCGCATCGGCGCCGGCCCTCAGCGAAAGGCGCGACGCGGCAGGTGCCGGCGTCAGGACCACCTCGGCGAAACCGCCGCGGGTCGTAAGAGCGGCGTTGCGGGTTGCAATTGCCAGATCAGCCATGGAGGCGACCCCCTTCCTTGTCAAAGAACACCATGTCGCTCACCTCAACGGCGATCGTCCTGTCGGCCATCGGCACGTAAAGCGTCTGGCCAAGGCGCGCGCGTCCACCGGCAACGACGGCCAATGCGATCGAGCGGCCGCAGTTTTCCGACCAGTAGGACGACGTCACGTGGCCGAGCATCGTCATCGGCTTCGGCTGGTTCGGATCGGCGACGATCTGTGCGCCCTCCTCCAGCACCACCTTCGGGTCCTTGGTCAGCAGCCCGACGAGCTGTTTGCGACCGTCCTTGACCAGGTCCGGGCGCTTGAGGCCGCGAATGCCGACGAAATCGGCCTTCTTCTTCGAGACCGCCCAGGAGAGGGCGGCATCGTCGGGGGTCAATGTCCCGTCGGTATCCTGGCCGACGATGATGTAACCCTTCTCGGCGCGCAGCACGTGCATGGTCTCGGTGCCGTAGGCGCAGGCGCCCATCGGTTCGGCCCGCTCCCAGATCGCTTCCCAGATCGCCTGGCCGTAGTCGGCAGGCACGTTGACTTCGAAGCCGAGTTCGCCGGTGAACGACATGCGGAAGAGCCGCGTCGGCACGCCGCAGATCTTGCCCTCGGCCACGCTCATATGCGGGAAGGCCTCGTTGGAAAGATCGATGCCTTCGACGAGCGGGGCAATGATCTCGCGCGCCTTCGGACCCTGCACCGCAATGACGGCCCATTGTTCCGTCGTCGAGGTCAGCCAGACCTTCAAGTGCGGGAACTCGGTCTGCAGGTAATCTTCCATGTGGTTCATGACGCGCGGCGCACCGCCGGTCGTGGTCGTCACATGGAAGCGATCCTCGGCAAGCCTGCCCACCACGCCGTCGTCATAGACGAAGCCGTCGTCGCGCAGCATGATGCCGTAGCGGCAGCGGCCGGGCTTCAGCGTGTCCCAGGCATTGGTGTACATCAGGTTGAGAAACGCGGCCGCATCCGGGCCGACCACCTCGATCTTGCCGAGCGTCGAGGCGTCGAACAGGCCGGCAACCTCGCGCACGGTCTTGCATTCGCGCCCGACCGCCTCATGCATGCCCTCGCCCGCCTTCGGATAGAACCAGGCACGTTTCCAGTTGCCGACATCCTCGAACTCGGCGCCGTGCGCCTCTTCCCAGGGGTGGATCGGCGTCTTTCGGGCGGGATCGAAGAGGCTCCCGCGCGAGTGGTTGACGATCGCGCCGAAGGTCACCGGCGTGTAGGGCTGGCGGAAGGTCGTCAGACCCACCTGCGGGATGTCCTTGCCGAGCGTTTCGGCGGCAATGGCAAGGCCATGCATGTTGGACAGCTTGCCCTGGTCGGACGCCATGCCATTGGTGGTGAAGCGCTTGATGTGCTCGATCGAATGCATGCCTTCGCGCACCGCAAGCCGGATATCCTTGGCGCAGACATCGTGCTGGAAGTCGATGAAGGCCTTGACGGTGGTGTCCGGCCCCGCCCCTTCGGCAGCGCCGATCATGCCGCCGGTCCAACTGAACGCATTTTCGCCGTGGAGCGTCACCTGGGCGCCGCCCTCGGCCCCTGCAGCACGTGCGGTCAGTTCGCCGGCAGCCAGTGCCTCGTCGATCGTTGCCTGCAGGTCGTCGGTGCCGTTGCAGGCGCCGATCGACAGGCAATCCTGCAGATAGGTGCCGGGCAGGAAGCGCTGCGTCGCCGCATCGAATTTCACCTTGCCGCGCGACTGCGAGAACAGGTGCACCGACGGCGTCCAGCCGGACGACACCAGCAGCGCGTCGACTGCGATCTTGCGCGCCGATCCGCCGCCGTTGCGGGCAACGCTGATCGAGGAGACGCGCAGCTTGCCGCCGGCATTGACGACGGAGTGTCC
Organism: Ensifer sp. LC384; assembly: GCF_001695865.1. NCBI lineage: Bacteria > Pseudomonadati > Pseudomonadota > Alphaproteobacteria > Hyphomicrobiales > Rhizobiaceae > Ensifer > Ensifer sp. LC384. The sequence goes on from NZ_MBST01000023.1 coordinate 249,301, forward strand.
CGTCAGCACCTCGATGCCGAGGTGGCGGGCTTCCGCCAGCACCGCTTCGCCCGGATTGTCGCGGCAATCGACGATGGCCGGAACGGCAACGCCGGCCCGCTTGAGATCGAAGGCGGCCTCATAGGCGGAATCGTGTGCCGTGTAGACGCCGACCTTGGAGCCGACGGCCACGCCGTAATGGTTGAGGTAGGTACGGCCGGCCGAGGCGAGCATGATGCCCGGACGGTCGTTGTTGGCGAACACCATGTGGCGCTCGATCGAGCCGTTGGCGAGGATGACCTTTTTTGCCCGCACCTGCCAGAGGCGCTCGCGCGGCAGCGCCTTGTCGAGGGCCGGCAGATGGTCCGTCACTCTTTCGACGAGGCCGACGAAGTTGTGGTTGTAGTAGCCGAAGCCGGTGGTGCGCGTGAGCACCGTGACGTTGTCCATCGCGGCCAGCGTCCTGGCCGCCGCCTGGGCCCAGTCCCAGCCTTCCTTGCCGTCGATCGTCGTGCCGCGTTCATAGCGCAGCGCACCGCCGACTTCCGGCTGCTCGTCGCAGAGGATCACCTTGGCGCCGGCCTTGGCGGCGGCAAGCGCTGCGGAGAGGCCGGCAGCACCGGCACCGATCACCAGCACGTCGCAGTGGGCATAGCGGCTGGCATAATGATCCGGGTCGGCTTCCGTCGGCGCGACACCGAGACCAGCCGCACGGCGGATGAACGGCTCATAGATCGCATGCCAGGCCGCCTTCGGCCACATGAAGGTCTTGTAATAGAAGCCGGCGGCAAAGAACGGCGACAACAGGTCGTTGAAGCCGCCGACGTCGAAGGCGAGCGACGGCCAGCGGTTCTGCGATTCCACCTTCATGCCGTCGAAGACTTCCTGCACCGTGGCGCGCACGTTCGGCTGGCGACGGGCAGCGTCACGTGACACGTCGAGCAGCGCGTTCGGTTCTTCGGCGCCGGCCGACAGGATGCCGCGCGGACGATGATACTTGAACGAACGGCCGACCAAGTGAATGCCATTGGCAAGCAATGCCGAGGCGACAGTGTCGCCTTCCAGTGCCGTCAGCGTGCGTCCGTCGAAGGTGAAGCGGGCGGTACGCGCCGGCGTCAGACGGCCGGCACCTGCAATACGATTGGCGCCGCTCATCGTGCCGCTCCCTTGTCCTGCTCGCCCTTTAGAATGGCGGCAACATCGGGCTTTGGCTCGCCCGCCTTGTAGGTGGTGTAGAACCGGTCGCTCACCGTATCGCGCGCGGCGTTGAAGAACCGACCGCAGCCATGGATATGGCGCCAGCGTTCGAAGATCAGGCCCTTGGGGTTCTGGCGGAGGAAGAAGAACTCCTCGAACTCCTCGTCGCTGATTTCGGCAATGTTGGCCGGCCGGACGATATGGGCGTCACCGGCATTGCGGAACTCGAGCTCGGAGCGCTCTTCCTCGCAATAGGGGCAATAGATCAGAAGCATCTCGAAATCCTTGGCAATCAGTGCGCAACGGCGGCGGCGGCCGCCTCGTCGATCAGTCGGCCGGTGCGGAAGCGGTCGAGCGTCAGCCCGGCGGCCAGCCGATGCGGTTCGCCCCTCGCGATGAGGTGCGCAAAGAGGTTGGCCGAGCCCGGCGTCGCCTTGAAGCCGCCCGTACCCCAGCCGGCGTTCAGGAACAGGCCTGGAACCGGCGTGATGCCCTGGATCGGCGAGCGGTCCTGCGTCACGTCGACGATACCGCCCCACTGCCGCATCATCTTGACGCGGCGGAACATCGGGAAGAGCTCGCAGATCGCATCCAGCGTATGGGTGATGATCTGCAGGCCGCCCGTCTGGGAGTAGGAATTGTACTGGTCGGTGCCGGCGCCGATGACGAACTCGCCCTTGTCGGATTGCGAGATATAGGCATGCACGGAGTTCGACATGACGACGCAGGGGAAGATCGGCTTCAGCGGCTCGGACACCAGCGCCTGCAGCGGCTGGCTCTGCAGCGGCACGCGCACGCCGGCCATTTCCATCAGCACCGACGAATGTCCGGCAGCGGAGACGCCGATCTTCTTGGCGCCGATGAAACCGCGACTGGTATCGACGCCGGTCACCCGGCCGTTCTCATCACGGCGGATGCCGGTCACTTCGCAATTCTGGATAATGTGCACGCCGCGATCGGACGCGCCGCGGGCATAGCCCCAGGCAACGGCGTCGTGTCGGGCCGTGCCGCCGCGCCGCTGCAACGCCGCGCCGTTGATCGGGTAGCGGGCATTCTTGGCGATGTCGAGCGGCGGGCAATAGGCCTTAGCCTGTTCCGGCGTCAGCCATTCATTGTCGATGCCATAGAGACGGTTGGCATTGATATGGCGCTTGAACGACTGCTGGTCATGGATGTTGTGCGACAGCATCATGACGCCGCGCGGCGAATACATGACGTTATAGTTCAGATCCTGCGACAGGTTCTCCCAGAGCTTCAGCGAATGCTCGTAGATGTCCATGCTCTCTTCATAGAGATAGTTGGACCGAATGATCGTGGTGTTGCGGCCGGTGTTGCCGCCGCCGATCCAGCCCTTCTCGAGCACCGCGACATTGGTGATGCCATGCTCCTTGGCAAGGTAGTAGGCAGCGCCCAGGCCATGGCCGCCGCCGCCGATGATGATCACATCATAGTCCTTGCGGGGCTCGGGCGAGGCCCACTGCGGGCCCCATCCCTTGTGGCCGCGCAAAGCCTCGCGCGCCACGGCAAAAACTGAATATTTGCGCATCCGCCTGTTACTCCATGAACCCCGGTGATCATTCTCGTTGGCGTTAGAAATCGCAAATCCGGCGCCCGCGCAACGTTTCTTTTGCGACGCAAACGGGCGGACTTGCGCGGAGTTGCGACATCGCGACATCACACCATCTGCGACGCGATGATACACATGCCGGGCCACCATTGCGGTTTTTTCCGCACAGCCTCATGTCCTTGCTGGACTTTCCGTGAGCGATCTGGTATCCGCACCTTCAATCGTCGAGCTTTCGGCTCAGCGAACGTAGCTTTTTTTTGCCTCCGACACCTGACGTGAGGCAACAACTCGAAACAACCAAAGGAACGGGATTCACGTGCAGGTACTTGTCCGCGATAACAATGTTGATCAGGCGCTCCGCGCTCTCAAGAAGAAGATGCAGCGCGAAGGCATTTTCCGCGAAATGAAGATGCGTGATTTCTACGAAAAGCCGTCCCAGAAGCGCGCCCGCGAAAAGGCTGAAGCCGTTCGCCGCGTTCGCAAGCTGGCGCGCAAGCGTGCACAGCGCGAAGGCCTCGTGGCCCGTTAATTTGTCGATTTTTCGACGCTTTTCGATCTAAGTCGTGGCGGGGGCGAAATATCGCCGCCGCCTTTCTTTTGGTATGGACATCTTTTCCGTCGTCGGGCTAGCGTGACAGTCGCAGCCGGCAACGGTGGCCGGTCGCGGCGTTTGACGCCGAACGGTTTGCCGCAGGCCCTGGTAGCCTCGGCTGTGGGGCCCCGCGAATTTCGCCGGCCTCCTTGAACGGGAAGCCGATGGCTTTCGGACCTAGTCGCATTGAGGGATCGACCTTTGACACTTGCTGCCATGACTGCGGACGTCGCCGGTTTCACCACCCAAGAGGCGCGCCGCCGCCACCAGCGCAAGCCGAAGCTTGCCGCCTTGTTCCTCCTCGGATCGGCTCTGCTTCTGGCGGGATGCCAGACCGACGGACCTGAATCGATGGCCAAGGTCGAGCGCGAACAGGGCTCGCAGGGAAATATCGCATCGCTGTCGAGCGTGATCGCCTCCAACCCGAGCGACCCGGAGGGTTATAACGTCCGTGGCTCCGCCTATGGCCGTGCCGGCGAATACCGCCGCGCCATCGCCGATTTCGACCAGGCGATCCAGCTCAACCCGCGCTTCTACCAGGCCTTTGCCAACCGTGCGCTCGTTCACCGCAATATGGGCAATACCCAGGCCGCACTTGCCGACTACAACATGGCGCTGCAGTTGAACGCCAACTATGACGTCGCCTATATCGGCCGCGGCAATCTCTACCGCCAGGCCGGCCAGCTCGATTCCGCCTTCAACGACTTCAACAAGGCGATCCAGCTCGACACCACCGACCCGCGCGCCTACCACAATCGCGGCCTGATCTACCAGGCGCGCAACCAGCACGGCCAGGCGATCGAAGACTTCTCGACGGCGATCTCGCTGTCGCCGAGCTCGCCGGAGCCCTACAACGGTCGCGGCATTTCCTACGTCGCCCAGGGCGATGACGACAATGCATTCTCCGACTTCAATACCGCCATCACGCTCGACGGCAAGGTTGCCGAATCCTGGGCGAACCAGGCGCTGGTCTATGAGCGCAAGGGCGATAAGGCCAAGGCCTCGAAGTCCTACTCGCACGCCCTGCAGCTCGACCCGAAATACGAGCCGGCGCGCGCAGGCCTCGCCCGCGTGAAAGCCTCGTAAGAAGCAACGGCTCCTCTCTTGTTTCAACGCCCGCGACCACGTCGCGGGCGTTTTCGCTTGTCCGTCAGGCCATTGCAGCGCCGAGCGTCCAGTATGACGCGCAAAGGACGCTGCAACGCTTTAAACCTGCTGCATAATTTTCTGCGAGCCTCGCCATTGGCGGCGGCGCCAAGGTGATCGGCGGCGGCACCAATAAGGCCTTCATGCTGCAGCCGGTCAATGTGCAGGTGCAGGAGGGGCTGAACATAGCGATTGGCATCGACGAACTGACGCTCGCCCCCGCAAGCTGATGAGGCGAGCTGATGAAATGTCGGCGAGATGATCCTCGCCGGCAGTTCGACGCGTCAAACGAAAACTCCCGCCATAGGGCGGGAGTTTTCTATTCCAGCATCGCTTGCAGCCGCTTAGTGGTTCAGCGCCTTGACGATGTCTTCCGTCACCTTCTTGGCGTCGCCGAGCAGCATCATGGTGCCGTCCTTGTAGAACAGCGTGTTGTCGATGCCGGCGTAGCCGGAGCCGAGCGAGCGCTTGACGAACAGGCAGGTCTTGGCCTTGTCGACGTCGAGGATCGGCATGCCGTAGATCGGCGACGACGTGTCGTCGCGCGCGGCCGGGTTGGTGACGTCGTTGGCGCCGATGACATAGGCGACATCCGCCTGGGCGAACGCCGAGTTGATGTCTTCAAGCTCGAACACCTCGTCATAGGGCACGTTCGCTTCAGCGAGCAGCACGTTCATGTGACCAGGCATACGGCCGGCAACCGGATGGATCGCGTATTTCACGTCGACGCCCGCCGCCTTCAGCTGGTCGCCGAGTTCGCGCAATGAATGCTGCGCCTGGGCAACGGCCATGCCGTAGCCCGGAACGATGATCACCTTGGAGGCATTTGACATCAGGAACGCCGCATCGTCGGCTGCCCCCTGCTTGACGGTGCGCTGGACGCCGTCGTCGACGGCGGCTGCCGCCGCTTCGCCGCCGAAGCCGCCGAGGATGACCGAGATGAACGACCGGTTCATGCCCTTGCACATGATGTAGGACAGGATCGCACCGGACGAGCCGACGAGCGCGCCGGTGACGATCAGCGCCAGGTTGCCGAGCGTGAAGCCGATACCGGCCGCGGCCCAACCCGAATAGGAGTTGAGCATCGACACGACCACCGGCATGTCGGCGCCGCCGATCGGGATGATGATCAACACGCCAAGCGCCAGCGACAGCGCGACGATCAGCCAGAACACGGTCGTGCTCTGGGTGAAGACCAGCATGATCACCAGGACGACGAGCGCGATCGCAAGGCCAGCGTTGACGAAGTGACGCCCGGTCAACAGGATCGGCTTGCCGGACATGCGTCCGTCGAGCTTGAGGAAGGCGATGACCGAACCGGTAAAGGTGATCGCGCCGATGGCGACGCCGAGCGACATTTCGACCAGAGCCTGGGCGTGGATGTCGCCTACGGCGCCGATGCCGAAGCTTTCGGGCGTATACATCGCCGCGGCGGCGACCATGACTGCCGCCAAACCGACGAGCGAGTGGAAGGCGGCGACAAGCTGCGGCATCGACGTCATGGCGATGCGCCGGGCGATCACCGCGCCGGCACCGCCGCCGATGGCAAGGCCGAGCACGATCAGCAGGAAGCCGCCGAAGGTGGGCTTTGCCAGAAGCAGCGTGGTGACGATGGCGATGCCCATGCCGACCATGCCGTAGGTGTTGCCCTTGCGGCTGGTGGCCGGGTGCGACAGGCCGCGGAGTGCCGTGATGAAGAGCACGCCCGAGACGAGATAGAGGAAGGCTGCGAAGTTAGCGTTCATCGGCCGGCCTCACTTGTCTTTTTTCTTGTACATGGCGAGCATGCGCTGGGTGACCAGAAAGCCGCCAAAGATGTTGACCGAGGCGAGCACGAGCGCGATGAAACCGAAACTGGTCGCAAGCCCCGAGGCCGAGATCCCGACGGCGAGCAGTGCACCGACGACGATGACCGAGGAGATCGCGTTGGTGACCGCCATCAACGGCGTGTGCAAGGCCGGCGTCACCGACCAGACGACGTAGTAGCCGACGAAGATCGACAGGACGAAGATCGCCAGTCGGAAGACGAACGGGTCGATCGCACCGCCGGTGGCGCCATGTGCGAGCGCGCCGGCTGCTTCAGCGGTATCGGGAAGGTTCAACGCTGCCTGCTGGACGGCCGCAACCGCCTTATCGAGCGCATCGAGCGCTTTTTCCAATGCTTCGTTCGCCATCAAAGATCCCCCTTCTTCTTCGGCTCGAAATTCGGGTTGACGATGGCGCCGCCATGGGTGAGCGCCGTCGCCTTGACGAGCTCGTCTTCCATGTTGAGCGCCAGCGCCTTCGTTTCCTTCGAGACCATGGTCTCGAGGAAGGTCACGAGGTTCTTGGCGTAGAGGCCGGACGCCGATGCGGCGATCCGACCGGGCACGTTGAGGTGGCCGATGACCTTGACGCCTTCGACATCGGCAACCTTGCCGGCTTTAGCGCCCTCGACGTTACCGCCGCGCTCGACAGCAAGGTCGACCGCGACCGAACCGGGCTTCATGCTTTTAAGCATGTCGCGCGTGACGAGACGCGGCGCCGGGCGGCCCGGGATCAGCGCCGTGGTGATGACGATGTCCTGCTTGGCGATGTGTTCGGCGACGAGTGCCGCCTGTTTCGCCTGATACTCCTTGGACATTTCCTTGGCGTAGCCACCGGCGGTTTCGGCCGCCTTGAATTCCTCGTCCTCCACAGCGATGAACTTGGCGCCGAGCGAGGCCACCTGCTCCTTGGCGGCGGGACGAACATCGGTCGCCGAAACCACGGCGCCGAGACGGCGGGCGGTGGCGATCGCCTGAAGGCCGGCAACGCCGGCACCCATGACAAAGATCTTGGCGGCCGGAACCGTGCCTGCGGCCGTCATCATCATCGGCAGCGCCCGGTCGTATTCGCAGGCGGCATCGATAACCGCCTGGTAGCCGGCAAGGTTTGCCTGGCTCGACAGCACGTCCATCGACTGCGCGCGGGTGATGCGCGGCATCAGCTCCATCGCAAAGGCGCTGAGGCCGGCCTTGGCCATGTCGGCAACCGCATCCTCGTTGCCGTAGGGATCCATGATGGCGATGACGATGGCGCCGGATTTGTAGCCGGCAATTTCGGCACTGTTCGGCCGGCGCACCTTGAGGACGACATCGGCCGTCTTCGCATCGGCGATCGCGCCGATCCTGGCGCCGGCCTTCTCGTATTCCGCATCCGGAACGCGCGACAGAAACCCGGCGCCGGTCTCGACGACGACGTCGAAGCCGAGCCCTTTGAGTTTCTTCACGCTATCCGGTGATGCCGCAACGCGACCCTCATTCGGATCCGTTTCCTTGGCGATAAAGACAATTTCGCTCACAAGTCCCCTCCCTGGCCGCAATCGAGCCAAGGCTGGAATGCGGGCATCCTGTCCGACTGCAAAGCGGCCGCTCATGCGAGCAGGCGCCCTCCCATGTGCAAAGCACACATTCCCCTGGAGACAGGCTCGGCCTGTCCTCCACTCCCCCTCACGCGGTGAGGATAAAGCGCCGCGCGTTCTCCAACGAACGCATCGAGGCGCTGCGAACTTTCAAGAGCCGAAACACTGATATCGACGCTCCCGGTCGATGTCATGCGGCTCCAATCCGGACCTCAAGTCCGGCAGTCAAGGGCAAACCTCCACCCGGCCTGTCCCTGGCTAGACGTGTCACTGCATGTTGCCTTAAATCGTATCCGATTTAGGGATAAAAACATGCAGCATTTCAGAGTGCCACAGCGACCTTGGCGCGTCTGATAAGACGCGCGGCGCTGTAGTAATGCCGATTAGCGAAGGAAGAAGAAACCGGCGACGTTGAGAAGGATGAACAGCACCAGCGAGCTGAAGAAGCCCATTGTGGTGAAGAAGCCGGCTGCCATGGCGATCAGCAGAGCCACGCAGAACAGCGTGCCGTACTTCGTTGCACTGAGGAAGAAATCGTAGGTCTTCTCGTGTTCCGCATAATCCATCGGAGCGCCCATCTCGACCGGTCCAGAATGATGCTCAGCCATCGTCCAATTCTCCCAGAATGCTGCGGCGCGACCATTGGCCTTCGCCGCCCTTCAACCTTGATCCAAGAATGGCCTTGGCGGAAAACCGCGCAGAAGCCCTTTAGCTGCCCATACACAATGCCGGGCCCGGGCGCAACGAAAACCCGCCGCCGCGCCCGGCCACCTGGGGCGATATGCCGCGTGCGTCTCTAGCGGAACACGGATGTGCGATAGGAACGGCCGGAACCGTTCTGCGCGATACGCGCTGTCGGCAGAATCGTCAGTGGCGCGAACGGCACTTCCTGGCGGTCCGCGAACATCAGGCGACGCTCGAACGATTCGGAATCGAAGATCGGGTAACGGTCGAGGATCGAAGGCCGCTGCCCCCTAACCTGCGCAACCAATAGCGCTCCGTCGGCATTGTAGACGCCGAGGTTCTCGCGCTTGGCGACAACGGTCTCGGAAGCAAAGATGCGCTTGTAGAACGCCGCGTGCCGCGGCCGGCAGGCGGTCAGGCACCGGTCGGCGGTGAAATACTCACACGCCATCGCCACCGGGCGCAGCGTCAGGTAGGGAAGTGCCCGCATCTCGTCGCCGGTGACATCCGGATCGACCGCCAGCCGGCCGGGATCGACCAGCACCATGCCCGCGTCGAGAAAGACATCGATCTCGGGCGCAAAGATCAGCCCTGACGTGCTGGCCCTGTGCTCCGGTGTGACATGATGAACGCGCACCGTGCTGACCAGGTTCTCGTCGAGATAGATGCCGAAGACATAGGCGTGACTGTCGAAGTCGAGATCGTCGATCAGGGTCGAGCCGGTCAACTCCATCAGGTTGACGGCCTTGTAGGCCTTGTAGCGAAGCCGGGCGATGTCCTCCATGTCCTCGCCCGTCTCGACCCGCCGATATTCGACGCGATCCAGAAGAAGCATCAGCTTCTCAGAAAAACTCCCAGGCTCCGCCCGGTGAAGACCTTCACCCATTTCCTGACCCTCATGGTTAACAGATCGTTAACCTATTGACGGTCAGTCCGGCAGCAACAACAAAATGGCACAACTCGCCTTTAACTTATTGTTAACCTTAATACTTCGTTAATTTTTGTGGTTAACAGGGCGTTAACGCGCAACAAGGCAGCGCGAACCATGCGGCGGTACAAAGACTGACGTGGAGGAGACGATCGCGGAGTAAAAAACGAAGCGGCGCAGCCCAAGTGTCAGGCGATGCGCTTGCTCGTCGGCGTGGTGACCGGTTTCTGGACACCATTCTTGCAGAATGCCTCGATGGCGGACGCCGGCATGGGGGCCGCGAACACGAAACCCTGTATCAGGTCGGCGCAGTGGTAGTCGTTGATCAGCTGCAGCTGGTCCGCCGTCTCCACACCCTCGACGACGATCTTCAGGCCCAGAGCACGACCGAGGTTGGCCGTGCCGCGCAGCAGCTTGAAGCGTCGCGAATCCTCGCGAATGTTGCGCACGAAAGAGCGATCGATCTTGATGATGTTGACCGGCAACGCGTCGAGGTAGCTGAGGCTGGAATAGCCCGTACCGAAATCATCTATGGCTATTGTGATGCCGCTGTCGCGCAGCTCGGCAAGGATGGCCTGCACCTTGACCGGCTCATCCATCAGGCAGCTTTCCGTGACCTCGAGATGCAGACGAGAAGCATCAAGCCCGGTCGCCTGCAGTATGTCGGCCACCACGGTGACGATATCGTTGCTGCGCAGGTCGAGCACCGACAGATTGACCGAAACGGAAACGTGGCCAGGCCAGCTCATGCAATCCTCGCACGCCTGCTCCAGCACGAAGCGGGTGATCTCGGTGACGAGGCCCAACTCCTCGGCAAGCTGGATGAAGACGTTCGGCGGCACCGGCCCGCGCTCGGGATGCGTCCAGCGCGCCAAAGCTTCGCAGCATTCAAGACGCGCGCCGTTCGGTGTGAACATCGGCTGGTAGGAAAGCGTCAGCGCGCCAGCGTTGATCGCATCGCGCAGATCGCTCTTCAGCTTCTGGCGGTCGAGATAGCGCGCGTCCATCTCGTCTTCGAACACAGTGCAACCGCCCTTGTTGCGCGCCTTGGCCTCCGACAGCGCAAGATCGGCCTTGATCTGCAGCTCTTCCAGCCGGAAGGCGCTGCTCGGCACGAGAACGACGCCGGCGCTCATGGTCATGTTGAAGGTGAAACCGCTCGCCACATAGGCGCCGCGCAATCCGGCGTGGACCGCGCGCATCTGCTCTTCGAGATCGGGCAGGTGCAACCTGTTGGGAAAGAAGACGACGAACTCGTCGCCCATCAGGCGGGCGGCGATCGCCGTATTGCCGACCAATGTCTTCAGCCGCCCGGCAATCGCCTGCAGCAGCCGATCGCCGACGATGTGGCCGCGCATGTCGTTGACATGCTTGAACTCGGCGACGTCGAGCACCATCAGGCCGACCTCGACGTCCTCCTTGCCCTCGAGCGCCACGGCGCTGTGGGCAAGTTCGGCGAAATAGTCGCGGCTCGGCAAGCCGGTCAGCGTGTCGAAGCGCACCATTTGAAGAATCTGCCTGTCGGCCTGAACACGCGCCGTCACGTCCTCGAAAATCAGCACGACCTCGCCGTTTTCATGCCGACCGGCGGAAAACTCGAGAAACAGATCATCGGTCACCGGGACCAGAACCTGGGTCTTCTTGCCCTTGATCAGGAGGTCGAGCTGCCGGGAGATCGCACGCGTCTCTTCGACGCTGAGCGACATGCGCCTGACGCCGCGACGCACGACATCGTCCAGCAGCCGATCCCGAAGGTCAGCCTTGTCGCCGAGCATCAGCAACTCGCAGGCGCGCTCGTTGGCAACGACGATCCGATTGTCGCGGTCGAGCATCAAAAGCCCGTGCGTCATGTTGTTGAGCGCCGCATCGAATTGGCCGGCAATCGTTGCTATCTCTCGGGCCGCCAGCACGTTCTCATAGAGAAAGGCGCGCACATTGTTGGCCATCATCCAGGTCGAGAAGATGAAAGGCAGGATCAGAACCGCCAGGACGAGCATGAATCCATCCTGCAGCGTGATCAGCCCGATCACGATCGGCAGGCAGGCGGACGAAGACAGAAGCAGCACCGCCCGTTCGGAGCCGTAGTTTCGCCCGACCAGCGAGATCATCGACGCGAGCGTGACGGAGATACAGGCGAGTTCCGAGAAGGAATCTCGGCTGACGGCGATCGCATAGCCGCAGGCAATCCCGCAGGTGAGCGTCACGCCGACGCCGCCGAGAATGTAGCGGTTCTCCCATTTTCGAACGGTGGCCCGGTCGGCATTGGAGAAATCCTGGCGATCAAAGCGCGCCATGTCCAGATTGCGCAGCACCCAGAACACGACGATGGCTGCGGTGCAGATGAGATAGAGCGGATCGGAAGTCTTGAGATAGACGAGCGCGAAAGTCACGACATGCGAGAGCATGCCGATCAGCAGAGTCCTGCGATGTTCGTAGAGCGAGCTCACAGACGACAGATAGACATCCGTCGGGAGAGCGCCCCGTTCATTGCGCGTCATGAACCCATAGCTCCGGTTTTCCGGATTTTTAGAGGCGATGATTTAACGAAAGATTTCGGGAAAACACCGCCTCGAAGCCTTGTATTGCAACATTTAAACGGTGCCCAGCGGGAGCTTTTCCGAAACTCAACCTAATATTGCGAAACCAACGAACAGAAGATGCTTTCCACAACCATGCATAGACAAAACCACGTTTACTTTCTGACATCGTATTTAAGGCGATTCTGCTTAGCAAACATCATATCCACCGATTCACTCGGGATGTGGTTACCCAAACCTAAAGAAAAGCCACTAATTCCTGCCACGCACATGCGAACCTTACCCTGGACGGCGTCAGCTTCACATCAGTGAGCTTCCCAGTTGACTTTCAGCCGCATCTGGCGGCAAGGCTTTGCAAAGCGAGATACGGAGCCTGATGATGTCGAAACCTGTCGTTGCCATCCCCTGCGATTTCCGCGAATTCGACGGCAATGTCTGGCATGTCGTTGCCAATCAATATGTTCGCGCCGCCGTCGAAGGCGCCGGCGTCATGCCCTTCCTCATTCCAGCGCTCGAGACCGGCAACGATATCGACGAAATTCTCGATCGTGTCGACGGCGTGCTGGCAAGCGGCGCCCGCTCCAATGTTCATCCCTCGCTCTACGGCCGCGAGGCCAAGGACACCGACGGCCCCTTTGATCCAGGCCGCGATGCCACCAGCCTGCCTTTGATCCGGCGCGCGCTCGAGCGCGGCGTTCCGCTATTTGCCATCTGCCGCGGCATCCAGGAGCTCAACGTTGCGCTTGGCGGCACGCTGGCAAGCGAAATTCAGGAACAGCCGGGCGTCTGGGATCACCGCAAGCCCGACGTTTCCGAGCTGGATGTCGCCTACGGCATCCGCCAGGACGTGATTGTTAGGGAAGGCAGCTGTCTCGCGCCGGTGCTCGGTGCCGGCCGCGTGCGCGTCAATTCCCTGCATCGGCAGGCAATAGGCGCTGCGGCCCCGCGCCTGGCCATCGAGGCGGTGGCCGACGACGGCACCATCGAAGCCGTCTCGGTGATTGGCGCCAAGGCGTTCGCCGTCGGGGTGCAATGGCATCCGGAATATTGGGTGCGGACGGACGCTCCGTCGGCGAGCCTGTTCAAGGCATTCGGCGATGCCGTGCGCGCCTACGCGGCGCGGCGGATGGCGGCATAGAGCATTTCCAGGAAAAGTGCGAAGCGGTTTTCCGTCAGGAAATGCGTAAAACCAAAGAGATAGAGCTTTTCTGCGACTCCGTCTAAACCGGAAACGCGCTAACCTGCGCGCTGGGTGAACGGCGTTTCCGGCACCGGCGTCAGTGCCTTGCCAGTCGAGAACCAGGCCTTCAGGTTATCGACGACCAGATCCGCCATGGCGTTGCGGGTGACCACCGACGCCGAAGCCACATGCGGCAACAGCGAAACATTCGGCAGCGCCAGTAACGCGTCGGGCACATGCGGTTCGTTGTCGAAAACGTCGAGCCCCGCCCCCGCAATGACGCCATTCTCAAGCGCCGCGACCAGCGCTGCCTCATCGACAGTCGAACCGCGGCCGACATTGATCAGAACGCCGTTGCTTCCGAGTGCCGAAAGCACCCCGGCATTCACCGTCTTTCGTGTCGCCTCCGTTCCCGGAACGATGACAACAAGCGTATCGACGGCGGCGGCAAGCCCTTCGAGCGTCGGATAGTAGGCATAGGTCAGGCCATCGCGTGGGCTGCGGGTGTGATAGGCGACCGAAACGCCGAAGGCTTCGAGCCGCTTGGCAATCGCAAGCCCGATGCGCCCGAGACCATAAAGCCCGACCGTGCGGCCACGCAGCGACAGGGGCGACAGTGCAAAGGCGCCGTCCCGCGCCCAGCGACCCTGGCGCAGCCATTGCTCTGCCTGCGGTAGCTGCCGCAGCGTATTGATCAGCAGACCGACGGCGGTGTCGGCGACCTCTTCTGTCAGAACGTCGGGGGTATTGGTGACGACGATACCCTTGGAGGCGGCATGCTTCACATCGACGCCGTCATAGCCGACACCGAAATTGGCAATGATTTCGAGACCGGGCAGCGCATCCATCAGGCCGGCGGGAACGCGACCGGAGACGGCAATGCCCCTGACGTCGACCATGTCAGCGGTCACCAGGTCAGGGTCCGCACGTTCCAGCCGCACGATTTCAAACGTGTCGGGCAGCCGCTGCAGCACTCGTTCGTTGATTTTTCCGGGCACGAGGATGCGGGGAAGGCTCGAGGACATGGGTACTCCTGGTATTACTGCATAATTCCTTAAATCGGATCCGATTTAGGGATAGTCCTTTGCGCGTCATATTTAACGCGCGGCGCGGTAAAGCGCGTCGCGATCTCCAGGATTCGCTTGCCGCACTTCAAGTTCTTGTTTTTGTGCATGTCGCCTTCGCAAAAACCGCTGCACACTTTTGCGCGACATGCATTAGGGATTTCTTCAGGCGGTGACGCGCAGCGGGCCGGTCGACTGACGGATGCGCATTTCCGGCTTGATCAGGTGGATGCCGTCGGGCTCGTGGCTGCCGGAAAGCCTGTCGAGAAGCGCGCGCGCCGCACTGCGGCCGACATCGGCCTGGCCGTTCCAGACGGTGGTCAATGCCGGCGTCGCGATCGACGCCTCTTCCAGGTCGTCATAGCCGGTGACGGAGATATCGACGCCGGGAACAAGGCCGGCGCGCGCGATGCCGTTCATCATGCCGATCGCCACCAGGTCGTTCCAGCAGACGACCGCGGTCGGCTTCTGCGGCAGCGACAGCAGATGCACCGCCGCCTCGAAGCCGCCCTGCTTGGAGCGGGGCCCAGGAATGCGCAACTCTGGATCAACCTCGATGTTGGCCTTGCGCAGCGCGTTGACATAACCCTGATAGCGGTCGCGACCGGTCGAGGTCTGGTCGGTGCCGCCGACCATGGCGATACAGCGGTGGCCAAGGCCGATCAGATGGTTGGTCGCCAGCGAGATGCCATAGGCGTCGTCGCCACGGAAGATCGGCACGTCCAGCCCCTCGATCGATCGGGCGATCAGGATCGCCGGCATGCCGTTGTCCTCGGCAAGCTGGATATCCTCCGGCGGAGTGCCGATGGCCGGGGACATGATGACGCCGTCGCCGCCGAGTTGCAGCAGCGTCTCGATGAAGTCACGCTGCTTGTCGACCGAGTCGTAATGGTTGGAGAGGATGAAGGTCTGCTTGTCGCGATCGAGCTCCGCTTCGATCGCCTTCAGGATTTCCCCGTAGAACGGGTTCATGATGTCGTGCACGACGACGCCGATGATGCCGGAGCGCGACGTCCTGAGGCTGGCAGCGCGGCGGTTGTAGATATAGCCGAGTGTGCGGGCCTGTTCCTTGATCTTGTCGCGTGTGAGGGTCGCCACCAATGGGCTGTCACGCAATGCCAGGGATACCGTTGCCGTCGAAAGACCGAGTGTTTCCGCGATCGTCGAAAGCTTGACCTTTTGCGCCACGATGCCCCCTGTTTAAGCCTAGTTGCCTATCCTCAAATTTAAATCCCTATTTAAACTGTTTAAATCGCCGCCGCAATATGCCGCGAAACAAGCCTCAGTCGGCTGCGCGCGCTGCCTGCAGATTGCTATCGACAGCCCGCAAAAGCTTCATCAGCGTGCGTACCTGCTTGTCCGTCAGCCCGCGTGTCGCCAGATTTTCCGAATGCTGTCCGGCCTCCGCGATCGTCTGCAGCCGGTTGCGCCCAGGCTCGGTGAGATAGACCTTGGTCAGCCGCGCATCGTCATCATCAGGACGACGTTCGAGGAAACCCTGCGCTTCCATGCGGCCGATCGTGCGCGTCATCGTCGGCGCCTTGACGCCAAGCTTGGCTGCAAGCCCGCCTGCCGTCAGCCCGTCCGTTTCGGCGAGCGCCAGCATCACGCCGTCCTGGCCGGCATAAAGCCCGCTTTCGAGCAGGTTGCGCGACAAGACCGTGCGCATGGAGCGTGCCGCCTGGACAAGGATCGAGGCGAGATCGTGCTGTTCGGCGAGAAGCTCGTCCTTCTTCTTGCCGTTCTTGCCTTTCTTTTCGGCCTTGTTCTTCTTGCCCATTGGACCTCCTGCCGAATCCCGTCTTAGACATTTATAGCAATACAGCTTGCGATTACGAACTGTATGACTCAAATAACATTTTTACGACGATTGACGTGAAGGATCGAAGAGAAATGTCGATGCCCCAGGCCCGATGGCAGGACAATCCGACCGACCTTCCGCGACAAGCCCGGCGCGACTGGATCGCCGTGCTGCCGCTCGGCGCTCATGAGCAGCATGGCCCGCACTTGCCCTTCGACACGGACACGCTGATTGCTGCGGGCATCGTCGCGCGCAGCATCCCTGTTCTGCCGGCCACCCTGCCCGCCACCTTCCTGCCCGTAGAGCCCGTCGGCTATTCGATCGAGCACATGGATGTCGCCGGCAGCCGGTCGCTCGCCTACGACGAGGCTGTCCGCCGTTGGCTCGGCATCGCCGAAAACCTGCACGGTCTAGGCATCCGCAAGTTCGTGATGCTGAACGCCCATGGCGGCAACTCGCCGTTGATGACGATCGTTGCGACCGAGGCACGGGTGCGTTTCGGCATGCTGGCGGTTGCGACCAGTTGGACCCGCTTCGGCCAGCCGGACGGCTGGATCACGCCCGAGGACAAGGCGATCGACATTCACGGCGGCGATATCGAGACGTCGGTGATGCTGGCGCTCCATCCGGAAAAGGTCGAGATGGCGAAGGCCCGTGCCTTCCCCTCGCGCCAGAGCGACTATGCCGGACGCTTCAGGCATTTGCGCGCCTATGGCCCGCATGCCTTCGGCTGGAAGATGTCCGACCTCAACCGCGAGGGTGTTGCCGGCAATGCTTCAGCGGCCACCGCCGCGCGCGGCGAGCAACTGCTGTCCCACGCGGTCAAGGGCGTGATCGAGCTTTTGACCGATGTCGCCGGCTTCGACATGGCCGAACTTACCTGAAGAATTGGGTGGGCTGTGCCGGCAAACACTTTGTTTGTGCTTTTGCGCTATCAGCATGAGCAGCAGCAAACGACGACAGGCGGCGCTAAGCCGGAAACCCATGGCGAAGATCATCGCGCTCGGCGCCTATTTCTATCAGGCCCTGATCGCCTTCGGCCTGTTGATCATCGTCGCCCATTGGCTGGCCCCGGCCGACTATGCCGGCTATTCGCTCTTCATCTCGCTCAGCCAGTTCGGCGCGATCGCCGCCTTCGAATGGGTGCGTTTCTCCTGCATGCGGTTCTACCCCGGCCCGTCGGCGGAAAGCGAAGCGGCGGAGCGGCGAACGATCGTTGCGGAGGCAGCGGCCTGCGCGCTTTTCTGCCTTCTGGCTGCGACTGTGTCGCTCGCCTTCGGCGTCTCGCCGCCGGTGGCGCTCGTCGGCGGCCTCGTTGCCGTCGCGCAAGGCGGCAGCGACCTGCACCTGACCATGCTGCGCTTCCGTCAGGATTTTCGCGCCTTCTCGGTGCTGCAAGGCTCCCGCGCCACCATCCTGGCGGCGGGAACATTGCTCGGTGCGGTCGTGTCGCCAACGTTCCTGTCGACGGTCACCGGCCTGCTTGGCGGTTATGCCCTCTACGCGCTGCTCGCAGCGCTGCTGTCGCGCAGAGCAGGGCCGCGGCCTTCGGCATCGCTCGAGATGGCGCGCGTGCGAAAGCATCTGGTCTATGGCAGCGTTTCCGCGGGTGCGGCCACCGCCTCGATGTTCGCGCCGCTCGCGCTCAAGGCGATCGTCACCTCGGTCCTTGGGCCCGGCGGTGCGGCCGGTGCGCTGCTCGCACTCGATCTGTTGCAGCGCCCCTTCGTCCTCATCGTCTCCGCCCTGCAGGCGATCCAGTATCCCGAGATCGTCGCCGCGCACGACAAGGGCGGCGAAACGCCGGTGCTTCGCCGCCAGCTCGGACAGTATTACGCCCTGCTGACCAGCTTCGCGCTGATGATGGCGGCCGGCATCTTCGCGGTGCTGGTGCCGGCGACATGGCTGGTGATCAGCCCGAGCCTGCAGGCCGGATTCCTTGCGACCGCCCCCTTCGTCATCATCCTCTCGCTTGCGCGCGTGCTGACGCAGATCATGCTGCCGACACCGCTGCACCTGAAGCAGCGCCTTACCTCGATCTTCGCGCTCGCCGCCATCGACTGCGCGCTTCTCAATCTTCTTGCCCTTGCCAGCGGCTTCCTGCTGGCGCTGACCGACGCCGTCATGATGGCCGGTGGCGCGCTCGGCGCCATATTCGCATCGTTGATCGGCCTGCGCCTGATGGCGACCTTGGCCTTCGATTTCACCTGGCCGCCGGTCCTCTTCGCCGCCGCGGGCCTGGCGGTAACCATCGTCGCCTTCGTCCTGTCGTACCAGTCCGCTTATGTCGCCACAGCAGCCGGCATCCTTATTGGTGGGGCCTGCTGCCTCTTGGCGCTCGATCGCCTGCGGCTTGGCATGCGCGCGTGACCTCAGGCACGATAAGGAAAACTGAACCTCTTTCCGCTTATATCTGAGCCAACGTAGAGGCGAAGAACACCATGAAGATCATTGTCGGAATAGCCACGGCGGGCCGCCGCGAGGTGCTGTCCGAAACGCTGCAGCACCTGACCCGGCAGGATCGCAAACCGGACGCCATCCTCGTGTGCCCGTCTTCGCCGGACGACGTGGATGAAACATTCGCCGAAACACTATCTGTTCCGGTGACGATCGTCGCGGGTGAGCGCGGGCTGACCAAACAGCGAAACGCCATTCTGTCGTCGATCGACGCCGGCGACCTGCTCGTCTTTTTTGACGACGACTTTCTGCCGCAAGTCGCCTTCCTGGCAAACGCAGAGACGCTTTTCCTCAAGGAACGGGATATCGCGGTTGCAACGGGGCTGGTGCTGGCGGATGGCATTCATGGTCCCGGCATCCCGGTCAAGGAAGGGCTGGAAATCCTCGATCGCGATCGGACGACAGGCAGCCTGGCCACGCTCGAACCTGTTTACAACGCCTATGGCTGCAACATGGTATTCCGATTGTCGGCAATTGAAGCCGACGACACCCGGTTCGACGAACGACTGCCGCTCTACGGCTGGCAGGAGGATGTCGATTTCTGCCGCCGTCTCGCGCGTTACGGTCGCATCGTTCGAAGCGGCGAATTGCGTGGCGTGCACCTCGGCAGCAAGCGCGGCCGCACCTCTGGCCTGCGTTTCGGATATTCCCAGGTGGCCAACCCGCTCTACCTCTTCCGCAAGGGCAGTGTCAGCTTGAGGTGGACCATCCGTCTCATGGGCAGCAATGTCGCAGCAAACACGATCGGCAGCCTGGGACGTCAAGGGCTTGTCGATCGACGCGGCCGGCTCAAAGGAAACCTCATTGCCTTCGCCGATCTCCTGCGCGGCAGGATCGACCCCCTGCGCATGCTCGAACTCTGACTGGGCATTCAGCTCCGACCAGGCAAGCTGGTCAGCCCCGTCCTGCCGCCAGCAGGTTAAGCAGAACGACCGCACTTGCGTTCCATGAGAACCGCTCGGCATTCTCGTGCCCGGTGCGCACAAGCTGCCGCCGAAGGGCAACATCGGCGGATATGTGCCGCATGACCTCGATCAGAGTTTCCGCCTTCGTCGGATCGAAATAGAGAGCCGCCTCGCCGCAGGCCTCCCTGACCGGCGGGATGTCGGCAGCAAGTACCGGACACCCTTGCGTCATCGCCTCGAGCGGCGGGATACCGAACCCTTCGTAGAGGCTCGGGAACAAGAAGGCCGTGGCGTGGCGCTGCAGCCCGGCGATCTCCGCGTCGGTGAGGCGCCCGGGAAAAATCAGGTTGCCGCGCGACGTCGGAGCGATGTCGCGAAAGACGCTCGGATCCGTGCCGCCAACGACGACGAGCTTGCTGCCGGTTGCGCCCAGGGCCTCGAAGGCACGCACCGCGAATTCGACGTTCTTGTTGGGCTTCAAGGTGCCGACGAGAAGGAAGAAGGGCGTATCGGCAAGGCCAAGCTTCGCAACGATTTCCCGATCCGGCTGCAGGCCCGAAAAATGGTCGGTGGCATTGTAGATCACGTCGATGCCCGTGGCCGGGACGCGAAAAATGTCTGCCAGCTCGCCACGAGAAAAGTACGAAACGGTGCCGATCTTCGCGCGCCGCGTCAGGATGTAGCCGAGCGCGCCATGGAACAGACGGTAGCCGCGACCGAAGGAGGCCGGATGACGAAAGAGCGTGACGTCATGGATCACCACCACCTGGTCGGAATGCAGCACCGGTCCGCTGCCGCCAAGGCCGATCAGCGTGTCACGACGCGCTCGCCAATAGAGTGGCCCCTGCTCCCAGAGATGGCCCGGTCCCGAACCGAAGCGCTCGATCGATATCGCCGATAGCTGAAGATCATCCGGTGTCGACGCCGGAGCCAGCAACCGCCAGCGCACATCCTTCAACGCTGCCGGCACATCGCCTGCGGCAATGCGGGCATCGAGCGCGCGGGTGATTTCGCGCGCAAAACGCTGCACGCCGGTGAGCGGTTGGGTCAGAAACCGGCCGTTGATGGAAATCGTCTTCACGCACGCACCCTTGTCGATAGGACGCGAACTCTCCCTGATTTTGATGAAAGGAGCGTTATCGCTGCCCGGCTGCCCCGTCTTGGTGGCGGCAAAGGCGCGGCCAAAATGGGCTTCGCCATTTGCGCATCGCCGCCGCATCTCCTATATGAAGCGCGACATGGATGCCCGCTTCCCGCATCCCGAGATACCAGAGGTTCCCATGACCGAAACATCCCCGCAGAAGCCGATTCCCGTCACCGTGCTCACCGGATATCTCGGCGCCGGCAAGACGACGCTGTTGAACCGCATCCTCAGCGAGAACCACGGGCGCAAATACGCCGTCATCGTCAACGAATTCGGCGAGATCGGCATCGACAACGACCTGATCGTGGAATCCGACGAGGAAATCTACGAAATGAACAACGGCTGCGTCTGCTGCACCGTGCGCGGCGACCTGATCCGCGTGGTGGAGGGCCTGATGCGCCGCCCCGGCCGCTTCGATGCGATCATCGTTGAAACCACTGGCCTTGCCGACCCGGTCCCGGTCGCCCAGACCTTCTTCATGGACGATGACGTGCGCGCCAAGACCGAGCTTGACGCCGTTGTCGCGCTGGTCGATGCCAAGCACCTGCCGCTCAGGCTGAAGGACAGCCGCGAGGCGGAAGACCAGATCGCCTTCGCCGACGTCGTGCTCCTGAACAAGACCGACCTTGTCAGCCCGGAAGAACTCGACCGGATCGAGGCGACGGTTCGGGTGATCAACCCGTCGGCCCGCATCTACAAGACGCAACGCTCCGACATCGACCTCACCAAGGTTCTCGACCAGGGCGCGTTCAACCTTGAGAAGGCGCTGGAAAACGACCCGCATTTCCTTGAGCAGGACGATCATGAACACGATCACACCTGCGGTCCGGATTGCGGCCACGATCATCACCACGATCATGACCACCATGATCACGATCATCACCACCATGACCACGCCCCGTCGCCGATCCATGACGTGACGGTGCAGTCGATCTCACTGCGCGGCGGCGAGATGAACCCTGATCGCTTCTTCCCCTGGATCCAGAAGATCACCCAGACGGACGGCCCGAACATCCTGCGGCTGAAGGGCATCATCGCCTTTGCCGGCGATGCCGAGCGCTATGTCGTGCAGGGCGTGCACATGATCATCGAGGGCGACCACCAGCGCGCCTGGAAGGAAGGCGAGAAGCGCGAAAGCCGCCTGGTCTTCATCGGCCGCGACCTCGACCGCGAAAAGCTGGAGCGCACGTTCAAGGCCTGCGAAGCTTAAAGCCTGATACTGGAAGCCGTGATCCGGCTCCAAGATCAAATAAGTGGAGCATGATGTCGGCCGAAAACCGCTTACACTTTTCGACATCGTGCTCTACTGCATAATTCCCTACATCGGATCCGATGTAGGGATAAAATTATGCAGCGAGTTTAAAGCGTTACAGAGCCCTTTGCGTGTCATATTCGACGCGCGGCGCTGTAAGGCCTGCCGAACCAGGGGACCATAACAATCTGATGCCGACAGTCGCTCCGCTTGATCTTGAAGGCCACGTCGTTGGTGTAGCCTTTCTCAAGGGCATACCTTTCTTCGCCGAAGCCACCGGCGCCATCCACCGTCTCGACCATGGCCACAAGACGACGGAAGTCCATGAGGGCCTGCTGTCTCTGGTTGTCGACGAGGCGAACGACACGCTGCTGACCGGCGGCGAGGACGGCAAGGTGATGCGTACGGCCGCCGACGGCACGGCGACGCTGGTTGCCGAAGCGCCGCGCAAGTGGATCGCCCAGGTCGCCGCCGGACCGCAGGGAGCCGTCGGCTATGCCTATGGCAAGACCACGCATGTGCGGCTGGCCGACGGCACGACGAAGGAATTTACCGAAGAGCGCACGGTCGAGGGCGTCGCCTTTGCACCGAAGGGCCTGCGCGTTGCAGCGGCCCGCTACAACGGCGTGTCGATGCACTGGGTCGCGACCGCGGGCCAACCGATCGATCTCGACTGGAAGGGTGCCCATACCGGCGTCACCTTCTCCCCCGACGGCCGCTTCCTCGTGACCACGATGCAGGAAAATGCCCTGCACGGCTGGAAGCTCGATGCCAAGCCCGGCGCCGAGGCGCGCCACATGCGCATGACCGGATATCCCGCCAAGGTGAAGTCGCTCTCGTGGTCCGCCAAGGGCAAGTGGCTTGCCTCCTCAGGCGCGCCGGCCGCCATCGTCTGGCCCTTCCAGGGCAAGGACGGACCGATGGGCAAGGCGCCGCTGGAACTCGGCACCCGCGCCGACACCATGGTCACCTCCGTTTCCTGCCATCCGGCCGAGGACATCGTCGCGATCGGCTACCAGGACGGCATGATCCTGGCCGCCCGTTTCGCCGACAGCAAGGAAGTGCTGCTGCGTCGCCCCGGCAAGGGCGCGGTCACCGCCATGGCCTGGAGCAAGGACGGGCGCCAGCTCGCCTTCGGTTCGGCCGAGGGCGACTGCGGCGTCGTCGATATCGCAGGATAAAGTCTGCTCCATGCCGCACCGCCTATGCCGCACGCTGGCATCTGCCCCCTCACCCTAACCCTCTCCCCGCAAGCGGGGCGAGGGGACGTGGCATACGCTTTATCACGGATACCGAACAAATGGCCGGGTGAAACCGCGCCACAAGTTCCTTCTCCCTGTCCTGACGGGGAGAAGGTGGCGGCAGCCGGATGAGGGGCTGCCTCATCACTCACGGGCCCCTACCCCAAACAATCAGATCTTCACAAGCGTCGCCGTCACGTACATGAAGGCCACGCCAGCAGCGAGCAGGTGATGCCACGAAGTCCGAATTGACCGGCACGCCTGATTGCGAACCGTTCGCAACTACACTGATAATGCAAATGCAACTCATTCTCACCTGATGAAGACGCAGGCGGATGCGATGAACGGATTGGTGCATCGGTGGGTATCGTTGCGGGAAAAAGCGCGGCGGCTGCTGCATAATTCCTTAAATCGGAATCGATTTAATGAGAAAATTATGCAGCAGATTTAAGGCGTTACAGCGTCCCTTGCGCGTCACAGTTGACGCGCGGCGCTGTATGTCTCCGAAGCGCTCGGCTTCGGAGACATAGGCTGACCAACAAATGCCCGCAGGCGGCAACCTCAATGGCTGAGGCGCAACCGCAGCGAGGGCTGCTCACCATTCGAGTTCCAACTGCGAACGGCCGTTGGACGTCTTCTCGATCGTACGCCCGGTCTCGTCCACAGTCGCCGTCACCCGCTGGCGAAACGCAGAGAAGCTCTCGAAGGTCACGACATCCACCGGCTCGTCGAACTTCATCGTCAACCGGTAGCGCCCGGGCTGGGCCGTCAGCGCCTGCACCGAAAGGATCTCGCCTTCGAATGGCTGGCCGAGGTAAAGACCTTTGACGCGCGAACCGAGCATCCAGGGATTGAACGGCGGCCGATTGCCGGCGGCAGCATGAAGGGTATTCCAGTCGCGGTAGCCGTACTGGGCGGCGATCAATTCGAGGGAACGGGAGTGGCTGATATCCTCGCCTTCAGAGGATAACCGCGATCGCAGGCGTTTTGCCTGGTCCTTGAGGGCATTGAGCTGTGGTAGCGTGTCTGATCCGCGCATTGACAGGGTCTCCTGCTGCGGCATGCATTTTCAGGGATGGGAGCCCGCATTGCCACCGGTTCGCATGCCGTTTCGGCTGACCGTGTCTCAACGAAGGGCTTCACCAAAGCATGACGCTCGCGGACGGCAGGGGCCCTCGCCCTTCGCGTCCATTAGGGGAAGCGACGCGAACTGTCAAATGTCCGCCTGCTTCCTGTTGCGCAGGAACCTGAGGTGTGAAACGACTTCCTCACTACGCTGGAGGATCTCATGAGTGAAATCACCATCCTCGCATTCGCCTTTGTCGCTTTCATCGGTATTGCCACTCCCGGCCCGACCGTCCTGCTGGCGCTCACCAACGGCTCGCGCTACGGCATCAAGCGCGCACTTGCCGGCATGGTCGGCGCCGTCCTTTCGGATTTTGTGCTGATCGGCGCGGTGGCGCTGGGCCTCGGCGCCCTGCTTGCCGCCTCCGAGTTCTGGTTTACCGTGGTCAAATGGCTCGGTGCCGCCTATCTCACCTTTCTCGGGGTCATGCTGTTGCGGTCGAAGGGAACGCTCGACGTTTCCGTCGACAAGGACAGTGCCGATGCCACGGCGCCCACGATTTTTCTGAAGAGCTTTCTGGTCGCCGTCACCAACCCGAAGGGCTATCTCTTCTTCTCGGCCTTCATGCCGCAATTCATCGACCTCGCCTTGCCGCAGGCACCGCAATATGCAGCGCTTGCTTTCGTCTTCGCGCTTGTCGATTTCGCCGTCATGCTCGGCTACGCCCTGCTCGGCTCTCAGGCGGCTCGCTTTCTCAAGCATTCCGGGGCCGTCTGGCTCGAACGTATCTGTGGCGGCGCCCTGCTGGCTCTCGCCGGTTCCCTCGCTTTCTATCGCCGCGCCACCAACTGACATGCTGTTCGGCAAGGCCATCCTCGACCAGATTGCCAAAGGAGACGTGACGCTGGCCTTCCGGCGCTGGACGAGGCCGACCGTCAAGGCCGGCGGCAGCCTGCGCACGGCGGCCGGCCCATTGTCGATCGGCACGATCGACGTCATCAATGCCGAAGACATCAGCAAGGAAGATGCACGCCGCGCCGGCTACCCGACGCGCGAGGTGTTGCTTGCCGAGCTCGACGATCGCCCCGACGGCACGCTTTACCGCATCGCCTTCCATCGCGCGGGCGATGATCCGCGCCTGTCCCTGCGCGATGACACGACGCTTGGGAAAGCCGACCGGGCCGCAATCGCCGGCAGGCTCGCACGCTTCGACGAAACCGCCGGCCAGACATGGGCCGAGCCGACACTCCGCCTGATCGCTTCGCGCGACGGCATCACCGCCGCCGAGATTGCCGAACAGGTCGGCATCGATAAGCTCAAGCTCAAGGCGCGCATCCGCAAGCTGAAGGAACTGGGACTGACGGAAAGCCTGGCGGTCGGCTACCGGCTGTCGCCGCGCGGCCGGTCCTTCCTTGGTCAGGTTTGAGCGATGCCAGGCAAGACAAGGGAGAAAACATGATCGGATATACGATGGTCGGAACGACCGACCTCAAGCGGGCCGAACGGTTCTACGATCCGCTACTGCATAATTCCTTAAATCGGATCCGATTTAAGGACAAAATTATGCAGCAGGTTTAAAGCGTTACAGCGTCCTTTGCGCGTCATATTTGACGCGCGGCGCTGTAATGGCGCTGATCGGCCAGGAACGCTGCTGGTGCGACGAGCAGGTGGCATCCTGGGGACGCAGGGATGACGACCGCGCGCCGCGCTTCTTCACCGGCTATCCCTTCGACGGAAATCCCGCCGGCATCGGCAATGGCGCCATGACCGCCTTCCTCGCACCAAGCGCTGCGGTGATCGACAGGCTGTTTGCAACGGCAATCGAACAAGGCGGCAGTGTCGAGGGCGAGCCAGGCTTCCGCCCGCAGTATGGCGAGGGTTTCTACGCCGCCTATGTGCGCGACCCCGACGGCAACAAGCTTGCCTTCGTCTGCTACTGCATAATTCCTTAAATCGGAATCGATTTAAGGACAAAATTATGCAGCAACTCAAAGTGTTACAGCGACCTTTGCGCGTCTAAATAGACGCGCGGCGCTGTATGACGCGCGGCCGTCTGCCGCCGAGGCGTGATTTCCTGTTCATATGACCTGCTCCCCCACCTCTCGCATGAGACAGATGGGGGAGCAGCGAAAAATCCGCCTCCGCAGGGTTGGAGACGGAAAGAGATCAGGCGGCGCGCTTGACCGGCGGCAACGCCAGCTTGCGCCCGCTGGCAACGATCAGGCCCGCTGCACCTTCGAGCCAGCCATCGCGAAGCTCAAGCGCCAGGAAGCGGTTGCGTTCGAATGGGCCCGGCATCACCAGATGCTGCGTGCGCGCGGTGAAGAAGCCGAAACGCTCGTAATAGGCCGCATCGCCGACCAGCAGGATCGCGCCGTGGCTGCGGTTCTTGGCCTCTTCGATGGCTGCACGCATCAGCATGCCGCCGATGCCCTTGCCTTCATGGCCAGGATCGACCGCAAGCGGGCCGAGCAGCAGCGCAGGAATGCTGTGACCCTCGCGGTTGACGCCGGCCTCGACATTCCACAGGCGAACGCTGCCGATGACATGGCCGTCGAGATCGCGGGCGACGAAGGCAAGACCTTCGGCCGGCACGCGGCCGCTGCGCAGCTTTTCCGACGACTTGCGGCGCCGCTCCGGCCCCATCGCCCGGTCGAGCAGGTTTTCGCGGGCAACGACGTCACCCGGGTTTTCGTTGTCGATAACGAATGTGGACGGCGCGAAAAACGCGCGCAGGGCATCAACAACAGCGGCCATCCGGGCCTCCCGTCATCAAAACCGCTTCAGGCGGCATCTAAGAAAATTGTGAAGTGGCGCTCCCGACCGAAGACGGGAGAGGCCGGATCAGATCACGTAGGACTTCAAGGGCTCGAAGCCGTTGAAGGCGACGGCCGAATAGGTCGTCGTGTAGGCGCCGGTGCCTTCGATCAGAACCTCGTCGCCGATCGAGAGCGTGATCGGCAGCGGATACATGTTCTTCTCGTACAGCACGTCGGCCGAATCGCAGGTCGGGCCGGCGAGCACGCAGGGCTCCATTTCGTCGCCGTCACGGGCCGTGCGGATCGGGTAGCGGATCGCCTCGTCCATGGTTTCGGCGAGACCGCCGAACTTGCCGATGTCGAGGAACACCCAGCGGTGGCTGTCATTGTCCGACTTCTTCGACACGAGAACGACTTCCGCCTTGATCACGCCGGCATTGCCGACCATGCCGCGGCCAGGCTCGATGATCGTTTCCGGGATGTGGTTGCCGAAGTGCTTCTTCAGCGCGCCGAAGATCGCCTGACCGTAGGCTTCAGCCGTCGGCACGTCCTTGAGGTACTTCGTCGGGAAGCCACCGCCCATGTTGACCATCTTGAGCTCGATGCCCTGCTTGGCCAGTTGCACGAAGACGCGCTTGGCATCGGCAAGGGCCGAATCCCAGGCGTCGAGCTTCGTCATCTGCGAACCGACATGGAACGAGACGCCGTAGGAAACGAGGCCATGCTGATGAGCGTAGACGAGCACGTCGACGGCCATCTGCGGGACGCAGCCGAACTTGCGCGACAGCGGCCATTCGGCGCCTTCGCCATCGGTCAGCACGCGGCAGAACACGCGGGCGCCGGGGGCGGCACGGGCAATCTTCTCGACTTCCTCGTGGCTGTCGACCGCAAAGAGCGACACACCCAGAGCATGAGCGCGGGCAATGTCGCGCTCCTTCTTGATGGTGTTGCCGTAGGAAATGCGCTGCGCGGTCGCACCGGCATCGAGCGCCATTTCGATTTCGGCGACGGACGCGCAATCGAAGGAGGAGCCCATGCCAGCGAGCAGGCGCAGGATTTCCGGCGCCGGGTTTGCCTTGACGGCGTAATAGATCGAGCTGTCGGGCAGCGCGTGGCGGAAGGCCGTGAAATTGTTGCGCACGACGTCGAGGTCGACAACGAGGCACGGGCCTTCGGGTCGTCGGGTGTTGATGAAGTCGATGATGCGTGCCGTGGTCATGGCCTTATTCCCCTGATCCAAAATGCTCCGCTTTCGCGAAGGACAAAGGGCATACGCGCGAATGCTCTGGAACCAGCCGGTGGAGACCCCGGAACCATGCATGCGCTCGATGCGCGAACGGTGAACCGAAGCCCGCCTAGGCTTCAATTCGGCTTTGTCTGCCATGGATTGGAGGGGATAACCCAACCGCACTTCCGGCAATGAAGGTGTGCCTCTTCAGTAACCCCGGCTGTTGGAGAGCCGGCAGACACCAGAAAGGCCCGCACCGTCGTTGCTTCAAGATGTCCTCGCATTTCCCGGTTGGCCGGAATAGCGACTGGAGGGGTTAGTTCCAGGTACCTTACCGATACCCTCACCTAATCGAGGGTCGGCGGACACCCACAGGCACGTGCGACTTTGGGCAAGGGCGTAGGTAAGAAAAAACCTTGTCGTAATCAAGAGTTTTTTCGCTGCCGGGTTGAATTTTTTTTGAGACCGGCAACACTGTTGGCGTTCACGTTTACTGAACAATCGGCACCGATGCGAAGACCGCCGCAAGCGATTGAAAGGTCTGGGTTTATTTCGGGGCCTCGCCTATCCGGTCGTCAAGATCCGGGAAGCGGATAAGCCCGGCTGGAAAGACAGCCGCGGAACAGGGAAACGTGAAAGAAGCATTCGCGGCGAATCAATGCTGCCGCGACCAGGAAAGACGAGAGAAAGACCGGCCCATGGACACGCTCACCCGCATCCGCGCCTTCATCGATGTCGTGGACGCCGAAGGGTTTTCGGCCGCGGCCCGCCGCGTCGGCAAGTCGAAGGCGCTGCTGTCGAAATACGTGCGCGAACTCGAGGACGAACTCGGCGCGCTTCTGCTGAACCGCACCACAAGGCAATTCTCGCTGACGGAAGCCGGCCACACCTATTACCGAACCGCATCGGAAATCCTGAAGGAGATCGACAATCTCGCCGATCTCGTACGCGCCAACAATTCCGATCTCAAGGGCCGCCTGCGGATTACCGCGCCCCGCACCTTCGTCGATGCCGAGATTGGCCAGTCGCTGATGGATTTCGGCAAGCAGCATCCGGAGCTGTCGCTGGAGATCGTCTCCGACGACCGTTTCGTCGATCTCGTCGAAGAAGGCTTCGATGTCGCCATCCGCATCACGCGGCTGGAGGATTCGACGCTGATCGCCCGCAAGCTCGACGATTTCCAGGTGCTGATCTGTGCGGCCCCGGATTTCCTGGAGAAGGTCGGGCCGATCGCCCACCCAACCGACCTTTCGAAGCTCCCCTGCATTCTCGATACCAATGGCCGGTCCTATTCCAACTGGCGCTTCATCGAGCCCGACGGCTCCTCCTTCACCGTTCCCGTGAGCGGCCCGATCGAGGTCAACAGCCCGCTTGCCTCCGTGCGCGCCGCCGTCTCCGGCATCGGCGTGGCGTTGGTTCCAGACTTCATCGCCCGCCCCAAGGTTGCCACCGGCGAACTCGTCACGCTTTTTGACGATTTTCTGCCCCGGGATCGCGGCATCTACGCGATCTATCCGCATCGCCGCTACCTGCCGGCCAAGGTGCGCACCCTCGTCGACTACCTGCATGCCTGGTTCCGCAAGCCGCGTTGACGCGGAAAGGTCCCAAATCCGTCCCATTTCCAGTACATTGCGGGAACGATTCGAAGGCGCTGTCACGCCCTGACCGAAAGGATTGCCGTTTCATGAGAATTAAGCGCCTCGTCATGGCCGGCCTTGCCACCCTGCTTGCGCCGACCCTGGTCTTCGCCCATCCGCACATCTTCGCCGAGGCCCGCCTGGAAGTGGCCTCCGACGACAAGGGCGAAGTCAGCGAGCTGAGGAACGTCTGGCGTTTCGACGAGCTGTTTTCCGCAAGTGTCGTTCTCGATTTCGACAAGAATTCGAACGCCACGCTCGATCCGGACGAACTGGCCGAAGTCGGCCAGACGGTGCTGGAGTCGCTGTCGGAGTACAATTACTACACGACGGCCCTGGAAAACGGCAAATCCATTAAGGTCAACAAACCCGAGCGCATCACCGTCGACTACAAGGACGGCCAGCTCCTGATGATGTTCGCGGTCAAGCCGGCCGAACCGATGCCACTCAAGGGCAAGCTCTCCTTCGGCGTCTACGACCCGACCATGTACACGGCCATGGATTTCCCGACCGACGACGACCTGACCGTGGTCGGCGACAAGATCGCCGCCTGCGAGCACAAGGTCGTCCGCCCTGATCCTGACGAAGTCCTTGCTGAAAACAAGGACACGCTGACCGATGCCTTCTGGAGCGACCCGACCGGCACCGACATGTCGAAGCTCTTTGCAACCAGGATAGAGATCACATGCTGAACACCCGCAGGATCGGCGGCCTGATTGCCGCCACGCTCGTGTTGACCGCACTGTCAGCCGGCCTTGCCGCGGCGCAATCGCCGCTCGGCATCGGCACCGCCGAACCGTCCTTTCAGACGACCGGCTTCCTCGGCGGCTTCTTTGCCTGGGTGAATTCGGAACAACAGGGCTTCTACCGCACGCTGACCGGCGCGCTGAAGGGCATGCGCGACAACCCGTGGCAGCTCTGGTCGCTGATCGGCCTTTCCTTCGCCTATGGCGTCTTCCATGCCGCCGGCCCCGGCCACGGCAAGGCTGTCATCTCTTCCTACATGATCGCCAACGAGACCGAGCTGAAGCGCGGCGTGCTGCTCTCCTTCATGTCGTCGATCCTGCAGGGGGTCGTCGCCATCCTGCTCGTCGGCGCCGTTTATCTTCTTTTGCGCGGCTCCTCGATCAGCATGACCGACGCGACGCGCTCGCTGGAAATTGCCAGCTACGCGCTGATCGCCGCCTTCGGGGGCTGGCTTTTGTTTCGCAAGCTGCGCTCGATGATGCGCCCGGCGGTTCTCATGGCAGCGGCCGGCGGCGGGCATGTTCACCTCGAGCATGACCATCACGATCATGCCCACCATCGCCACGACCACAGCCATCATCATCACGATCATAGTCACGGCGCCGGCGAAGTCTGCTCCACCTGCGGCCATGCGCATGCGCCGGATCCGTCGATGCTCAAGGGGGATCGCTTCGCCATCAGCGAGGCCTGGTCGGCGATCGTCGCCGTCGGCCTGCGTCCCTGCTCGGGCGCACTGATCGTATTGTCCTTCGCCCTGCTCAACGGCCTTTATCTCGGCGGTATCCTGTCGGTCTTCGCCATGTCGATCGGCACGGCGATCACGGTATCGATCCTGGCGACACTCGCCGTCACGGCAAAGGGTTTTGCCGTGCGCTATGCGTCAAGCGCCGCATCGGCCACCCGCATCTCGAATAGCATCGAGATCGCCGGCGCCCTGCTCGTTCTGATCCTTGGACTGATTCTGCTGGGTGCAGCGCTGCAAAGTTGATGCCGTTGACTTGCTCGTCGGATCTGACGCGCAAGAGGCTGGCCTTTGCATCTAATCTACAATTGCTGTGGCTCAAAGCAGACAGGAGGCGTCGGTCAGAGGCCGCGCTTGCGCTGATGCCGCGCCCGCAGCCAGAAGATCAGGAAGAAGCAGAGAACGAAGACCACGCCGAAAGCGCCGGCCAGCCAGACCGAGATATCGCCAAGTCTCAGCATGATCGACGGCAGCATGAAGAAGCCGACGCCGACGACGGCCAGAATGACGGCCGCGGCGATCGCCGGCGATTTTTCCTTGTTCGCTTGGTTTTCTCTGCTCTTCTCGGGCGCGTTCACGCTCACTCCTTTGGCGCGAGGTCCGCGCGAATATCTTCCAGTCGCCGCTTCTGGCGACCGTCGGCATCGAAATTATCAGGCGACAGCCAGTTTTCGAATGCGGCATTGAGCAGCGGCCATTCGCTGTCGATCATCGAGAACCAGGCGGTGTCGCGATTGCCACCCTTGGATATCATATGCTGGCGGAAAATGCCTTCGAAACTGAAACCGAGACGCGCGGCGGTCGTCCGGCTTGCCTCATTCTCGCTGTTGCATTTCCACTCGTAGCGGCGATAGCCGAGTTCCTCGAAAACGTGCTTGGCCATGAGGTAATGCGCCTCGGTCGACAGCGGCGAGCGGGCCATCGCCGCGCCGTGCACAACGGACCCGACCTCGACAACGCCGTTGGCCGGATCGGCGCGCATATAGTTCGCCATGCCGACGACCTTGCCGTTCGCCTTGTCGCGAAACACTTCGGTGACCCAGCCGGATTTTTCCTGGGCGGCGGTCAGCCAGGCATCGAAATCGTCGATGCCGCCGAAATCAGCTTGCGCGAAATACTTCAGCAGCGGGTTGATGGCCATGCCGCCAAGCCCGTCCCACAGGTCCTGCCGGTGCGTGTCGCGGTCATAGGGTTCGAGCCTGATGTAGCGACCTTCGATCGCCACCGGCTTCGGCGCCGGACATCCTTCCCAGTTGCTCAGATCACGCATCGGCCACCTCTCCTGCTGCAGCAATTCAAAGAGCTATAGCGACCTTTGCGCATCTGATAAGACGCGCGGCGCTATAGTCTTCGGCATAGGGCAGAGAAGCGGCCAACACAAATTCAAACTGGTGATCAATCCATGAGCGATGCGATCAGGCCGGCACCTTGGCCGACGACACCGTCGCCTCGATATGATCGACGAGCGCATCGGGTAGGCCGAGACGGCCTGCAAGCAGATCGAGATAGCCCCGCTCGGCGCGGCTTTCCGGCTCGATCGCCAGGCGCGAGGCGGTATAGACCTCGACGCGCTCCTCCTCGGTCTTCGCAGCACCGACGATGGCGTCGATATCGACCGGATTGGCAAGCTCGCCCTCCAGGAACGCCGACGCATCGGCCGACAGGCCGGACACAGAGAGCTTGTCGATGATATGGCGACGCTCGACCTCGTCGATATGGCCGTCCGCACGCGACGCGGCGATCATGGCGCGCACGAGCACAAGCGCGAAGTCGTTGCTGATCTTTTCCGGTTCGGCGGCAAATCCGGAATCGGTCGGCGGTGGCAGCAGTTCCGGCTGCTTCCGGGCGGCGGGGTCAGTGACCGGAGCATTGCCTGACTGGTAGTTCTTGTAGGCCTGGTAGCCGAGGCCGGCGATGGCCGCGAGCCCCCCGAGCACGGCCGCATTGCCGGTCAGCTGCCGGCCTGACTTGGTGCCGAGCAGCACGGCGGCGATTGCGCCGGTTGCAAGCGGATTGTCCTTGGCAAGCTGCGTTACCTGGCCGGCGCGGTCGCGCACCGTGCCACCCGCTCCAGGGACCTGCGATCCGAGAAACTGGTCCAGCAATTTCTTCGCGTCGAACATGGGGTTTCGCTCCTTGTCGGTTCCAGGCGGATGAAAACATGCGGAACAGGGCGCCGCCTGCACCCGCTCCATCAAACCGATTGAGACATAGGTACGTTGCAGTGGAAATACAAATTCGCGTTTTACACGAAAAAGGCCGGACTGACGCCCGGCCTTCGGATTCTCAAGCGAAGGGGCGTCCCTCAGCCCTTGAGTGCAAAGGCTTCGGCCGCCAGCTTGGTGATGCCGGCCCAGTCGCCCTTTGCCACCAGATCCTTCGGCGCTACCCAGGAACCGCCGACGCAGACGACGTTCGGCAGCGACAGGTAGTCGCGCGCATTCGAAAGCGAAATGCCGCCGGTCGGGCAGAAGAAGGTGCCGGCAAGCGGCGACGACAGCGACTTGAGGTAGGCAGCACCACCGGCCTGTTCCGCCGGGAAGAACTTCATCACGTCGTAGCCTTCTTCGCGCAGGCCCATGACTTCGCTGGCGGTCGCAGCGCCCGGCAAAAGCGGGGCGTCGTGGTCGTTGGCAACGTCGATCAACTCCTGCGTCGTGCCCGGGCTGACGATGAACCGCGAACCGGCTTCGACCGCCGCCTGGAACTGGGCGGCATTGAGAATGGTGCCGGCGCCGGCAACCGCGCCCTCGACCTCATTGGCAACGGCGCGGATCGCTTCGAGCGCTGCCGGCGTGCGCAACGTGATCTCGATTGCTCTCAGTCCACCGGCGACAAGCGCCCTTGCCAGCGGCACGGCCGTCGCCACATCGTCGATCACCAGAACCGGCACGACCGGCTGCAGTCTGAGGATGGAAAGAAGCTTGTCGGTTTTCGCACTCATGCAGATCGTCCTTTTAAAACGATTGAATATGCGTTCCCGCATACTCCGCCTGCTGCCGCTTGTCGAGGCCGAACGCAGAGCGGATACGCCGTTCGTATATGAGCAAAGAAAAAAATGACATCGACAACAAAGAGATACTTGAGCCTTGCTGGCAAAACGATAGTTTGATTGCAATCGACCCTCTCGAAATGCGGGATCCCCATGGCGAAGGAGATAGAGCGCAAGTTCCTGGTGGCATCCGGTGGATGGCGGGAGCATGCCGACAAGGGCACCCAGCTCCGGCAGGCCTATGTCGTCACCATGGACGACCGATCCGTGCGCGTGCGGATCCACGGCGACAAATGGGCGCGGCTGACGATCAAGATCGGCAAGTCTGCCCTGGTTCGCAATGAATACGAGTATGACCTGCCGATGGACGACGCCGGGGAAATGCTGACCCAGGCGGTCGGCATCGTCATCGAGAAGCGACGTTACCGCGTGCCGCACAAGGGCTTCACCTGGGAGGTTGACGTCTACGAAGGCGCGCTTAAAGGGCTCGTGGTCGCCGAGGTCGAGATGAAGCGGGAAACCGATCTGCCGGCACTTCCAGACTGGCTGGGGCGGGAGATCACCGGCGACCGGCGTTACTCCAACCAGGCGCTCGCCACCGACGGACTTGTGGAAGAACAGGCATGAGCTACGCCTTCAGGCCAGGCCGGGCCTTCACCGACGATTTCAGGAGTGTGGGCGCCGAACAATTCGAGCAGGCGATCGAAGTCCTCCGGCTTCGCCCGGACGGTGTTCACGAGGCCATCCACGACGCCCGAAAATGCTTCAAGCGCGTGCGCGCGCTCTACCGGCTGGTCGCCTCCGATGTGCCGCTGTTTCAAAAACAGGAGAATGCGCGCATTCGCGACATGGCGCGCAATCTATCGACTGTCAGGGACGCCGCCGCACTCGTGGAAAATGCCCGCTATCTGCATGAAGGCGCCCGCAGCGAAGACGAAGAGAAGGCCCTCGACCACGTCTGCTCGCGACTGATTGAGCGGCGCGACCGGATCGCCGCTGGCGAAACGGATATCGAGGACAGGGTCGCGGCGACCATCGTCAATTGCGAACAGGCAACGGCAGCGCTCGTCCACGTCTCCTTCGATGACCGCCGCCGCAAGACGGCCGACCGGTTGGCGAAGGGTTGGCGGCGCACGTTGAAGCGCGCTGCCGGCGCCCGCGAGGCTTGCAAGGCGAGCACCGAGGCCGCCTCTTTCCACGAACTGCGCAAGCGCGCCCAGGATTATCGCATGCACCTGGCCTTGGTGCGGGAGGCATGGCCGTCGGCGATGCAGGTGAAGCGCCTGGATGCCAAGGCGCTTGTCGATGTTCTCGGGCATCTCAATGATCTCGACGTCATGACCTCGCTCGTCAACGAGGACCCCGGCCTCGCCGGCAACAGCCAGGATCAGGCCTATCTGATCTCCGCCGTTATCGCCCGGCAGGTCAGCCTGCGCTCGGAGGCGCTGGAACGCGCAGCCGACGTGTTTCTCGATACGCCGGATGACGAGAGCCGGACCATCCGGCTGCTCTGGCTCGACGCCGGCCGCTAGCCGCCGACCGCGACAGATGGCCCCTGTAAGGGAGGCCGGATTGCACTTGCGGCGCGAAAGCTGTATTTGCACGGCCCATGACCGACATTTCAACGACCCCGCGCCCTGAGACGCATGGCCAGTTCATGGTCGCAGCGCTCTACCATTTCGTCGCCTTCTCGCGTTTCGCCGAATTCCGCGAACCGCTGCAGGCCGTTTGCGACGAGAACGGTGTCAAGGGAACCCTGCTTCTCGCCCATGAGGGCATCAACGGCACGATCGCCGGCACCGACGCCGGCATCACGGCCGTGCTTTCCTATCTGCGCTCCCAGCCGGAATTCGCGGGCCTGGAACACAAGGAAAGCCGTGCCTCCTCGATGCCGTTCCTGCGTATGAAGGTGCGGCTGAAAAAGGAAATCGTCACCATGGGCGTCGACAACATCGACCCCAACAAGATTGTCGGCACCTATGTCGATGCGAAGGACTGGAATGCGCTGATCTCCGATCCCCAGACGATCGTCATCGACACGCGCAACGACTACGAAACGGCGATCGGCATCTTCAAGGGCGCGGTCGACCCGCAGACCAAGACCTTCCGCGAGTTTCCCGACTGGGTGCGCAACAATGCCGGCCTGCACAACAAGCCGAAGATCGCCATGTATTGCACCGGCGGCATCCGCTGCGAAAAGGCGACCGCCTTCATGAAGGAGCAGGGCTTCGACGAGGTCTTCCATCTCAAGGGCGGCATCCTGAAATATCTCGAAGAGGTGCCGCAGGAAGAAAGCCTGTGGGAAGGCGCCTGCTTCGTCTTTGATGACCGCGTGTCGGTCACGCACGGGCTTGAAGAGGGCGAGCACACGCTGTGCCATGCCTGCCGCCAGCCGCTGACACCGGCCGACCTCGCCTCGCCACGCCACGAGGACGGCGTCTCCTGCATCCATTGCTACGAAATCCGCACCGATGAGGACCGTGAGCGCTATCGCCAGCGACAGCGCCAGATCACACTCGCCAAGAAGCGCGGCGAGAAACATCTCGGAAGCTGATCGGCGACGACCGGTAGGCATTCTCTGCGCGGGACAAAAGACTCAGCCCGGCAATGCCTCGCATTCCTGCAGCGCCATCGCCGCCCGATCCCATTCGGGCCGACTGCGTGTGAAGATCGCATCCGTCGGCTGAAACGCGGAGAGATCGTCCAGCGTGCCGGCATAGATCGTCAGGCGGCCGTCATCCGGCAGGCCGCTTCCAAAAATCTGGCTGCCGCAGGTGTCGCAGAAATGGCGGACGGAGATGTTGCCGTTTGCGGCGACGGTCTGGTAGCTGCGATAGGACCCGGTCGCAATCACATCCGAACGATCGAAGATCATGTAGCAGCAATGACCGGTACCGGTGATCCGCTGGCAATCGCGACAATGGCAGAAACCGGAATAGCACGGCGCGCGCCGTGTCTCGTAGCGTATAGCGCCGCAGTGACATCCACCCTTCATGCCCGTTCCTCCCGAGATTGCGGAGAACATAGGGCGCAGCCGCCAGCGGTCAAAAGAAAACCGCGCGCCGGGGTGCGGCGCGCGGTTCGGTATTCGACTGTCGAAGCTCTGGAAATTACCAGCTCGGGATCAGCGCACCCTTGAAGGTGTCGTTGATGAAGGCCTTCACCTTTTCGTCGTGGTAGGCCTCGACCAGCGTCTTCACCCAGGGCGCATCCTTGTCGGCGGTGCGCACGGCAATGACGTTGGCGTAGGGCGACTTCTCGCCTTCGATGGCGATGGCGTCCTTCTTCGGGTGCAGGTCGGCCTCGAGCGCATAGTTGGTGTTGATGACCGCCGCATCGACGTCGGCGAGCGAGCGCGGCAGCTGGGCTGCATCAAGCTCGGCGAACATGATGTTCTTCGGGTTCTCGGTGATGTCGGCCGGAGTGACCTTCAGCCCGGCCTCTTCCTTGACCTTGATCAGGCCTTTCGAGGCGAGAACGAGCAGCGCGCGGCCGCCATTGGTCGGGTCGTTCGGGATGGCGATGGTCGCGCCGTCCTGAAGTTCGTCGAGGCTCTTCACCTTGCTCGAATAGACACCCATCGGCGTGGTGATGGTGGTGCCGACACTGACGATATCGAAGCCGCGATCGGCGATCTGGTTGTCGAGATAGGGCTGGTGCTGGAACGAGTTGGCATTGAGGTCGCCGTCGGCGAGCGCCTGGTTCGGAACGACGTAATCCGAGAATTCGAGGATCTCGATGTCGAGGCCCTTGGGAGCCGCGACTTCCTTCACCTTCTCCATGATCTGGGCGTGTTCGCCCGGCGTTACGCCGACCTTGATGGTCTCGGCCAGTGCCGTACCGGCAGCAAGGGCTGCGATTGCCGCAGCAATGATGAGCTTCTTCATGGGTATCTCCTTGTTGGTGACCTGAGTGTCCTGGGAAATCAGTTCTTGCGGCTGCGCCTGTCAAAGTGGCGCGCCAGTCCGTCGCCGGCGCTCTGGACGAGCTGCACCAGCACGATGAGCACGATGACGACGACCAGCATCACGTCGGGCATGAAGCGCTGGTAGCCGTAGCGGATGCCGAGATCGCCGAGCCCGCCACCACCGACGGCGCCGACCATGGCGGAATAACCGATGAGGCTGACGATGGTCATGGTCAGCGCCAATGTCAGCGCCGGGCGCGCTTCCGCCAGCAGCACCTTGAAGACGATCTGCATCGGCGTCGCGCCCATGGCGCGGGCGGCCTCGATCAGTCCCTTGTCGATCTCGCGGATCGCCGCCTCCACCAGACGCGCGACGAAGGGAATGGTTGCGATCGTCAGCGGCACGATCGCCGCCTTGGTGCCGATCGACGTCCCGGTGATCAGCCGGGTGAAAGGAATGATGGCGACGACCAGGATGATGAACGGCGTCGAGCGTGCGGCATTGACGATCAGCCCGACGATGCGGTTGGTCGTCGGCGCCGGGAACAGTTCGCCCTTGCCGCTGGTCGCCAGGAAAATACCGATCGGCAGGCCGATCAGCGAGCCGATCAGGCCGGCGATCGCCACCATGTAAAGCGTATCGAGCGTGGCGCTGCCGATGCGCAAGAGAAGATCAGGCGACATAACCGAGCACCTCCGTGACCAGTCCATTTTCGGTGAAGAAGCGCTCGGCACGGCCGGCAGTCTCCGCATCCGCGCCATAGGCGACGACCAGCGAGCCATAGGGCCGGCCGCCGATCTCGTCGATCGTGCCGGCAATGATATTGACCTCGGCGCCGACCGACTTGATCAGCTGCGAAATCAACGGCCGTTCTGCCGCCGCCCCGAAGAAGGTCAGGCGCACGACGGCGCGGTCGCCGTCAGCCGCCTGCGGCTTCAGCCCGCGCGACACGGCGTCGGGCAGCTTCGAGCCCGGCAGGCCGGAGAGCATCGCCCGCGTCGTCTCGTGCCTGGGATGGGTGAAGACGTCGAAGGTATGGCCGCGCTCGACGATGCGGCCGTGATCGATCACGGCAACGTCGGAGGTGACAGCCTTCACCACTTCCATCTCATGGGTGATGAGCAGCACGGTCAGGCCAAGGTCGGCATTGATACGCTTCAGCAGTTCCAGGATCGATTGCGTCGTCTCGGGATCGAGCGCCGAGGTCGCCTCGTCCGAGAGCAGCAGCTTCGGCTCGGTCGCCAGCGCCCGGGCGATACCGATCCGTTGTTTCTGCCCGCCGGAAAGCTCGGCCGGGTAACGACCATGCTTGTCGGCAAGCCCGACGAGATCGAGCAGCGGCCGCACGCGCTTTTCGATGGCCTGCTTGTCCATGCCGGCGATTTCGAGCGGCAACGCCACATTGCCAAACACGGTGCGCGACGACAGGAGATTGAAATGCTGGAAGATCATGCCGACCGAGCGCCTGAGCTCGCGAAGGCCCGCCTCGTCGAGCGCGCCGACATCGACGCCATCGACGAGCACCGTGCCGCCCGTCGGCTTTTCCAGCCCGTTGACCAGGCGGATCAGCGTCGACTTGCCGGCGCCGGAGCGGCCGATGATGCCGGTGATCGAGCCGCGCCCGACCGAAAGCGAGACCGTGTCGAGCGCGGTGAAGGCGCCGCTCTTGCCGGAGGCGGCGAAATGCTTGGAAACGCCATCGAAGATGACGGCGGCATCACCGGGCGCCGGCGCTGTATAGGCGGAAACGCTCATCGTTCGGATACCCCCGAAAGAGGCGTTATCGTTATGGACGGGTACATAGGTGCTCTCGGATGCTCGAAACTCAGAATCCCGGGCTCGGGCGCGGGATGGAAGGCGCGTCTTGTCAGGCCGACATTCGACAACGCATTCGGAACAGGGAGCACATCTCTAGCATTAGCCAACCGGTGAGTTCAACGTCGTTGCCGCGGGAAGAACATGCGACATAATCTACGGCCCTTATCGACAATAGATCCCGGCTTTTACAGGTATGTTTTTCCGGGTTGCTCCACGTTTGCGGAAAAAACCGCTCTTTCGCTGGCGGCGCGGCAAGAAGCCGGCCGCGCACCGACCCGACAAGCGGGCCGATGCCGACGATCTGCCTGCGACGGTCAGATGCCGATGGCGTGGGCAACCGGCGCCAGGTGCGGCCAGACCTCGATCGAGCCGCGATAGATCATGTTGAGCGCCACGTAGAGGATGATGGCGAGACCGACATAGGCGATCCAGTGATAGCGGTTGAGCAGCCGCGCGATGAAGCTGGCAGCAATGCCCATCAGCGCGATCGAAAGGATAAGGCCGAAGACGAGGATGGTCGGATGCTCGCGTGCAGCGCCGGCGACCGCCAGAACGTTGTCAAGCGACATCGAGACGTCGGCAATGACGATCTGGATCGCCGCCTGAAGAAAGGTCTTTCGCGGCGCCGAATTGGCACCCTCACCCTCGAAATCTTCCGCGCCGCCGGCACGGATCTCGCGCCACATCTTCCAGCAGACCCAAAGAAGCAGAAGGCCACCGGCCAAAAGCAGCCCGATGATATCGAGAAGCTGCACGGTGACACTGGCAAGCGCGATGCGAAACAGGGTTGCGGCAACGATGCCAACCAGGATCGCCTTGCGGCGCTGCTCGGTCGGCAGACCGGCGGCTGCAAGACCGATAACGACCGCATTGTCGCCGGCCAGAACCAGGTCGATGACGATGACCTGCAGAAGCGCCAGCAGCCCGGCAGAGGTGAAGATTTCCATATTCGATAGTCCCCCGGCGCCCCACACGCCTATTCGCTATCGCCAACGCATAGAACAAGGGGAGTTGGCGGATCAAGGGCCCGGAGCGGACAGCTTCGCAATACGCACCGGAATGATGATCGTCACAGGGTGAGTTGAGCCTTCGACCGCGGTCGCGGGAATACGGCCTACTTCGCGGTTTACTGACCACAGTTCTCTGATACGAAACACGCGAAGACTGAGTCGAAAGGCAGGAGAGCGGATGCGCATCGTTTTGACCGGAAGTTCAGGGCGCATCGGCCGGGCGATCTACAATGCGCTGGCGCCCCATCATGACGTGGTCGGCATCGATCGCGCGCCTTTCGCGACGACGGAGGTCTCAGGCGATTTTGTCGATGGCGTGCTGCTCGAGCGCGCCATGCAAGGCGCCGATGCAGTCATCCATACGGCCGCGCTGCATGCGCCTCACGTCGATACGATCCCGGACGCGGAGTTCGAGCGCGTCAATGTGATGGGGACCCATCTCGTCATTGCCGCCGCGCAGGCCGCCGGCGTCAGCCGCATCGTCTTCACCAGCACGACGGCACTGTACGGCCACGCGGTGAAAGAGGGTGCCTGCGCCTGGATTACCGAGGAAACGCCGCCGCAGCCGCATACCATCTACCACCACACCAAGCTTGCCGCCGAGGCGCTCTTGGAAAATGCCGCCGACCGGGCGCTGCACGTCCGTGTCCTGCGCATGTCGCGGTGCTTTCCGGAGCAGGCCGACCGCATGGCGGCCTATCGGCTGCACCGCGGCATCGACGTCCGCGACGTGGCGGACGCGCATGTGGCGGCGCTCGACAATGACGGGCCCGCCTTTCAGAGGTTCATCGTCTCAGGTGAGCCCGCCTTCCTGCCGACGGATTGCCGGCATCTGGCAAGCGATGCCGCCTCGATCCTGCGGGAGCGGGCGACCAGGTTTTCCCAGGCCTTTGCCGAACGCGGCTGGTCGCTGCCCGCCTCGATCGACCGTATCTACGATCCGAGTGCCGCCATCGGCGCACTCGGATGGAAGCCGCGCTTCGGCTTCAAGGAAGTCCTCGCCCAGCTCGATCGCGGCAGCCTCGAG
The DNA here is from genome assembly GCF_001695865.1 of Ensifer sp. LC384. Lineage (NCBI taxonomy): Bacteria > Pseudomonadati > Pseudomonadota > Alphaproteobacteria > Hyphomicrobiales > Rhizobiaceae > Ensifer > Ensifer sp. LC384. The sequence continues at coordinate 291,291 of NZ_MBST01000023.1, forward strand.
GTGCTGCCGGTGCGCAAAGCGGCCGCGGGACGCTTCGATTGACTACTGCATGATTCCTTAAATCGGATTCGATTTAAGGAGAAATTATGCAGCAGGTTTAAAGCGTTACAGCGTCCTTTGCGCGTCATATTTGACGCGCAAGGCTTCAGCCGTCAGATGTGATTGCCTCCGGGAAATTCCTCGGCCAATGCCTTGTACCAGTGGCCGCTCTTCTTGATCGTGCGCACTTGCGTTTCGTAATCCACATGCACGATGCCAAAGCGCATCTTGTAGCCTTCGGCCCACTCGAAATTGTCCATCAGGCTCCAGGCGAAATAGCCGCGCATCGGATAACCCTTGGCGATCAGATCTGATGTCACCGACAAGTGCTCGGCGAGGTAGTCGAGCCTGGGCTGGTCGTCGACCGCACCGTTTTCGACGCCCATATTGTAGCAGGCGCCGTTCTCGGTGATGTAGCAATCGGGCAGGTCGTAGCGGGCGTTCAGCGTTTCCACCAGTTGACCGAGCGCCGGCGCATAGACCTCCCAGCCGATATCCGTCTTCAGATCGCTGACCGGCTTGGCATTGATCGTCGCCGGATATTCGGCACCGGCCGTTGGATCGTCGCCGACGCGCATCGGCGTGTAGTAGTTGAGGCCCCACCAATCGAGCGGGCGCGCGATCGTTTCCATGTCGCCGTCTTCGATATCAGGCATGCGATGGCCAAGTGCGCTCATGAAGCTGTCGGGATACTCACCCCTGAAGATCGGACCGAAGAAAACGCCGTTGTGGAAATCGAAGGCGCGCTCGGCGGCAGCCTTGTCGGCATCAGCGTCGCTGCCGGGATAGACCGAATGCGCATTGATGACGATGCCGGCCGGCAGGTTCGGCCGCTCCGAGCGGATGGCATCGACGCCCAGACCATGGGCCAGATTGGTGAAGTGCAGCGCATGCAGGGCGGCATCCATGTTGCGCTCGCCCGGCGCATGAATGCCGTAGAGATGGCTGAGCCAGACCGAGCACCAGGGCTCGTTGAAGGTCGCGACCGCGTCGAGCCGGTCGCCGAGGCGGGCAATCACGGTCTTGGCATAACGCTGGAAGGCGTAAGCCGTGGTGCGCGCTGTCCAGCCGCCATCGCCCATCAGGGCCAGCGGCAGGTCCCAATGATAGAGGGTGGCGAAAGCCTTGATGTTGCGCGCCTTCAGGCCGTCGACGAGGCGGTCGTAGAAGTCGAGCCCCTTCTCGTTGATCGGGCCGGTGCCTTCGGGAATGATGCGCGGCCAGGCGATCGAAAACCGGTAGGCCTCGACGCCGAGGCTCTTGATCAGGTCCAGATCCTCATCGAGCCGGTTGTAGTGGTCGCAGGCGACATCGCCATTGTGTCGCCCGAAGACGCGGCCCGGCATGTTGGAGAAGGCGTCCCAGATCGACGGCTTGCGGCCGTCGGCCTTGGTGGCGCCCTCGATCTGGAAGGAGGCGGTCGCCACCCCGAATACGAAGTCGCCCGGGAAGCGCTGGGCCAGGATCTTGGGATCGCTCATCTCTCTGTCTCGTCTCGTTCCGACCCCGCCGAAAGCGGGGCCTCGTTGTTTTCAGTGGATCGCGGCCGGCCTAAAGCCATGCCGGCAAATGTCAACTCGCCAAAAAGGGCGGGCATGCCCCGCCCTTCCGCCCGGCTCAGGCGGTTCGCTACACCTTTACCCAGGCTCCATTTCGTTTGGATGACTGGACGCAGGCGTCGACGAAGACCATGCCCTTCATGCCGTCGTCGATGGTCGGGTAGGTGACGGCAGGATCGATCTTCTCGCCTTTGCGCTTGGCGAAGATGGCGCGGGCCGCTTCGGTGTAGATATTGGCAAAGCCTTCGAGATAACCCTCCGGATGACCCGACGGGACGCGGCTGACGCGGTTGGCAGCAGGCCCTGCCCCGGCACCGGCGCGGGTGAGCAACCGCTTCGGCTCGCCGAATGGCGTGTGCCAGAGATAGTTCGGGTCCTTCTGCGTCCATTCGAGTCCGCCCGTGGTGCCATAGACCCGCACCATCAGGCCGTTCTCGTGGCCGGGCGCCACTTGGCTGCACCAGAGCAAGCCCTTGGCGCGTTCGCCGTCCTTCGTCTTGAAGCGCATCATCACATGGGCATTGTCGTCGAGTTGGCGGCCGGGCACGAAGCTGTCCAGATCGGCCGCAAGCTCCTCCAGTTCGAGACCCGAAACGAAGGCGCCGAGATTATAGGCATGGGTGCCGATGTCGCCGGTCGAGCCGCCGGCGCCGGAGCGGGCCGGATCGGTGCGCCAGGCTGCCTGCTTCTGGCCTGATTGTTCGATGTTCTCCGTCAGCCAGTCCTGCGGATATTCCATCTGCACCAGCCTGACAGCACCGATGTCGCCATTGGCGATCATCTCGCGCGCCTGGCGCACCATCGGATAGCCGGTGTAGTTGTGGGTAAGCACGAACAGCGCATCGCTGTCGTCGGCCGCCTTCTTCAGCTTCTTCGCATCCGCCAGCGTCGAGGTCAGCGGCTTGTCGCAGATCACATGGATGCCGCGCTTCAAAAACTCCTTGGCCGCGGCATAGTGCACATGGTTGGGGGTGACGATCGCCACCGCCTCGATGCCGTCCTTCAGCTTGGCCTCGCGGATCGCCATCTGCTTGAAGTCGGAATAGACCCGCGATGGATCGAGCCCAAGTTCGCGGCCGGAGCTTTCGGCTCTGTCGGGCGTCGACGACAGGGCGCCGGCCACCAGCTCATAGTGATCGTCGAGCCTCGCGGCGATGCGGTGCACCGCGCCGATGAAGGCGCCCGAGCCGCCGCCGACCATGCCCAGCCGGATGCGCCGCTCGCGCTTCTCGCTCGTTCCCTCGATTGCCATGTCGTCTCTCCTCGTATCGTTTCATCGTCGTGTCGTGAGGTTGCCCCTCATCCGCCTGCCGGCACCTTCTCCCCGCTTGGCGGGGAGAAGGACGATTGCTGCGCCCTCTGCTTGCACGGCGCAACCGTCTGCCACGTCCCCTCTCCCCGCAGGCGGGGAGAGGGTTAGGGTGAGGGGCTGCGGCTCGAGCAGGCGCTGCGGCCGGAGCTGTGGTTCGCCTCAAATCCCCAGCAGGCGCCGGTTGGCGGCCTCGTCGGTACCGCCGTCGGCAAAGTCGTCGAAGGCCTTCTCGGTAACGCGGATGATGTGGTTTTTGACGAACTCCGCCCCTTCGCGCGCGCCGTCTTCGGGATGCTTCAGGCAGCACTCCCATTCCACCACCGCCCAGCCGGCAAAATCATTGGCCGCCATCTTGGAAAACACCGCGCCGAAATCGACCTGGCCGTCGCCCAGCGAGCGGAAGCGCCCTGCGCGGTTGACCCAGCCCTGGTAGCCGCCATAGACGCCCTGGCGTCCGGTCGGGTTGAACTCGGCATCCTTGACGTGGAACATCCGGATGCGATCCCTGTAGATGTCGATGTTGTCGAGATAGTCGAGGCACTGCAGCACATAGTGCGACGGGTCATAGAGCATGTTGGCGCGGGCATGGTTGCCGGTGCGCTCCAAAAACATCTCGAAGGTGATGCCGTCATGCAGGTCCTCACCCGGATGGATCTCGTAGCAGACGTCGACGCCGCAGTCCTCGGCATGGTCGAGGATCGGCCGCCAGCGCCGCGCCAGTTCGTCGAAGGCGGTCTCGACCAGGCCGGCCGGGCGCTGTGGCCAGGGATAGACGAACGGCCAGGCAAGCGCGCCGGAGAAGCTCGCCATCGCATCGAGCCCGAGGTTCTTCGACGCCGTCAGCGCCAGCTTCACCTGCTCGACCGCCCATTGCTGCCGCGCTTGTCGGTTGCCGCGCACTTCCGGCACGGCAAAGCCGTCAAAAACCTCGTCATAAGCCGGATGAGTGGCGACCAGCTGGCCCTGCAGATGGGTCGACAGCTCAGTGATCTCGACGCCGTTGTCGCGGGCGATACCGGCAAGCTCGTCGCAATAGGCCTTCGATGTCGCCGCCCTCTTCAGATCGATCAGCCGCGCATCCCAGGTCGGCACCTGCACGCCCTTGTAGCCGCAATCGGCCGCCCATCTGGTGATCGCCGCAAACGAGTTGAACGGTGCCGCATCCCCGGCAAACTGCGCAAGAAACAGACCGGGGCCCTTGATCGTTTTCATCCCAAACATCCTCCTGATGATATGGCTGCCGGCAGAGCCGGCCTGTTAGGCCAACGACAGGAGAAGCGGAAGAAGGCTTCATTTTCGCTGAAGTTGAAGCACCTGAAACGTTGCAGGCGCCGAAACTAGCAGATTTTTTGCATGGAGCAACCGGTCGTGGACGAGATTTTCGAGAGGGATCCGCGCCGCGCGCACCAGCGTCGGAATGACGAACAGGAGGCTGTCGGAGGCAGCGCTTTACCGGTCCGATCGACAGCACCAACGAAAGAACCGGCCGCGACGGCGGCCGGCTCCTCGATCTGGGTGACCGTCTTTCGCGCGCTTAGACGTAGCGGTTGACGACATTCTCCAGCAGTTCCTGCTTGCCGGACTTCGGCTGCGGGTTCAGGTCGGACTTCAGCACCCAGGCTTCGATCTCTTCCAGCGAGAAGCCGCCCTCGAGCATCTTCTTGGCTTCCGGCACCTGCCAACCGGCATAACGCTGGTCGAGCGGTGCGGATAGTGCCTTGTCTTCGATCATCTTGGCCGCAGCTTTCAGACCGCGGGCGCAGCAATCCATGCCGCCGATATGACCGATCAGCAGGTCCTCGGGATCGAGCGACTGGCGCCGCAGCTTCGCGTCGAAGTTGGTGCCGCCGGTCTTGAAGCCGCCTCCGGCCAGAACCTGGTAGTAGGCAAGCGCCATTTCCGGCACGTTGTTGGGGAACTGGTCGGTATCCCAGCCCGACTGGTAGTCGTTGCGGTTCATGTCGATCGAACCGAAGATGCCGAGTGCATTGGCAAGCGCCAGTTCGTGCTCGAAGGAGTGCCCGGCGAGGATCGCGTGGCCCTGTTCGATATTGACCTGCACTTCCTTTTCCAGACCGTACTTCTTGAGGAAGCCGTAGACGGTGGCGACGTCGTAGTCGTACTGGTGCTTGGTCGGCTCCTGTGGCTTCGGCTCGATCAGGATCGCGCCCTTGAAACCGATCTTGTGCTTGTATTCGACCACCAGATTGACGAAGCGACCGAGCTGATCGAGTTCACGCGAAAGGTCGGTGTTGAGCAACGTCTCGTAACCTTCGCGCCCGCCCCACAGCACATAGTTCTCACCGCCGAGGCGTTTTGTGGCATCGAGGCAGGTCTTTACCGTTGCAGCCGCAAAGGCAAAGACATCCGGATCCGGATTGGTGGCGGCACCCGACATGTAGCGCCGGTTGGAGAAGAGATTGGCGGTGCCCCAGAGCAGTTTGACGCCGGTGTCCGCCTGCTTCTTCGCGAAGTAATCGACGATCTCGTTGAGGTTTTTGGTGTTCTCGACGAAGTTCCGGCCCTCGGGGCGCACGTCCGCATCGTGGAAGCAGTAGTAGGGAACGCCGAGCAGCTGGAAGAATTCAAACGCAACGTCCGCCTTCAGCTTGGCCGCATCCATCGTGCCCTTGAACCACGGACGCTCGAATGTCTGGCCGCCAAAGGGGTCTCCGCCCGGCCAGACGAAGGTGTGCCAATAGGCGACCGCAAAGCGCAGGTGATCTTCCATGCGCTTGCCGAAGACGACCTCGTCCTTGTTGTAGTGGCGGAAGGCGAGCGGATTGCTGCTCTCCGGTCCCTCGTATCTAATTTTGGCGATATCGCCGAAAAATCCCGTGCTCACGGTCTGGCTCCTCTCAAGGGTGGTGTGCCGGCGCCGCCATTGCAAAACGTCCGGTCATTACGTGGAAGGTAATTGGTTTCATTCCCTCGGGCGGCGATAGCTGGGGCATCGAAACGCCAAACCAAAGGAACAGTCAGATGAACGACCTCAACCGGATCGCCGAAGCCTATATCGCCGCCTGGAACGCCGAGGCTCACAGCCGCAACGCGCTGATCGAAAAAGCCTTCACTGCCGATGTCGCCTACCGCGATCCGATCATGCAGGGCGACGGGCATGAGGGCATCGGCGGCCTGATCGCCGGAGTCCAGGGCCAGTTCCCCGGCTTCCGCTTCGCACTCAAGGGCACGCCGGACGGCTTTGCCGACACGATCCGCTTCTCCTGGGCACTCGGTCCCGAAGGCGTCGAATCCGTCATCGAAGGCACCGATGTCGGCCTGATCGAAAACGGTCGGCTGAAGCAGGTCACCGGTTTTCTCGACAAGGTGCCGGCGCAATAGGCGCAGTCGATCGGAACTGGCCATGGAAGGGCGAGATGCGGTCACGTCGCCACCCCCTTGATGGCCGGATAAAGACGGCGGTAGCGCTGGTAGGCGTCCTCATAGGCAGACACCAGCGCCGTCTCAGGCGCGATCGTTTCCGCCGTCTGCGGCGCGTAGCAGGTCGCAACGGGATCGGCGCCGGTCGCCGCAATCAGTCCAAGACGCGCTGCACCGAAGGCGGCGCCGAAATCGCCGTCATCAGGCAGATCGACCGGCAGATCGAGCGCGGTCGCAATCGACTTCAACCAGTAGCGCGAACGCGAGCCGCCGCCGATCGCCGTCACACGCGACAGCGTCGTGCCGGCCGCGCGCAATGCCTCGAGGCTGTCGCGGATGGCGAAGGAAACCCCTTCCATCACCGACTGCGTCAGCACCACGCGGCTGCTCTCGTGGCCGAGGCCGGCAAAGGCGCCGCGGATCCCAGCATCGTTGTGGGGGGTGCGCTCGCCGGAGAGATAGGGAAGGAAGGTCACGCCGGCTGGCGCTTTCAGCGTATCGCCGAGCTCGGCGCTGAGGTCGGCGACGCTGCGGCCGGCAATGCCGGAATACCAGTTGAGCGCATCGGTCGCCGACAGGATGACGCCCATCTGATGCCAGGTGCTCGGCAAGGCGTGGCAGAACGCGTGAACGGCGCTCTCCGGATTGGGCAGATAGCTGGCATTGGCGGCAAACAGCACGCCCGATGTGCCGAGCGAGACGAAGGCATGGCCTTCGCCGACGGTACCCATGCCGCAGGCGGAAGCCGCATTGTCACCGGCGCCACCGGCAACCACGACGCCATTGCCCAGGCCCCAGCGCGACGCCAGCTCCGAGCGGAGCGTCCCGGCCCGGTCGGTTCCCTCGACCAGATCAGGCATCTGCCGTTCCTGCATGTCGGTGGCGGCAAGCAGGCTTTCCGACCAACGCCGCTTGCCGGTATCGAGCCAGGCGGTGCCGGCTGAATCCGACATCTCCGAGATATGCTCGCCGGTCAGCCACAGGCGCAGATAGTCCTTGGGCAGCAGCACCCAGCGCACCTTGGCAAAAAGATCCGGCTCGTTTTCACGCACCCAGGCAAGTTTCGGCGCGGTGAAGCCGGGGAAGACAATGTTGCCGGTGATCGCGCGGAATTGCGGATCGGCGTCGAGTGCCGCCGCCTCGCGAAAACTGCGGGTGTCGTTCCAGAGGATGCACGGCCGCAGCACCTTGTCGTCGGCATCGAGCAGCGTCGCGCCATGCATCTGGCCGGAGAGGCCGATGCCGCGCACGGCCGCAAGCGCTGCCGGGTGCGTCGCCTTCAGCCCGGCGATCGCCTGCTCGGTGGCGCGCACCCAATCGGCCGGATCCTGCTCCGACCAGCCGGGGTGCGGACGGGAAACGTCGAGCGCACCGGAGGCCGAACCGACGATGCGCTGATTGTCGTCCATCAGCATCGCCTTGACGCCCGACGTGCCGAGATCCAAACCGAGATACATGCATGCCTCCATTGAGCAACTCCAGGAAAAGTGCGGAACGATTTTCCGTCAGGAATTGCGTAAATTCAAAGTATTACGCCGGTTCGACCGGCAGGTTGTCTTTCAGAAAAATATCGATGCGGATGCGCTCCTGTGCCTCGATCATCGAGAGCCCGTCGGCCCGGGCCTTCAGCACGCGAATGGCGCTGCGCACCTCGTGCCCCGCATCCTGATTGAGCAGCGCATCGATGGTGCCAGAGACGAGTGCGGCACGGCTGTACGGCGTCAGCTCGTGGGCGATCGCGCAGATCTCGGACTGACGCCCGGCCCTTTCGAGCGCCGCGATCATGCCACGGTTGCCGGCGCCGAGGCTGTAGATGCCGGCGAGGTCCGCATGCGACGCCAGCAGGTCCTGCACCAGTTTCTCGACCTCAGACGGGTCGTCGTGACCTTCAACCACGGACAGCAGATGTCGCTTCGCGACACCCTCGTTCACGGCGGCGCTGAAGCCTTCAAGCCGATCCCTGTGGTCTCGCACCAGCATCGAACCGGCGACGATTGCGACCGGCCCGTCGCGGCCGCCAAGGAAACGCCGCATTAGGCTGCCGGCGGTGCGTCCGGCCGCGATATTGTCGACACCGGCAAAATGGTCGCGCTCGGAGCCGGTCAGGTCCGAGACGAGCGTGACGACGGCAATGCCGTCCGCGCGCAGCCGCCCGACGGCCGCCACCACCTGCGGCGCCTCGACGGCAACGACGGCAACGCCGGCCGGCCCTCGCCGGCGCGCGTCGTCGAGCGCATCGGCCAGCGCAGACGCATCGAAGGCGGGAACGGAGAGAATGGTGATATCAGTCCGCTCGACGGCGGAGCGGGCCCTGGCGGACTGAACCTCGGCCTCAAGCCCGCGCATGAAGGCGTTTTCGCCTTCGGGCAGGATGAAGATCAGCGGATAGCTGCGGCTCTTGGCAAGGTTGGCCGCCGCCACGTCCCTGATGTAACCGAGCGTCGCAATCGCGCGCTCGACCTTGTCGCGCGTGACCTTCCGCACACCCGGGCGATTGTTCAAAACCCGATCGACGGTTGCAAGACTGACCTCGGCTTCTGCAGCGATATCGTGAACTGTAGGGCGCATCATTTCCTCCCGCAAACTGCCTTAGAGGAATTTTTGATGTACGTAAATCAAAAATGCGCGAGGGAAGAGCGACCACCGTTTTCACGGGCTAGAAACGCTTGCTGAAGGCTTGCGTGAAAACGATCTCGCCGTGGCTTTTTAACGGCTTCGGCAAGCACCCGGTCGGGCGCCGGATCGACGATCAGGGTTCGGCCGGAAGTTGCTTTCCGGCCGGATTGTGCCGCAACATGAAGAGGGCGTAAACCGCGCAGATGGGCCTAGTGACCGCTGCCGCTTGGTCCGACGCCTTGCGGCTTGTTGATCATCATCACACCCAGGATCAGCGACAGGAACAGCACCGTCAGGATGACGAAGACGTCGCCGAACGACAGGATCGTCGCCTGCCTCTGCGCCATCGCCGCAAGCTGCTTGATGGCGATCGTCGCGCCATCGAGACCATGGGCGTTGAAGTTGGCCGCCATGTTGTTGAACCGCTCCATCGCCTCCGGATTGCCCCACTGGATATGCTCGGAGAGCCGGGCATAGTGCAGGTCCTGGCGCTGGGTCAGGATGGTGTTGATCACCGCAAGGCCGACCGCGCCGCCAAGGTTGCGCGTCAGGTTGAAGAGGCCGGATGCGCCGCGCATGCGCGCCGGCGGCATGGTACCGAGCGCGATGTTGTTGATCGGCACCATGCACAGCATCAGCCCGACGCCGCGCAGGATCTGCGGAATGAACAGCTCGTAGAAATCCCAGTCGGCCGTCAGGTGCCCCATGATCCAGGTGCCGCTGGCAAAGCTGGCAAAGCCGATGGTCATCAGCACACGCGGATCGAGCTTGCCCGACAGGATGCCGGCGACTGGTGCGGTGAGGAACATCGCCAGGCCAGAGACGAACATCGTCTCGCCGATCATCAGCGAATCGTAGCCGCGGATACGCCCGAGATAGAGCGGGTAAAGATAGGTCAGCCCGTAAAGCCCGATGCCCATGACGAAGGAGAACATCGAGCCGAAGGCGAAGTTGCGGTTGGCAAACGCCCTGAGGTCGACCACCGGGAATTCCACCTTGAAGGCCCGGTAGAAGAAGATCACGGCGGCGATCACCGTGGCGACGGCGCCCATGACGATGTGCTCGTCGTTGAACCAGTCGTTGGCGTTGCCTTCTTCCAGAACGTATTCGAGCGAGCCGAGGAAGATCGCCATCGAGGCGAGCCCCCACCAGTCGAACTTCTTGAAGAGGCCAAGTTCCGGCTTGTCGAAATCGATGAAGGTCCAGGTCAGCGTCGCGACGATGATGCCGGGGATGACGTTGACGAGGAACAGCCAGTGCCAGGAGAAGGCGTGGCTAAGGTAGCCGCCGACGGTCGGGCCGATGGTCGGCGCGAGCGTGGCGATCAGGCCGATGATCGGCGAAACGATGTTGCGCTTCGACGGCGGGAAGATGGTGAAGGCGGCCGCAAAGACCGACGGGATCATGCCGCCGCCGATAAAACCCTGGATCGCCCGGTAGACGATCATCTGGTCGATATTGGTGGCGGTCGCGGCGAGCGCGCTTGCAGCGGTGAAACCCGCCGCCGAAACCGAAAACAGCACGCGCGTCGAGACGATGCGCGCCAGCGTGCCCGACAGCGGGATCATGATGACTTCGGCAATGAGGTAGGAGGTCTGCACCCAGCCGATTTCGTCGGAGCCGGCTGACAAGCCCGCCTGGATTTCGGCAAGCGACGCCGAAACGATCTGGATGTCGAGGATCGCCATGAACATGCCGACGACCATGGCGAAGAAGGCGATCAGCCTTTTCGGATCCATGTGTTCCTCGACCTTCGGTGCGGCTGCCGCCACCGAGCCTGCTGTTGCCGTTGCGGCCATCTGAGCCACTCCCTGCGTGTAAAGGCGCATCGGCGCGTTCGATCGAACACGCCGGCGCGTCAGGCCCGATTACTTCGTGGCGGCGACCTTGGTCTCTTCGGGCGCCGTGCGCGTGTCGACATCGACGACAACGCTCAAGCCCGCCCGCAGATGGCCTTCCGCCAGCACATCGGCCGGCAGCGTGATGCGCACCGGCACGCGCTGGATCACCTTGGTGAAGTTGCCGGTGGCGTTTTCGGCCGGCAGCAGCGAGAACACCGAACCGGACGCCGGCGAGATCGAGGCGACCGTGCCTTCGATCGCGTTCTCGTCATAGGCGTCGATGTGGACCTTGACCTTCGAGCCCGGAACCAGATGCGCGATCTGCGTCTCCTTGAAGTTGGCGTCGATATAGAGCTGGTCGACCGGGACGAGGGCGGCCAGTCGCTGGCCGGCGGAGACGAGGTCTCCGACCTGGACGGCGACGTTGCCGATAACGCCGTCATAGGGCGCCTTCAGCACGGTGAAACCGAGGTCGCGGTTCGCCTTGTCGCGGGCAAGTTCCAGCGAACGGATCGTGCTTTCCGCCTCGGTGCGCTGTGCCGCCAGAACAGTGATGTTGGCGTTCGCCGCCGCGATGTTGGCATCGGCGCCGGCGAGGTTCGCGCGGGCCTGATCCAGCGCCACGTCGGCATTGTCGCGCGACGCAACGGTGCCGACGTCCTTGGACTGGAGGTCGCTCGCGCGCTTCTGCGCGAGTTCGGCGCCGCGCACCGTTGCTTCGAGAGCTTTCTTCTGGGCCTCGGCCTGAGCGAGGCTCGCCTTCGCACCGGCGATCTGCGCGTCGAAGCGGCTGAGCGCCAGCTGCTGCGTGGCGATCTGCGCCTCGGCCTGCTCGGCGGCAATGCGGTAGTCGCCATCGTCGAGCGTGACCAAGGGATCGCCGGCCTTCACCTGCTGGTTGGCGACGACGTCGACCTTGGCGACATAGCCCGAAACCTTCGGGGAGATAGTGGCGATGTCGCCTTCGATATAGGCGTCATCGGTCGAAACCATGAAGCGGCCATTGGTCCACCAGTCATAGCCGTACCAGCCAGCGGCAGCGAGAGCAGCGAGGCCGAGAACGGGCAGCAAGGGACTGCGCTTCTTCTTTTTCGAAGCGGCTTCGACAGCGGGCGCTTGCGTCGCTGCAGGCGCCTCGGCTGTCGCCCCCTTGGCCTCGGGCGCGGCCTCATGGGTCTGCGGAACTTCAAAATCCTCGCCGACAGGGCGAACGCGAGCGACGCTGGACGTTTTGGATGCGGACATGGGTACCGGCCTGGTTAATGAGTGGCGACTGAACTGAACCGTTCGGTTCGATCGGAAGCTTGACTTAGTCGCTTTGACGTCGCATATCAAGAGGAAATCGAACCACGTGGTTCGATGGACGAAAATTAATGCGAACGGGACGGCACAGACGGCGATCATGGAACCAGCAAAGACCGGACAGAACGAGACCATCCAGCCTGATAGCGGCGCGGACGAGCAGCTTTGTCCCGGCAGCGGACGCCATGCGGCGGGTGAAGACCCTGCCAAGCGCGAACAGATTCTCGAGGGCGCGCGGCGGATCTTCATGAGCCAGGGCTTCGACGCCGCGAGCATGAACGACATCACCCGCGAGGCCGGCGTCTCGAAGGGCACGCTCTACGTCTATTTCGAAAACAAGGAAGATCTGTTCAAGGCACTGATCGTCAGGGGCAAGACCCGGGTGGTTGAGACCGCCAAGCACGCGCTTAACGATCACGAGGACGTCGAGGAGTCGCTTTACGATTTCGGCGTCACTTTGACGAGCAGCATCACCTCCGAGGATACGATCCGCTCCATGCGCATGGTGATCGGCGTGATCGACCGCATGCCGCATCTGGCCGAACGCTTCTTCAGCGAGGCGCCCGAAAACGGCTATACCGTCCTCAAGACCTACCTCGACCGGCAGGTCCCGGCCGGCACGCTCGACATCGACAACACCGAAATGGCCGCACGACAGTTCATCGAGATGGCCCAGGCCGGGCTGTTCAAGCACCGCCTGTTCGGCGGCATGTGTTCGGCGCCGCCGCGAGAGCAGATCGAGGGCACGGTTGCCGCTGCCGTCCGGGTCTTCATGGCCGCCTACGGACCCAAGAAGAAGACCGGCTGAGCCAGGCCGAGCCGCCCGTTCGTCCGGCAATCCTTCAATCCAGCAATTGCGATCAAGCACGCCTTGCGGCAAGACCCTATGAGCATGGGCTGTCTGCCAAGGGAGTGAACATGAGTGCTATCGGAAGGGCGATCTGGTTCATCGAGAGCCATTTCGCGAACGATATATCGCTGGAGGAGATCGCCGAGGCCGCCGGCCTCTCGCGCTTTCACCTGTCGCGCGTCTTCGGACTGGTGACGGGCCGCTCCATCAGCGCCTATATCCGCGGGCGGCGCCTGAGCGGCGCCGCGCAAAACCTTGCCAGTGGCTCCTCCAGCATTCTCGCGGTGGCCCTCGACGCGGGCTACGGCTCGCATGAGGCCTTCACCCGTGCCTTTCGCGAGCAGTTCGGCGTGACGCCGGAAACCGTGCGCAAGCAAGGGCACCTCAGCAATATCGAACTGACGGAGCCTATCAGAATGGACGACACCCGCCTCCTCAAACTGGACCCGCCCCGCTTCGAAGACAGCCCGCCGCTTCTGCTGGCTGGGCTCGCGGAAACCTACGCCTATGGCCACACCGAAGGTATTCCCTCGCTGTGGCAGCGTTTCAACACCCACTTCGGCAACGTCCCCGGACAGAAGAGCAATGTCGCCTACGGCGTCTGCAGCCAAAGCGACGGCGAAGCGGGCACCTTTCGCTATATGGCGGCCGTGGAAGTCGACGACGCCGGCGCGCTGCCAGCCGGCTTTTCGACCATCAAGCTGCCGAAGCAGCGCTATGCCGTGTTCCTGCACCGCGGCCATATCTCGGCGATCGCGACGACCGCGCACCATATCTTCGGCACATGGCTGCCGGAGGCCGGCCTTCAGCATGGTGAAACGCCCGACCTGATCGAGCGCTACGACGAGCGTTTCGATCCGCGTTCGGGCATGGGTGCGGTCGAAATCTGGGTCCCGATCAAATCGTAAACGGTAAAGCGCCGCCGCAAATGGCTGGCGGCGCTTGTCACTTTCGCGAGGTTGCTTAAATACTGCCGCGATTCTTGCGCGACGACGCGCCACCGAAAAAGGAAAGATCGCCGATGCAGGAGATAATGTCGCTTGCCCAGAACCCAGCGGCCTGGGTCGCCCTCATAACACTGGTTGTCATGGAGGTGGTTCTCGGCATCGACAACCTGATCTTCATTTCGATCCTGACCAACAAGCTGCCCGTCGAACACCGCGAAAAGGCCCGCCGGGTCGGCATTACCCTGGCGCTCGTCATGCGTCTTGCCTTGCTCGGCACCGTCGCCTGGATCGTCAAGCTGACCACGCCGGTCTTCGAGGTCTTCGGACACGGCTTCTCCTGGAAGGACATGATCCTGATCGCCGGCGGTCTCTTCCTCGTCTGGAAGGCGACCAAGGAAATCCACCACAGCGTCGACCCCAGCGACCACGACGAAGACTTCATCGCCTCTTCGGCCATCAACAGCTTCGGCGCCGCGATCGGCCAGATCCTGCTGCTCGACCTGGTCTTCTCGGTCGACAGCATCATCACCGCCGTCGGCATGACGCCGCATCTGCCGATCATGGTCATCGCCGTTCTCGCCGCCGTCACCGTGATGCTCGTTGCCGCAACGCCGCTTGCCAACTTCATCGAGAAGAACCCGACGATCGTCATGCTGGCGCTCGCCTTCCTCTTGATGATCGGCACGACGCTGATCGCCGAAGGCATGGGCCTGCACGTGCCGAAGGGCTACATCTATGCCGCCATGGCCTTCTCGGCGCTGGTCGAGGTTCTCAACATGGTGGCCCGCAATGCGCGCCTGCGAAAAAAGGAAGCCGGCAAGCTGCACTGAGGCGCTGCCACGAACGAAAATGGAAAAGGCGGGGCGCAATGTCCCGCCTTTCTCGTTGCGCCAAAAAAAGGCCTGCATCACAGGGGATGCAGGCCACCTTGCTGCGGGAGTTTGTGAGGACGCAAGCCGGACGGGTCAGGGAGCTCGACTGCCGTTTCGTTGGCCATGGGAAGAAATCGGAAAAATTCCCGTGTTCTCCACCTCCGTCATGTCCGATTGGCACAGCCAGCACCTCTCGATCCGATAACGCCTCATCCGGTAAATCGTTCCGGCTGGCGCCATATGTCAGGCATCTGGACGGTGCCCGATCTCGACCAGGATGTTGCCGGGTATGACCATGTAGAAGACGTAGGCGCCGTGCCGTTCTTCCGGTTCGCTCGTGCGGATGCCGCTCGGCAGGATGCGCCGATAGGCGTTTTCGACCTGCGACCTCTCGGGCAGCAGGAAGCCGATATGGTAGGTCTGGGCGCCGAGGCTGACCTGGTCGCCGCCGCCGAGCCTGGCAATCGGCGGGCTGATCACGAGCACCATGCCGGCATCGTCGGCGAGGCGATAAAAGGCATCCTTGCCGCGCGCTTCGACAAGCGTGAAGCCAAGATGTTCGATGAAGAACGTCGCCGTTTCGGCAACGATGGGGCTATGAAGATCGAGATGGTTCAGTCGCATGTGCAGTCTCCGTGTTTGAGAAACGCGGCGGACTGCGTCTGATCCGGATACACCCCGCCGCGGACCGATGCGGATGCATCGGAACCACGCCGCGGGTTCGAACGATGAGGTTCGAGCAGAGCTTCGCAAAGACTTGGACAGCCTCACGAAGGGACCGGGCTTACCATATCCGGTCCTGCCTTTTTCGACACGGGATGTGTAGCGCAGCCGAACTGCGCCAGCAAGATCACGGAGATCAGTTCTTCCCTGCGTCCGGATCTGCCTGTTGCAGTTCCTGCAGATAGGCGTCGAGACGATCGAACTTCTCTTCCCAGAAGCGGCGGTAGCTGTCGAGCCAGCTGTTGACGTCCCGCAAGGGTGCTGCCTCGAGCCGGCAGGGCCGCCATTGCGCCTCGCGGCCGCGGCTGATCAGCCCGGCGCGCTCGAGGACTTTCAAATGCTTGGAAACTGCCGGCAGACTCATCTCGAACGGCTCCGCCAGTTCGCCGACCGAAGCCTCGCCGAGAGAGAGCCGGGCGAGGATGGCCCTGCGGGTAGGGTCGGCAAGGGCTGAGAGCGTGGTCGACAGGCGATCTTCCGGCATTTTCTAAAAAACCTTTCAGTTAAATAACCTTACGGTTCAATATAACCACCCATCGGCGGTGTCAACAAAAACCGGCGTGATCCACTTTCCGTTGACATGCTCGACGTTCTATGGTCTCACGCCAGCCGACTGGAATAGCCCGCCGATACCGCTGGTGCGGCACCCCTACGGGCCTTTCCTTCCCATAAAATGCGCGCCCGGCGGCCGGACTTGTCTTCCGGCAAGGGGCGAGAAGCACGTCAAACGGGCAAAGACCATGGCAGATTCAGCAGTCCGGGTACGCATCGCACCCTCCCCCACCGGCGAGCCGCATGTCGGCACCGCCTATATCGCTCTGTTCAACTACCTCTTCGCAAAGAAGCACGGCGGCACCTTCATCCTGCGGATCGAGGATACCGATGCCACGCGCTCGACGCCGGAATTCGAGCAGAAGGTGCTGGACGCGCTGAAATGGTGCGGGCTCGAATGGTCGGAAGGCCCCGACGTCGGCGGCCCCTATGGCCCCTACCGCCAGAGCGATCGCAAGGACATCTATCTCGACTACGTTCGCCAGATCGAGAACAACGGCCACGGCTTCCGTTGTTTCTGCACGCCCGAACGGCTGGAGCAGATGCGCGAGGCTCAGCGCGCCGCCGGCAAGCAGCCGAAATATGACGGCCACTGCCTGAGCCTGACCGCCGAAGAAGTGACGCGCCGCGTCGACGCCGGCGAGCCGCACGTCGTGCGCATGAAGATCCCGACTGAGGGTTCCTGCAAGTTCACCGACGGCGTCTATGGCGACGTCGAGATCCCGTGGGATTCGGTCGACATGCAGGTTCTGCTCAAGGCCGACGGCATGCCGACCTATCACATGGCGAACGTCGTCGACGACCATCTGATGAAGATCACCCACGTCGCGCGCGGCGAGGAGTGGCTGGCGTCCGTGCCGAAGCACATCCTGATCTATCAATATCTCGGCCTGACGCCGCCGGTGTTCATGCACCTGTCGCTGATGCGCAATGCCGACAAATCGAAGCTGTCGAAGCGCAAGAACCCGACGTCGATC
The DNA here is from genome assembly GCF_001695865.1 of Ensifer sp. LC384. Classification (NCBI taxonomy): domain Bacteria; kingdom Pseudomonadati; phylum Pseudomonadota; class Alphaproteobacteria; order Hyphomicrobiales; family Rhizobiaceae; genus Ensifer; species Ensifer sp. LC384. Next base: position 308,262 of record NZ_MBST01000023.1, read on the forward strand.
TCCTACTACTCCGCGCTCGGCTACCTGCCGGAAGCGTTGATGAACTTCCTCGGCCTGTTCTTCATCCAGATCGCCGAAGGCGAGGAACTGATGACGATGGCCGAGCTTGCCGAAAAGTTCGATCCCGACAACCTGTCGAAATCGGGCGCGATCTTCGACATCCAGAAGCTCGACTGGCTGAACGGCCGCTGGATCCGTGAAAAGCTGAGCGACGACGAATTCCTCGGCCGGGTGCTTGCCTGGGCGTCCGAGAACGATCGCCTGAAGCAGGGCCTGAAGCTGTCGCAGTCGCGCATCTCCAAGCTCGGCGAACTGCCGGCACTTGCCGACTTCCTGTTGAAGTCCGACCTCGGGCTCGAGCCCGCGGCCTTCGCCAAGATCAAGTCGAGCCCGGAAGAACTGGTCGAGATCTTCAACACGGTCCAGCCGGATCTGGAAAAGATCCTCGAATGGAACAAGGAAACGATCGAGGCGGAATTGCGCGCGATCGCCGACCGCATGGGCAAGAAGCTCAAGGTCGTGCTGGCACCGCTGTTCGTGGCGGTTTCCGGCTCGTCGCGCTCGCTGCCGCTGTTCGACAGCATGGAACTGCTCGGCCGCTCGGTCGTGCGCCAGCGGTTGAAGGTCGCAGGCCAGGTCGCCGCCTCGATGGCCGGCAGCGGAAAGTAAGGACAGGACGATGAACGACAAGACCGAAGCAACAGGCCTCTCCTCCGACGTGACGGAAGTGCGCGCGCAGAAGCTGAAGCTGCTGCGCGAGCAGATCGGCGACGTCTATCCGGCCCATTTCCACCGGACGATGACCAATGCCGAACTGGCGGCAAAGTACGAGAACCTGGAGCTGGACACCGAGACGCAGGATGTCGTCACCGTTGCCGGCCGCGTCTACTCGTCGCGCAACTCCGGCATGTTCATGGATATCCATGACGCATCCGGCAAGATCCAGATCTTCAGCCACAAGGACACCACCCCGGAAGATGCACGCGCGCTCTTACCGATGATCGACATCGGCGACATCATCGGCGTGACCGGCGTTGTCCGTCGCACCAAGCGCGGCGAACTGACGATCAACGCGCAAGCGATCACCATGCTGACGAAGTCGCTGCTGCCGATGCCGGAGAAGTGGCATGGCCTGTCGGATATCGAGCTGCGCTACCGCAAGCGCCACCTCGACATCATGACCAACGAAGAATCCAAGCTGCGTTTCCAGCAGCGCAGCAAGATCGTCTCGGGCATCCGCCGCTTCATGGAAGACGACGGCTTCATGGAAGTCGAAACGCCGATGCTGCATTCGGTCTATGGCGGCGCGACGGCAGAGCCGTTCAAGACCCACCACAACACGCTGAAACTCGACATGTACCTGCGCATCGCGCCGGAGCTGTACCTGAAGCGCACGCTGGTATCGGGCCTGACCGACAAGGTGTTCGAGATCAACCGCAACTTCCGCAACGAAGGTGTGTCGACAAGGCACAATCCCGAGTTCACCATGATGGAGTGCTACTGGGCCTATGCCGACTACGAGGACATCATGGACCTCGTCGAGCGGCTGTTTACCAAGCTCGCTCTGTCGATCCACGGCTCGACCGAGTTCATGTTCGGCGACAAGGAAATCTCCTTCAAGGGTCCTTTCCGCCGCGTGCCGATGCCGGATGCCGTCAAGGAAGCGACCGGCATCGATTTCCTGGCGATGAAGACCGACGAAGAAGCCCGCGCTGCGGCCAAGGCTGCCGGTTTCGAGGTCGAGAAGGACTGGACCTGGGGCGAGTGCCTCGCCTTCGTCTTCGAAGAGAAGGTCGAGCCGACGCTGATCCAGCCGGCCCACGTCACGCATTTCCCGAAGGACATCTCGCCCTTCGCCAAGGAAGTGCCGGGCGAGCCGCGCCTCGTCGAGCGTTTCGAGACCTATTGCAACACCTGGGAACTCGGCAACGCCTTCTCTGAACTCAACGACCCGGAAGAGCAGCGCGCCCGCATGGTCGAGCAGCTCGAGCAGGCGCATGCGCGCGGCGAAAAGGCCAAGCAGCTCGACGACGAGTTCCTTGACGCCATCGACCAGGGCATGCCGCCGGCAGGCGGCCTCGGCATCGGCGTCGACCGCCTGATCATGCTTCTGACCAACGCGCCGTCGATCCGCGACATCATCCTGTTCCCGGCGCGCCGCAACAAGGCCGACTGATCAAAGCCATAACGGCACAAGACAAAGCCCGGCGCGTTTGCAGCGGGCTTTTTTCGTTTTTCAAGGATGGATTACCTGGCGCCTTTTGGCGCGAACCGCGTCAGTGGCCGGCCGGCGCCTCGGCGCTCTCAACCTTGTGCTCTTGCGCTGCGGCCTCAGGCACCGCCTCGCCCTCGACGGTGACGGCGTTCGGATCGATGCAGGGCGAACGATCGTCCATGCCAGCCATCATGCCGCGGATCTCGCCCACGGACAGATCGACCGTGCTGCCATGAAAGAAACCGGCCGAGTTTGCCTTGCCGTCGTTGTAGGACGCGCGGAAAGGCTCGTGCATGCCAGGCACGCTTTGCGGACCCGGTGCGAAGAGAACTTGCGCCCCGATCGCAGCACCTCGAACCTGGGCCCGCTCTTCCGGCCCCGCCGCATCGAGAACGACGACCTGGTAGAGATCGGCCTTCTCTGCCTTGGACAGGGCGCCGACCACGCGCAGAGCAGTGCGCATGCGCGCCTCGCCGTCGGCGCGATCCGTCTTGATGTGCATGCGGACCCAGCGCTGACCGTGATGGCCGAGCTTCAGGGTGCGGACCAAAGTGCATTCGAGGCCGGAGGTTGCTGGCTTGGAGATCCGCTCCATCAACGCGTCGCGGCCGACATAGACGGCGGCAGCACCTGAGGCCGCCGACACGCCGAACGCCGCGGCAAGGATGACGAGGAGCCTCTTTGACGGGCGCAACTTGCCGAGAATAGCCTTCACGAGAATGGCTCCGCTGTCATATCAGGAACTGAAACAAAAGCCCGAAGGCGCCTTGCAAGGATAGGCGCTTCACCTTTCAGAAAGTTTAAGCAGGCCCCGGGGAGTGGTGATCGAAAAGAACACAGGTTATGCCCAACAGTTCACCAGCTTTGCCGTCGGGCATATCCGATGGGGATCGATGACCGATTGACTTTCGCGGGCATCTTGCCTCCATTGCGACCCGTCAAACGCAAGAAAAAGAAAAGAAGAACACATGCACAAGGTTATCTTTGATACGGATCCGGGCATCGACGATGCGATGGCCCTCCTTTTCCTTCACCGCCACCCGGATATCGACCTGATCGGCATCACCACGGTCTTCGGCAACGCCTCGGTCGAAACGACGACGCGCAACGCGCTGTTCCTGAAGCGTGAATGGGGCATAAAGGCACCGATCGCAAAGGGTCTCGACAAGACATTCAATCCGGATCGGCCGCATGTCGGCTGGCCGACCTTCATCCATGGCGATGATGGCCTCGGCAACATCGACGTGCCCGAGACGATCGACCTGCCCGTCGATCCCCGCCCGGCGCACCGTTTCATCATCGACACCGTTCGCGCCCATCCCGGCGAAGTGACGCTCATTGCCGTCGGTCGCATGACCAACCTGGCGCTGGCGCTGGGCGAAGATCCGGACTTTGCGCCGCTGGTGCGCGAAGTCGTGATCATGGGCGGTGCCTTCGACGTCAACGGCAACATCACGCCTGCCGCCGAAGCCAACATCCATGGCGATCCCGAAGCAGCCGACGTGGTGATGACCGCCCCCTGGCCGGTCACCGTCGTCGGTCTCGACGTCACCACCAAGACCGTGATGACCAACGCGATGCTCGCCGACATCGCTACGCGCGGTGGACCGCCGGCAAAGCTGCTCTCGGACATCTCGCAGTTCTACATCACCTTCTACGAGCAGCATGTGCCTGATGGCATGGTGGTGCATGACAGCTGCGCCTGCGCCTATGTCGTGGCGCCGGACCTGTTCAAGGTGCGCAGCGGCGTCATCCGCGTCGTCTGCGGCGGCATTGCCGACGGCCAGACGATCCAGAAGCCCGACAGCCGGCTGTTCCCGCCAAGCCCGTGGGACAACCTGCCGAGCCAGAAGGCCTGCATCGACATCGATGCGGCGAAGACCCTGAAGCTGATCGGCGACACGCTGGCACTGCACGACTGATGCGTCCTCGAACGGATCGGCATCGCCGACCGCTCGAAAAACTTTGCACCGATGGCTGGCGGATATGTTTTCGCCAGCTATCTCTAAAGGCATGAAACCGGACGCCCTGCTCTATCCCGCCCCGAAAGGTCTCTATTGCGAGATCGGGGATTTCTACATCGATCCGGTGCAGCCGGTCGACCGCGCACTGATCACCCATGGCCATTCCGACCACGCCCGTGCCGGGCACGGCCAGGTGCTGGCCACCCGCGAAACACTCGATATCATGCGCATCCGCTACGGCGACGGCTTCTGCGGCACGAGCCAGGCCGTTGCGCTGGGTCAGACAATCGTTGTCAACGGTGTGGAGGTGCGTTTTCACCCCGCAGGCCATGTGCTCGGCTCGGCGCAGATCTCGGTGGCAGCGAAGGGTACGCACATCGTCGTGTCGGGCGACTACAAGCGGCGGCGCGACCCGACCTGCTTACCGTTCGAACCGGTCCCTTGTGACGTCTTCATCACCGAGGCTACCTTCGGCCTGCCGGTCTTCCACCACCCCGACGACCGCGCCGAGATGCATAAACTGCTGACGTCGCTGAAGCAGTTTCCCGAGCGCACGCATGTGGTCGGCGCCTATGCGCTCGGCAAGGCACAAAGGGTAATCGCCCTTCTCCGCGAGCAGGGCTACGACCGGCCGATCTACATCCACGGCGCTCTGCAGAAGCTCTGCGATTACTATCGCGGCGAAGGCATCGACCTCGGTGAGATCCGGCCGGCGACGCTTGCAGCCGACGAGAAACAGGATTTTGCCGGCACCGTTGTCATCGGCCCGTCCGCCGCCTTCGCCGATCGCTGGGCCCGGCGCTTCGTCGATCCGCTGGCGATCTTCGCCTCGGGCTGGATGATGATCCGGCAACGGGCCAAGCAGCGCGGCGTCGAACTGCCGCTGGTGATCTCCGACCATTGCGACTGGCCCGAACTGACCCAAACGATCCGTGAGGTCGGCCCGTCCGAGGTCTGGGTCACCCATGGCCGCGAGGAGGCGCTGGTGCGCTGGTGCGAGCTTGAGGGCATCGCGGCGCGACCCTTACATCTCGTCGGCTACGACGACGAGGGGGAATGAGCGATGAAGGCCTTCGCCGAACTGCTCGACCGGCTCGTGCTCACCCCGCAGCGCAACGCCAAGATCCGACTGCTGGCGGATTATTTCCGCGCTGCACCGGATCCGGACCGCGGTTATGCGCTTGCGGCGATCGCCGGCACGCTCTCGCTTGCCACCGTCAAGCCGGCGATGATCCGCGACCTGCTGCTCGAGCGCATGGACGAAGTGCTGTTCCGCTATTCCTACGATTATGTCGGTGACCTCGCGGAAACGGTCTCGCTGGTCTGGGAGCCGCCCGCGGGCGTGGCACCGAGCGACATCCGGCTTAGCGACGCAATCGAGACGCTGCAGGCGACCGGCCGTGCCAATGTGCGCAGCGTCGTTCGCGACATGCTCGACCGGCTCGACACCTCGGCGCGCTTCGCCTTCCTGAAACTGGTGACCGGCGGGCTGCGCATCGGGGTGTCCGCCAAGCTTGCCAAGCAGGCGCTGGCCGAGATGGGCGGCAAGGACGTCAGCGAAATCGAGACACTCTGGCACGGGCTCGCCCCGCCCTATTCGCCGCTCTTCCAATGGCTGGCGGGAGAGGCGGGAAAGCCGGTCCTTTCGACGCCCGCCGTCTTCCATTCGGTGATGCTCGCCACCCCGGTCGGCGAAGGCGACCTCGACGAGCTCGATCCCAGGGATTTTGCCGCCGAGTGGAAGTGGGACGGCATTCGCGTGCAGCTTGCCAATATCGGCGGGACCAGGCGGCTCTATTCGCGCAGCGGCGACGAAATCTCCGGCGCCTTCCCCGACGTGCTGGAAGCGGCCGATTTCTCGGGCATCATCGACGGCGAACTGCTGGTCGGCGGCACCGCCCGCACCAACCGCGCCACCCGGACCTTCTCCGACCTGCAGCAACGGCTGAACCGCAAGACCGTCAGTCGCAAGATGCTTGACGAATATCCGGCCTTCATCCGCGCCTACGACGTGCTCTTTTCGGGCGAAACCGACGTTCGAGCGGAGGGCTTCCTGGCGCGACGGGCACTGCTGAGCGACCTCGTCGAACGGACTTCGCCGCAGCATTTCGACCTGTCACCGCTCGTGCCGTTTTCCTCCTGGGAGGAGCTCGACCGGCTCCGGTCCGATCCGCCCGATCCCGTCATCGAAGGCATCATGCTGAAGCGGCTCGATTCGCCCTATACCGCCGGCCGCGCCAAAGGCCCCTGGTTCAAGTGGAAGCGTGCACCCTTCAACGTCGATGCCGTGCTGATGTATGCGCAGCGCGGCCATGGCAAGCGCTCCAGCTACTATTCCGATTTCACCTTCGGCGTCTGGACTGAGATCGACAGCGCGGAAACGCTGGTGCCGGTGGGCAAGGCCTATTTCGGCTTCACCGATGCCGAGCTGGAGATTCTCGACCGCTTCGTCAGGGACAATACCACCGAGCGCTTCGGTCCGGTACGGGCGGTGCGGGCCGAACCCGATTTCGGCTTCGTCGTCGAGGTCGCCTTCGAGGGCCTCAACCGCTCGACGCGACACAAGTCGGGCGTTGCCATGCGTTTTCCGCGTATCGCGCGGCTACGGCAGGACAAGCTCCCCCGTGAGGCCGACCGGCTGGATACCTTGCAGGCGATGATCGAAAGCAGATCGTGATCGGAAAAACGGAACCGGCGTGATCGATCTGCGTTGAGCTTGGCGACCGCAAGGAAGGAGATGCGACATGCCTGCAAAATCCAAAGCCCAGCAGAAAGCAGCCGGCGCAGCACTCGCCGCCAAACGCGGGGACATGAAGAAATCCGAACTCAAGGGTGCCTCACGCGACATGGAAAAATCCATGACCGAAGGCGAACTCGAAGAGCTTGCCGAAACCAAACGCAAGAATCTGCCCGAGCGAAAGACGGCAAAATGACCCCGGGCAAGAATAAAAGCCGGAACTAAAACAACAATTGTTAATACCAATTTGGGATCATCCCGGTCGTTTCGTATCATTCGCACGCCGCCGGGGTGATCTTGTGCCTGCCAGACATGCCTTCCACCTCGGGAAGAAGAAACTTTCCAGGGTTCTGACACCCAACTACCTTCCCGCGATCATTGCCTCTTTCGTCGTCCTGGTCGCCGGCATCCTCGCGGACAATCAGAACCAGGTGGTCTCCGAAGCGCGCGTGCGGTCGCAGGTCGCCGACGAACTGAACCCGATCCGCTCCAGGCTGGAAGCGAGCATCAACGGCAATATCCAGCTCGTGCGCGGCCTGATCGGCACGATCGTGACCGAGCCGGGCATGGGCCAGGATCGCTTCGACGCCCTGTCGCGCAGCATCTTCACCGAGCGGTCGCAGCTACGCAGCATTGCTGCCGCGCCGAACCTGGTCGTGCGCATGGCGTACCCCTTGCGAGGAAACGAGAAGGCGATAGGGCTCGACTACCGCAAGAACGATGCGCAGCGCGCCGCCGTCATGAAGGTCAGGGACACGGGGAGGATGGTGCTCGCCGGCCCGGTGGACCTCGTCCAGGGCGGACGCGGACTGATCGGCCGGTTTCCGGTATCGGTCGATACCGGTGGAGGCAGCAATCGCTTCTGGGGAATCGTATCCGCCGTCATTGACGTCGATCGCCTCTACAATGACAGCGGCCTCCTCTCCTCCAAGCTCGGCATCGATATCGCCATTACCGGCCGAGATGGGACGGGCAGCGACGGAACGGCCTTCTTCGGCGACCCCAGGGTTTTCGAACAGGCGCCGGTGGGCATGACGGTCCTGCTTCCCGGCGGCTCCTGGCGCATTGTGGCCGTCCCCAAGGGCGGCTGGCCGCACACGGCACGCAATGCCTGGTTCATCCGCGCGCTGATCGTTGCCGGCGGTCTGATGATCATTTTGCCGATGCTGCTGACCGGCCGGCTGATGAGCGAGCGGCAGAACAACATTCGCGCCCTCAGACAGAGCAAGGCGCAGTTGCAGGAATTGTCGCACCGCCTGAAGATCGCGCTCGATACGTCGCAGATCGGCATCTGGGAACTCGACATCGCCAGCGGCAAGCTGCTCTGGGACGAGCGGATGAAGGAGCTCTACGGCAAGACCGGATCGGTCCGCCAGGCCTATGACGACTGGAAGACGACCTTGCATCCCGACGATCTTGCCAGGGCAGAAGAGGAATTCGCCGAAGCCCTTGCCTCGGGCGGCGCCTACAATTCCGAGTTCCGAATCCGGCTACCGGACGACACCATCCGGCATATCCGCGCTATCGGCTCGACCTATGACGGCGCCGACGGGCGCAAGAAGATCGTCGGCGTCAACTGGGACGTGACCGCCGACATCAAGACCCGCGCAACCCTGTCGGAAGCCAGGCGCCAGGCTGAAGCGCACAGCGCCGAACTGGAAGCGGCACGTCACCGCATGGAATTCAATGCCCTGCACGACCCCTTGACCGGCCTGCCGAACCGGCGCTTCCTCGACCAGGTGCTTGCGGACAGAAGCCATCACTTCGATGCCGCGGCGAGGCTCAGCATCTTTCATATGGACCTCGATCGCTTCAAGCAGATCAACGACACGCTCGGCCATGCCGCCGGCGACGAGATCCTGCGCCACGCCGCCGAACTGCTGCGTACCAACGCCAGGGAGAAGGACTTCGTTGCCCGCATCGGCGGCGACGAGTTCGTCATCGTCCGCGCGGAGGATAGCGCTGAGCCAGACGCGCGGCTCGCGTCCTGCATCATTGAAGCCATGAGCGTGCCGGTTCGCTACAAGGATCAGGAATGCCGCATCGGCGTCAGCATCGGCATCGCAGCGCAGGCCGAGCCGACCGACGATCTGTCCCAGATCCTCGTCAATGCCGACATCGCCCTTTACGAGGCCAAGCGCCGCGGCCGCAACCGGCACGAAACCTTCACTGGCGACCTGAAGACTGCCGTGTTCAAGACCAAGCAGACCGCCGACGAGATCCTTCGCGGCCTCGAGCACAAGGAATTCATCGCGCATTTCCAGCCGCAGTTCTGTCCGAACACGCTTGAGGTCATCGGCGTCGAAGCGCTGGCGCGCTGGGACCACCCGACCAAGGGATTGCTGGGTCCGCACACCTTTCTTAGGACTGCCGAAGACATCAACGTCGTCGCCTCCATCGACCAGGCGATCCTGGAGCAGGCGCTGTTCCAGATTTATCGCTGGGAAGCCATCGGCATCCATATTCCGAAGGTCTCGGTCAACCTGTCCTATGCCCGTCTGCACGACGAAGGGCTGATCGACCGTCTCGAGCAATTGCAGATCCCGCGCGGCCGCCTGTCCTTCGAGCTTCTGGAATCGATCTCCTTCGACGAGAGCGACGTCACGGTGCTGTCGAACATCCGCCGGATCAAGGAACTCGGCATCGATATCGAGATCGACGATTTCGGCACCGGCTATGCCTCCATCCTCAGCCTGTTGAAGCTGACGCCGCGGCGCCTGAAGATCGATCGCCAGTTGATTCTGCCGATCCTGAATTCGCCGGCGGAAAAGCGCCTCGTCGAATCGATCATCGATATCGGCACCTCGCTCGGCATCGAAGTGATCGCCGAAGGCGTCGAAACGCTCGAGCACGCCCATATTCTGAGAGAACTCGGCTGTCATGGCCTTCAGGGCTATGTCTTTGCCCGGCCAATGAGCGCCAACGATCTCGCCGCCTTCGTTTTCGAGCGCAGGTGGCAGGCCGCCTGACGGCGCCTCCAGCCGGCTGCGACAGTTCGGCGCGCGAGCGAGCGGGCTAAAAAAGCGCTGCGCGCGCATTTTTCAAGTGCCGAGGCTTGGCAGCCCCAGGGAAAATCGTCATAAAAACATATGCCTGTTACCGCTATGCGGACCATGACGGCATCGTCTGTGACCGTTGCGTCAGCGATGGTTCTTGAGGGGCCTCGGCACCCAATCTCCATTATGCCCAAGAGAAGGGAACGGTACGATCGAATACGCGGGGAAATTGCTTTCTGTCTTCATCCTAGCCCCGTTCGCGGGAAGCCTCATTGCAATCTTCTTTCCGTCCGATCAACGCGGCGCAACGGCCTGGTTCGCAGGCGCGATCGCGCTTCTCTGTTTCCTGGTTGCTGCGGGCCTTTACCCCTTCGTCACCTCCGGCGGCGTTCTGCGCTATGAACTTGCCTGGATGCCGGAGCTCGGCCTCAACTTCACCTTGAGAATGGACGGCTTTGCCTGGCTGTTCACGGTGCTGGTGACCGCAATCGGCGTGCTCGTCGTGCTCTACGCCCGCTATTACATGGCGGCCGAAGACCCGGTGCCGCGCTTCCTTGCCCTGTTCCTCGCCTTCATGGGATCGATGCTCGGCGTCGTTCTCTCCGGCAATCTGATCCTGCTTGCGGTCTTCTGGGAGCTGACGAGCATCGTCTCATTCCTGCTGATCGGCTATTGGCACCACAACGCCCATGCCCGCGACGGTGCCCGCATGGCACTGACGATGACCGGCATGGGCGGGCTTTGCATGCTTGTCGGGCTGTTGATCATGGGCCGGATCGTCGGCAGCTACGATCTCGACGTCGTGCTCGCCTCCGGCGACACGATCCGCAATCACCCGCTCTACGTCACGATGCTGATCCTGATTCTGCTCGGTGCCTTGACCAAGAGCGCACAGTTCCCGTTTCATTTCTGGCTGCCGCACGCCATGGCGGCGCCGACCCCGGTCTCGGCCTATCTGCATTCGGCGACCATGGTGAAGGCGGGCGTGTTCCTGCTCGTGCGGTTCTGGCCGGTCATGGCCGGCACCGAGGCCTGGTTCTGGATCGTCGGGCTCGCCGGCCTGACGACGCTGCTTCTCGGCGCCTATTTCGCGATCTTCCAGCAGGACCTGAAGGGGCTTCTGGCCTATTCGACCATCAGCCACCTGGGACTGATCACGGTTCTGCTCAGCCTCGGCAGTCCGCTTGCCGCCGTCGCCGCGGTCTTCCACATCGTCAATCACGCGACCTTCAAGGCATCGCTGTTCATGGCGGCCGGCATCATCGACCATGAGACCGGGACACGCGACATGCGCAAGCTCGGCGGGCTCATACGCTACATGCCCGGCACTGCCGTGCTCGCCATGGTCGCCAGTGCTGCGATGGCCGGCGTGCCGCTGTTGAATGGCTTCATCTCCAAGGAGATGTTCTTCGCCGAAGCCATCGAGACGCACCAAGCCAACCTGCTCGATGCGATCACGCCCTATGTCGCGACGCTCGCCGGCATGTTCGCGGTGACCTATTCGCTGCGCTTCATCCACAGCGTCTTCTTCGGCCAGACGCCGAGCGACCTGCCCAAGATCCCGCATGAGCCGCCGCGCTGGATGCGTGCGCCGATCGAGTTCCTGGTGCTGGCTTGCCTCGTCGTCGGCATCATCCCGGCGATCACCATCGGCCCGTTCCTGCATACCGCCGTCGTGTCGATCCTTGGGGCGAGCACCCCACAGTACAGCCTCTCGGTCTGGCACGGCTGGAACCTGCCGCTGATCATGAGCTGCGTGGCGCTCCTCGGCGGCGTCGGCCTTTATTTCCTGATGAAGAACTATCTGGCGACCAGCACCGAGGGGCCGCCGGTCTTCCGCCTGCTGCACGGTCAGCGCATCTTCGAGCGGGTGCTGGTGACCCTGTCATGGAAATGGGCGCGTTCGCTCGAACAGAGGCTCGGCACGCGTCGGCTGCAGCCGCAGATGCGGTTCCTGGTCTTCGTGGCGATCGTCGCCGGCGCGCTTCCGCTGCTGCTCAATCGCTTCGAACTGCCGCCGCTCCTCGTGCGCGGCATCGACCCGGCCTTCGCCCTGCTCTGGACGATCGGCATCGCCTGCGCCGTAGGCGCAGCCTACCAGGCGAAGTTCCATCGGCTGGCGGCGCTCGTGCTTCTCGGCGGTGCCGGTCTCGTCACCTGCATCACCTTCGTCTGGCTGTCGGCGCCCGACCTTGCGGTCACCCAGCTCCTTGTCGAGATCGTCACAACGGTCTTGATCCTGCTCGGCCTGCGCTGGCTGCCCAAGCGCATCGAGGACACGCAGGAATTAGAACTGCTGTCGCTGCGCGTTCGTCTGCGGCGCCTGCGCGACTTTCTGCTCGCCATCGTGGCGGGCGGCGGCGTGGCGCTGATCGCCTATACGGTGATGACCCGTCCGATGCCCGAGACCATCGCCAGCTACTTCCTCGAGCGCGCCTACAAGGAAGGCGGCGGCACCAATGTCGTCAACGTCATCCTCGTCGACTTCCGCGGCTTCGATACCCTCGGCGAAATCGCGGTGCTGGCGATCGTCGCACTGACCGTGTTCGCGCTCCTGCTCCGCTTCCGTCCACAGGCCGATAGCCTCGAGGCACCGGAACAGCAGCAGGTGCAGAATGCCTTCGACGACGACCACCCCGATCGCGCCAAGGGCGACAGCGTCGCCGAATATCTGTTCGTGCCATCGGTGATCATGCGCTGGATGTTCCCGGTCAGCGGCATGCTGGCCGCCTATCTCTTCCTGCGCGGCCACGATTTGCCGGGCGGCGGTTTTGCGGCCGGCATCGCCATGTCGATCGGCTTCATCCTGCAGTACATGTCGGGCGGCACCCGCTGGGTCGAGGAGCGGCTGCGCATCCACCCGCTGCGCTGGATGGGCATCGGCATCATCGTTGCGGCGGCAACCGGCATCGGTTCATGGCTGTTCGGCTATCCGTTCCTGACCTCGCACGCGCAATATGTCACCCTGCCGATCGTCGGGAAATTCCCACTGGCAAGCGCGATCTTCTTTGATCTTGGTGTCTTCTCGCTGGTAGTCGGGGCAACCGTCCTCATCCTGATCGCGCTGGCGCATCAGTCGATCCGCGCACCGCGTGCCCATGCCCGTGTCCTTCGCGCCGGAAAGGAGGCGAAGTAATGGAGATCATCCTGTCTGCCGCCATCGGCGTTCTCACCGCCTCGGGCGTCTATCTCCTGCTCAGGCCGCGCACCTATCAGGTGATCATCGGCCTGTCGCTGCTCTCCTATGCCGTCAATCTCTTCATCTTCAGCATGGGGCGGCTGCGCGTGAACGCGCCCCCCATCCTCGATCCCGGCGGCGTCGGCGATCTCTCGCGCTACACCGATCCGGTGCCTCAGGCGCTGGTGCTGACCGCGATCGTCATCGGCTTTGCCATGACGGCGCTCTTCCTTGTCGTGCTGCTCGCCTCGCGCGGCTTCACCGGCACCGACCATGTCGACGGAAGGGAGCAGCGCAGTGACTGATTGGCTGCACCACCTGATGATCCTGCCGATCCTGCTGCCGCTGATGGTCGGCGCGGCGATGATCCCGATCGACGAGCGCAACCGCATGGCCAAGGGCGTGATGGGCTTCGTCTCGACGCTCGCCCTCTTCGTGCTCTCCATGGTGCTGATGCGCGCTAGCGCCTCGACGGAAGGCTTCCTTGCCGGCACCAGCGTCTACCAGCTCGGCAACTGGCCGGCGCCCTTCGGCATTGTGCTGGTGCTCGACCGGCTCTCGGCGCTGATGCTCTGCCTGACGAGCGGCCTGGCGCTGGCCGCCCAGGTCTATTCGATCGCCCGCTGGCACACCGCCGGCCATCATTTCCATTCGCTGTTCCAGCTGCTGATCGCCGGTCTAAACGGCGCGTTCCTGACGGGAGATCTTTTCAATCTCTTCGTCTTCTTCGAGATCATGCTGGCGGCATCCTACGGCCTGCTGCTGCACGGCTCCGGTCCGCTGCGCGTCAAGGCCGGCCTGCATTATGTCGCAATCAATCTTGCCGCCTCGTCGCTGTTCCTGATCGGCGTCAGCCTGATCTATGGCGCCACCGGCACGCTCAACATGGCCGACCTTGCCGTCGAGCTCGCCAGCATTTCGCCGGAGAACCGCCAGATGGTCGAAGTCGGCGCCGGCGTCCTCGGCGTCGCCTTCCTGGTCAAGGCCGGCATGTGGCCTTTGAGCTTCTGGCTGCCGACCGCCTATTCGGCGGCGACGCCGCCGGTTGCGGCCGTCTTTGCTGTGCTGACCAAGGTCGGCATCTACGTCATCCTGCGCCTGTCGCTGCTTGTCTTCGGCGCCAATGCCGGGGTCTCCGCCGGCTTCGGCCAGACGCTGCTGGTCGTCGGCGGCATGTTGACGATCGCCTTCGGCGCGATCGGCGTGCTCGCCTCGCAGGCGATGGCCCGGCTTGCCGCCTATTCGGTGCTGGTATCCTCAGGCACGCTGATGGCAGCAATCGGCCTCGGGCATTCCAGCATGATTGCCGGCGCGCTGTTTTATCTCGTCAGCTCGACGCTGACGATCTCGGCGTTCTTCCTGCTGATCGAATTGGTGGAGCGCGGCCGCGACGCCGGCGCCGACGTTCTGGCGGTAACGATGGAAGCCTATGGCGATGCCGACGAGGACGAGGAAGTGGACGAAGCCGGCGCCGCTATTCCCGGCACAATGGCTGTGCTCGGCCTCTGCTTCTGCCTCTGCGCATTGTTGCTTGCCGGCCTGCCGCCACTTTCGGGCTTCGTCGCCAAGTTCGCGATCCTGAGCGGTCTGTTCGGCCTCGCCGACCCCGAGGCCGTGTCGGCAATTTCGGCTGCCGACTGGACCTATGTCACATTGCTGATCCTGTCCGGCCTCTCCGCCATGATCGCCATGAACCGCGTCGGCATCCGCACCTTCTGGGCCTCGATCGAAAATACCGAGCCGCGCGTCTTCGTCATCGAGATTGCCCCTGTCGTGGTGCTGCTCGGCGCCTGCATCTTCCTGAGCCTGCAGGCCGGCCCGACGATGCGCTACATGCAGGCGACGGCGGATTCCCTGCTCGATCCGTCGATCTATACCCAGCGCGTCCTCAGGGCGCCGCGTGTGGGAGGGCAGTAGCCGATGCGCACCTGGTTCCCCTACCCGCTCCTGTCCGTCGGCCTGCTGCTCATCTGGCTGCTCCTCAACCAATCGGTTGCCACCGGCACCATCGTCATGGGCACGATATTGAGCGTGGCGCTCGGCTGGGTGACGCTCAAGCTCAATCCGACCCGCTCGCATCCACGCCGAATCCTGCGCACGCTGCGCTTTAGCGCCAGCGTTATTCTGGATGTCGTCCGCTCCAACATCGCCGTCATGCTTGTCATCCTGCGCGTCGGCAGGCGGGCGCCGAACTCGGGCTTCCTGACGGTTGACCTCGATCTCGAGGACGAGAACGCGCTCGCCCTGCTGGCCTGCATCATGACGGCGACGCCGGGCACCGCATGGCTCGAATACGATCGCCGCAGAAAGTCGCTGCTGTTCCACGTTCTCGACATGGAAAACGAGGACGTCTGGCTGCAGACGGTGAAGCGCTACGAAGCAGGTTTGAAGGAGATGTTCGGATGACGGAGCTGGCAATCATCTGGTCGATCCTCGCAGCCCAGATCATGCTGGGGCTTGCCATGGCCTTTGCCCTCTACCGCATGGTCAAGGGGCCACGGGCGCAGGATCGTATTCTCGGCCTCGATACCCTCTACATCAACGCGATGCTGATGCTGTTGTCCTTCGGCATCCGCACCGCCAACAGCATCTATTTCGAATCGGCGCTGATCGTGGCGCTGATCGGCTTCGTCTCGTCGATCGCGTTCGGCAAGTTCCTGATGCGCGGGGAGGTGATCGAATGAGCCACCTGACCGACCTTCCGACCTGGGCCGCCATTGTCGTCTGCGGCCTCGTCCTTCTCGGCTCGGCGATCGCGCTGATCGGCTCGCTCGGGCTGCTCAGGCTGCCGGATTTCTATACGCGCCTGCATGCGCCGACGCTTGCCACCAGCGGCGGCGTCATCCTCATCTGCACCGCCTCGATCGTCTGCTTTGCCGTGCTGCAGAGCCGCTGGGTGTTCCACGAGGTGTTGATCATCGTCTTCGTCATCATGACGACGCCGGTGACACTGATGCTGCTCGGCCAGGCCGCGCTCTATCGCGACCGCGTCGAGGAACGCCGCGGCGTCCCGCTGAAGCAGAAGCCACTTCCCGAACCGGCTGACGAATAGATTTATTCGCGCCCCCTGAACCGCCGCTGATAGGCGGGATCGTAGAGCGAGCTTTCGCGGAAGTCGGAGGCCTCCAGGCCCGGACCGACGAAGATCAGCGCGGTACGCTCGATCGGTTCCTCGGCCGCCTTGGTCGCGATCGTGCCTAGTGTGCCACGCACCACCCGTTCATCCGGCCACGACGCCTTGACGACGATCGCCACCGGGCATTCGGCGCCATAGAGCGGCGTCAGCTCCTCGACGACCTGGTCGAGCGCATGGATGGCGAGATGGATGGCAAGCGTCGCACCGGTGGCGCCGAAGCCCGCCAGCGTCTCGGTGTTGGGCATCGGCGAGGCCCTACCGGAAACCCGCGTCAACACCAGGCTCTGGGCGACGGCCGGAATGGTCAGCTCGCGGCCGAGCGTTGCAGCCGCCGCAGCAAAGGCCGGCACCCCGGGCGTCATCGTGTAGCCGATGCCGTGTTTCTCCAGCCGGCGGATCTGCTCGGCAACGGCACTCCAGACCGAGAGATCGCCGGAATGCAGCCGGGCGACGTCCTCGCCCGCTTCCGCGGCGCGCACATACTCTGCCTCGATCTCGTCGAGCGACATCGGTGCCGTATCGACAATGCGTGCGCCGGGCGGGCAATATTGCAGCAATTCCGGCGAGACGATCGAGCCGGCATAGAGGCAGACCGGGCAGCGTCCGATCAGGTCGCGACCGCGAACCGTGATCAGGTCCACAGCCCCCGGACCGGCGCCGATAAAGTGTACCGTCATATGTCTCTCCGAACTTTTTGTAGCGTTTCCCGAACGCTCTATCTCATTATTTTCAAGCAATTCCGAACGCAAAACACTCCGCCCTTTCGCTGGAATTGCCCTAAAGCACATCGCGTATGAACGGGTTCATGCGATGTGCTTTAGGCCATTGTTCTCACGAATGTCGTTGTCCCGAAACCGCTGCGCACTTTCGGGCGACATGCATCAGGTCTTGGCCCAGGACCATTGCGTGACCGGCATCGCCGGCCGCCAGCCCGTCATGCCGCCGACCGGCGACGCCCGGGCGATGTCGATGCGGATCAGCGAGCCACCGAGCCGCGCATGCCGATTGAGCAGCACCGCTTCCATCTCGGTCGTCACGGCGTTGGCAACGAGCCGGCCGCCGCTGTCGAGCGCAGCGATGGCCGCGTCCATGACGCCAGGCTCGCTGCCGCCGCCACCGATGAAGATCGCATCGGGACGCGCCAAGCCCGAAAGCGCCGCCGGCGCCCTGCCCTCGACGACGGTAAGACCGGGTACGCCGAACGCCTCGGCATTGCGGCCGACACGGGCCGCCCGCTCCGGCGAGGCCTCGATGGCGATCGCCCGCATGGCCGGATCGGCCAGCATCCATTCGATGCCGATCGAGCCCGAGCCGGCACCGATATCCCAGAGCAGCTCACCCTTGCGTGGCGCCAGCGCCGACAGGGTCAGTGCCCGCACCTCCCGCTTGGTGATCTGGCCGTCATGTTCGAACAGCGTATCATCGCGCCCGGCGGAAAGCGGTAGCACCCGCCCGCCCTGATCGGCGGCCACTTCGATGGCGCAGACGTTCAGCGGATGGACCAGACCGAGCATGAAACGCGAGGCAATCTGCGTGGTCACGCGTTCGCCGGCACCGCCCAGCGCCTCCAGAACCGTAAGTCGCGACTGACCGAAACCACTTGCCGCGAGCAGCTCGGCGAGCGCCTTCGGCCCCGCTCCATCCGAGGTCAGCGCAAGCACCCGGTTGCCCGGCTGCAGGTGTGGCCGCACCAGGTCTATCGGCCGGCCGTGCAGCGACACGAGCGTTGCCTCCTGCAGCGCCCAGCCGAGACGCGAGGCGGCAAGGCTGAAGGAGGAGGGAGCCGGAAGCGTGCGGATTTCAGTCGCCACAACACGGCGCGCAAGCGTGGCGCCGACGCCGAAGAAGAAGGGATCGCCCGAGGCGAGCACGACGACCGGGCTGCCGCGACGTGCGACGATCTCCTCGACAGAGCGGCCGAACGGGCTCTGCCAGACGCGGCCCTCGCCCTTTATCAGCGAGTGCGTCAGCTCCATGTGGCGGGCACCGCCGTAGACGATGGGCGCGGCGGCAATCAGCCGCTTGGCCTCGTCGCCGAGACCGGCTACACCATCCTCGCCTATGCCGATGATGGTCAACCAGGGGGAGACGATGGCCGGATCGCTGTTCGATACCTCAGCCATGGAAAAACCTCGCATATTGATTCTCGGCGGGACGACCGAGGCGCGGGAGCTGGCGTCTCGCCTCGCCGACGACACCCGTTACGAAACCGCGATCTCGCTTGCCGGCCGCACGGCCGATCCGCGCCCGCAACCGGTCAAGACCCGCATCGGCGGTTTCGGCGGCGCCGAAGGGCTTGCGGCCTTCCTCAGCGACGAACAGGTCACGCTGGTCGTCGACGCGACGCATCCCTTCGCCGCCCGGATTTCCCATAACGCCGCCACGGCGGCAAAGGCTGCGCAAGTGCGCCTGCTTGCCCTGCGCCGCCCGCAGTGGCAGACGGAAGCCGGCGACAACTGGACTGGCGTCGGCAGCGTCGCGGAAGCCGTCATCGCACTTGGCGACGTCCCGCGCCGCGTCTTTCTCGCCATCGGCCGGCAGGAAGCCTTTCATTTCGAGGCAGCACAGCAGCACAGCTACGTCATCCGCAGCGTTGACCCGGTGACGCCGCCCCTCAAGCTGCCGGATGCGACGGCGATTCTTGCCACCGGCCCGTTTGCCGAAACGGACGAGATCGAGCTGCTGAGGTCCCATCGCATCGACGTCATCGTCGCCAAGAACAGCGGCGGCAGCGCCACCTATGGAAAGATCGCAGCTGCCCGCAAGCTGGGGATCGCGGTGATCATGGTCGAGCGCCGCAAGCCCGCCGACGTGCCATCGGTCGGAGACTGCGATGCCGCGCTCGAACACATCGATCAATGGCTGTCTCCCGCGTAGAAGCGCGGCGTATAGACCAGATCCGGCTGGCCTTCGCGCGCAACGATACGCGTCTCCGGCGAGCCGATGATGACGCAGGTCGCCATGTCGGCGCGGTTGGCATCGGCCTCGCCGAGCGGCATGACGGCGATGCGCTCGTCCGGCCGGCCAGCGGCGCGGCCGAAGATCACGGGCACCGATGCCGGCAGCACCCCCCGCAGGATCTCGAATGCCTCGCCAAGCTGCCAGGGTCGTGCCTTGCTGATCGGATTGTAGAGCGCGATCACCAACCCGGCTTCCGCCACCAGCTTCAGCCGCTTGGTGATGACGTCCCAGGGCTTCAGGTTGTCGGACAGCGAGATCGCGCAGAAATCGTGGCCAAGCGGCGCGCCGATACGCGCGGCAACAGCCAACATCGCGGTCACGCCAGGCGTCACGACGAGATCGACCGCTTTCCATTCCGCCGGTCCCTTGTCGATCGCCTCGCAGACGGCAGCCGCCATGGCGAAGACACCGGGGTCGCCGCCGGAGACCATGCAGACCTTGGCACCGGCTGCAGCGCGCGTCAGCGCCGCCTGCGCGCGGTCAAGTTCCTCGCGATTGTCCGAAGCGATGCGGATCTGGTCAGGCCTGAGGTTCAGGCGATCGAGATAAGGAATGTAGCCGAAGAATTCCTGCGCCTGCGAGACCGCCTCAGCGGTCTCCGGCGTCATCTGCGCGGCATTGCCGGGGCCGGTACCGACGACATAGAGCGTGCCGCTCATGGCCTGTCCTTCCATCCGGGAACGAGCACGAGCGAGAAGTAAGGCGCCTCGTCATCGGGCTTTTCCGCAAGTGCTGTCATCGCCGCGTTCCTCATCGTGCCGCGCTCCACATAGACGGCCTGGTCGAGCCGGCCGGAGGCGGCAAGCGCCCGGCGGATCTTCGGCAGGTTGCGCCCGACCTTCATGATCACAGCGGCCTCGGTATCGGCAAGGCGTCGACCAAGCTCACCTTCCGCCATGGTGCCCGGCAGCACCGACAGGACATCATCGCCCTGGACCAGCGGCAGGCCTGCGAGCGACCAGCAGCCAGACATGGCGGTGATGCCGGGGATGACTTCAACCGGGAACCGCCCGGCAAGCCGCACATGCAGGTGCATATAGGAGCCGTAGAACAGCGGATCGCCCTCGCTCAGCACCGCGACGGTTCGCCCGGCTTCGAGATGGCTGGCGACCGCATCGGCGGACGCGTTATAGAAGTCGGTGATCTGGCTCTTGTAGGCGCCGTCGTCCTTGTCGATCTCGGTGGTGACGGGATAGTAGAGCGGCAGCTCGACGAGACCCGGCTTCAACAGCCCCTCGACGACGGCGCGGCCATTGCCGCTGCGGCCCGCCTTGGCAAAATAGGCAAGCACATCCGCCTCGCCCAAGGCCCTGACGGCCTTGACCGTCAGCAGCTCCGGATCGCCGGGGCCTGTGCCGACGCCGATCAACCGGCCCTTGGCCGCCCCGCTCACAGGCCCGGCCTCGCGAGCGAATTGAGCGCGGCGGCCGTCATGGCGCTGCCGCCGAGGCGGCCGCGCACGATGGCGAAGGGCACGCCATAGGAGTTCTCGGCCAGAGCATCCTTCGATTCCGCCGCGCCGACGAAGCCGACCGGCATGCCGATGATCGCTGCCGGCTTCGGTGCGCCATCGCGCAGCATTTCGAGCAGATAGAAAAGCGCTGTCGGCGCATTGCCGATCGCAACGACGGAGCCGGCCATATGCTCGCCCCAGAGCTTCAGCGCCGCTGCCGACCGCGTATTGCCGATTTCGGCCGCCAGTTCCGCCGTGCGCGGATCGCGAAGCGTGCAGATCACCTCATTGCCGGCCGGCAGGCGCGCGCGCGTGACGCCCCGCGCCACCATCTCGGCGTCGCACAGGATCGGTGCGCCGTTCTTCAGGGCGCCACGCGCAGCGGTGACGAAATCGGGAGAGAACACGAACTGCTTCGACGCCTCGACGAGGCCGCAGGCATGCACCATGCGCACCGCGAGATCGGCTTCTTCCTCGGAGAAGGCGGAAAGGTCGGCTTCTGCCCGAATGATGGCGAAGGAACGCTCATAGATGGCGTTGCCATCCCGGATGTAATCATACTCAGGCATTTCTATCCCTGTTCGAACGCAGCCGAGACGCGCGCGGCACCCAGCCGTGTAAGACAGGACCGCGCCGATTCGCCAGCGTCTTTGTTTTCCCGCACCAGGCCGGCCAGCCGTTCCAGCGCGGATTTCATTCCATTTTCATCGGTGTAGGCATTCGCGCCATCCTTGGCCGCCCCATTTACGACAAGCGCATATCCTGATGGCGCACCCACCAGCGTCAATGCCGACGCCCTGGGGCGGGCGCAGCCCTTGACGCAACCGGAGAGATGCACCGTCAGCGAGCCGTCGAGCAGATCCGGCACCGTCTCCACCCATAGCCGCGCCATCGCCTTCGTGTCCATCCATGCGGAAGCGCAGCCGGTGCTGCCGGCGCAGGTGGCGATGTGGTTTCGCGGGTCGTCCGCTGCGATGCGAAAGCCCTGCGCTACGGCCAGACGCTGGACCATTGCGGCCGCTTCCCGTTCAGGGCCCAGCACGAAGAAACCGTGACCGGGCGTCAGGCGAATTTCTCGCGCCCCAAGCGCGCTTGCCTGCTGGAGAAAGGCGATGAGGCTGACGGCATCGATCTGGGCAAAGGCGAGCCCGAGGCCAAGGACGGTGCTAGCCGAACCGAGATCATGGATGCCGACAACCGGAGACGGCGGGGCAAAAGCTGCAGGGATATCGATACCCACGGCAGCCGGCGGACAGAGCGCTTGCACTGCATCGATGTCGAGATCCCGGCCGCGCGCGGCCGGCCCGGTGTTGGTCAACGCTTCCAGAATCCGGATAACGACCGGCACGACCGCCGCGGTTCGAAGCGCACAAATGGGCTTCGCCGTCGCCGCCGTCCCGGCAAGCGACAGGCACCACCAGACCTCGTCGCCGCGCCGGACAGCCTGCAGGCGAAGATCGGCAATCATTTCGCCAGGGTGGAACCGACCGCCGCCATCGATGACGATGGTTAGCTTCGGCGCCAGCCGTAAAGCAGCACCCTGTGCGGCGATCTCCTCGCGTAGCGCAACCGCGAGGACCCGAGGGTCGGTGATTTCTTCTGGGTCGATGCCGGCAAGCGGCGGCGTCTCGATCGCGACACCATCTGGCACCACGATTGCCGCTTCGCCGATCGCCTCGGCAAGCCCCGGAACTGTCGATGCCGTCAGCCCGCGGACCTGCAGGTTGCCGCGCGCGGTAATTTCCAGGACGCCGTTGCCGAAACGCCGGGCGGCCTCCGCAACGGCCGAGAACTGTAACAGCGTCAGGCTGCCGTCGAGTGGCCGCAGACGCACCAGAAGGCCATCGCCGGTCGGCATCGGCGCGGAAAGCGACGGGCAGGCACCCCGACGCATCGACGCGGCGGCATCAGTTGTTTCCGGTGTCGGCATGGCGCAACTGGTCATAGGCTTGTCTCGGTCGCTTCTGGCGCTCGCCCTCAAAGCGGGGCCTTTTTCACCAGACGCTATAGCACAGCCACCGACGTTGAGAGAGATCAAAGACGACGGGAAAAAGCCTGGCGAAAGCAAGCGCAACGGCGCCTATTCCTCGAAATCGGCACCCTTGCGTAGGAGGTAGATATCCATGATCCACCCCATGCGCTCCCGTTCCCGAGCACGCGTTGCCAGGATCTCGTCCTTGACGTCGGCAAGGCGGCCGGAGATGACGATTTCGTCAGCCGTTCCGAGATAGGCGCCCCAGTAGATCTCGGCATCGGTATCGTCGATCCGCTGGAATGCCTGCTCGCCGTCGAGCATGACGACAGAGGTCTGGCTGCGCTCGGGAAAACTTTCCGCAAGCCGGCGACCGGTGGTGATCTCGACCGGCTTGCCGACGAGGTTCAGCGGAATACGATGGCTGGCGCAGAGCGCCTGCAGGCTGGTGATCCCCGGAAGAACGTCATAGTCGAACGCGACCTTGCCGCGCGCCATCACCCGCTCGACGATGCGGATGGTGCTGTCGTAGAGCATCGGATCGCCCCAGACGAGAAAGGCGCCGATTCCGTCTTCGGTCAGTTCGCCATCGATCAGGCGCTCGTAGATTTCGGCGATGCGGCCGTGCCAGTCGTCAACGCTGCCGTCATAGCTGACGCCCTCCGTGCGGCGGACAGGCACGGCGAACTCAACGGTACGGCTGTCGGCGCGCGTGACGTAGCGTGCGCAGATTTCGCGGCGCACCTCCGCAAGCTCGGCCTTCTTCTCGCCCTTGGTCGGGATGAACAGCACGTCGGCGCGATTGAGCGCGTTGATCGCCTGTACGGTCATATGCTCGGGATTGCCGGAGCCGATGCCGATGATCAAAAGTTTCCGCATGCGCGCGCCCTTGCCGGTAGATCAAAGTGTTACAGCGACCTTTGCGCGCCTGAACAGCTGCGCGACGCTGTCGTGTCTTTGGCGGATCGCCGATTAAGACGCAAGACCCGCCGGCGACAGCGACGCAGCCGCCAGCGCCATTGCTTGCCGAGACGCTCAAGACGCCTCCGGATTTTCCGGCAGCTGCCAGTCGATCGGCGCGAAGCCTTTCGAGGCGAGGAAGGCGTTCGCCTGGGAAAAATGCCGGCAGCCGAGAAAGCCGGAATGCGCCGAGAGCGGCGAGGGATGCGGCGCCCGCAGCACGAGATGGCGCGAGCGGTCGACGAAGGCCGCCTTCTTCTGCGCGTAGGAGCCCCACAGCAGAAACACCACCGGATGATCGGCCTCGTTGACGGCGCGGATGATCGCATCGGTGAAGCGCTCCCAGCCCCGCCCCTGATGTGACGCCGCCAGCCCGCGCTCGACCGTCAGCACGCTGTTGAGCAGCAGCACGCCCTGCTTCGCCCAGCTTTCGAGAAAGCCGTGACGGGCCGGCGCAATGCCGAGGTCGGTGTTCAGCTCCTTGTAGATATTGACGAGCGAGGGCGGCGTCCGCACACCCGGACGCACGCTGAAGCAGAGCCCGTGCGCCTGGCCGTCGCCGTGATAGGGATCCTGTCCGAGGATGACGACGCGCACCTTGTCGAGCGGCGTCAGGTCGAGCGCCCGAAAATACTCGGGCCCTCGCGGAAAGATCTGCCGTCCTTCGTTGCGGGCACTGAGCAGGAACTGCTTGAGTTCGCCCATATACGGGCTGGAAAATTCCGGCTCCAATGCCGCCTTCCACGTCTCTTCGAGCTTTACTGCCGTTTCCATCACGCCTCCGGTCCGTTTCATCCGCTTGCCGCCCCGGAATTTAGAGCGATAGCCCGCAGCCGCAAGCGCTAACCGCGCGGCCAGCCGCTTGCTTCACGGCTTTTACTAGCGCTTTCCAACAGCATTGTATTTCAATGGATACAACGCTAATCAGGAGGAGATATCGTTATATCCTAAGAAATATCACGAACTTGGTGGAGGCAAGAATGATGAAACAACGCAGACAATGGCTGAAGGGGCTGGTGCTCGCCCTTGGCGTCGCCTGGGCCGGCGCGACCTTCGCGCCGAGCGCCGCCATGGCCGAGGACAAGGTAACGGTGTTTGCCGCCGCGAGCCTGAAGAACGCGCTCGATGCGATCAACGCCGAGTGGCAGAAGGAAAGCGGCAAGGAAACCACCGTTTCCTATGCGGCCAGCTCCGCGCTCGCCAAGCAGGTGGAACAGGGCGCTCCGGCCGACGTCTTCATCTCCGCCGACCTCGCCTGGATGGACTACCTGGCGGAGAAGAAACTGATCAAGGACGACACCCGCTCGGACCTGCTCGGCAACCGCATCGTTCTCGTCTCGGGCAAGGCAGACGCGCAGCCGGTCGAGATCAAGCAGGGCTTCGATCTCGCGGCACTTGTCGGCGACGGCCGCCTGGCGATGGGCGCCGTCGATTCCGTGCCGGCCGGCAAATACGGCAAGGCAGCCCTTGAAAAGCTCGGCGTCTGGTCGAGCGTCGAACAGAAGATTGCAGGCGTCGA
This sequence comes from Ensifer sp. LC384, assembly GCF_001695865.1. Classification (NCBI taxonomy): domain Bacteria; kingdom Pseudomonadati; phylum Pseudomonadota; class Alphaproteobacteria; order Hyphomicrobiales; family Rhizobiaceae; genus Ensifer; species Ensifer sp. LC384. The sequence continues at coordinate 333,353 of NZ_MBST01000023.1, forward strand.
AAGCGTGCGTGCCGCGCTGCTGCTCGTTTCGCGCGGCGAAGCGCCCTACGGCATCGTCTACCAGACCGACGCTGCAGCCGATCCGGGCGTCAAGGTCGTCGGAACCTTCCCCGAGGACAGCCATCCGCCGATCATCTATCCGATCGCAATCACCGCGGACAGCAAGAGCGCCGATGCTGCCGCCTATGTCGACTTCATCAAGTCCGACAAGGCAGCACCGCTCTTCGAAAAGCAGGGTTTCATCATCCTGAAATAACAGCGGCCGCCTGTCCAGAGACGGGCGAAGCATCTATCGTTCTCCCGCGCCATCCGGACGACACGCGGCGCGGGACAATTCGACCGGGAGTGGGACGACTTTGGATTGGCTGGAGTTGAGCGACGCGGAATGGACGGCGATCCAGCTGAGCCTGCGCGTGGCCACGGTGGCGATGGTCTGCAGCCTGCCCTTTGCGCTTGGGGTCGCCATGCTGCTCGCGCGCGGACGCTTCTGGGGCAAGACCGTGCTGAACGGCATCATTCACATGCCCCTGATCCTGCCGCCCGTCGTTACGGGCTTTCTGCTGCTGTTGTTGTTCGGGCGTCGAGGGCCGATCGGCGCCTTCCTCGCCGACAATTTCGGCCTGGTCTTTTCCTTCCGCTGGACAGGTGCTGCCCTCGCCTCCGCCGTCATGGCCTTCCCCCTGATGGTGCGCAGCATCCGGCTGTCGATCGAGGTTGTCGATCGCAAGCTCGAGGATGCCGCAACCACGCTCGGCGCCGGGCCGATCTGGGTGTTCTTCACCATCACCCTTCCCCTGATCCTGCCTGGCATCATCGCCGGCATGATCCTCGCTTTCGCCAAGGCGATGGGCGAGTTCGGTGCGACCATCACCTTCGTCTCCAACATTCCCGGCGAGACACAGACGCTGTCGTCTGCGATCTACACCTTTACCCAGGTGCCAGGCGGCGATGCCGGCGCCATGCGCCTGACGATCATTTCGATCGTCATTTCCATGGCAGCACTGATGCTGTCGGAATTCCTTGCCTCGCTTGCCGCCAAGCGGACGGTTGCAGCATGAGCCTCGTCGTCGAAGCCCACCATCGGCTCGGAGGCTTTTCCATCGACGCCGCCTTCACTTCGAACGGCGGCATCACCGCGCTGTTCGGCCGCTCGGGCTCGGGCAAAACCTCGCTGATCAACATCATCGCCGGTCTGATGAGACCGGACGGCGGCCGCGTGGTGCTCGATGGCGACATCATCGCCGACAGCCAACGCCGGATCTTCACGCCTGTCCATCGCCGCCGCTTCGGTTATGTCTTCCAGGAAGCTCGTCTTTTCCCGCATTTGAGCGTCAGCAGCAATCTTGCCTATGGCCGCTGGTTTGCCGGCAGGTCAGGAAAGGCCGCCGACATGGAACGCGTCGTCGAGATGCTCGGCATCGGCCATCTGCTCGAGCGCAATCCATCGGCGCTATCGGGCGGCGAGCGGCAACGTGTCGCCATCGGCCGTGCCCTGCTTGCCGCCCCGCGCCTGCTCTTGATGGACGAGCCGCTCGCCGCACTCGACGACGCGCGCAAGGCCGAGATCCTGCCCTATCTCGAACGGTTGCGTGACGATGCGGGTATCCCGATCGTCTATGTCAGCCATTCCGTGAGCGAGGTCGCACGTCTGGCGCAAAGGGTTGTCGTGCTTGAGGACGGCCGGGTAAAGGCATCTGGCGCCGCGGCCGAGGTCTTGAGCACGCCGGCGGCGGCACTGGCAACCGGTCGGCGCGAAGCCGGTGTGTTGCTCGAAGGCGTGGTAGAGACACACGACGCCACCCATGACCTGACGACGGTCCGCGTCGGCGAACGGCTGATCCGGGTACCGAAGATCGAGGCGCCGCAGGGGCACGCCTTGCGCCTGCATATTGCTGCACGCGACGTCATGCTGGCGACGGTTCGCCCGGAAGGTATCAGCGCTCTCAACGTGCTGGAGGGAACGATCGTCAACCTGACAGCGGGCGAAGATGGCAGCGTCGAGGTGCGGGTGGATTGCGGCGGCGCGACGATCGCCGCCCGCATCACCACCTTTTCGCGCGACGCCCTTCAGTTATCTCAGGGAAAGCCGGTTCACGCGATCATCAAGTCCGTGGCGATCGATCACTGACTGGCGCATTCGCCTGGTACGGATCGCGGACCGCTTCCAGCCAGGCAAGATCGTCGGCGATGGCCGCCTTCGCCTTCGCCTCCATCTCGCGATAGCGGCGGATCAGCGTTTCGCCGAAAGGCGTCAGCATCGCACCGCCGCCCTGCTTGCCGCCACGCTGGCTTTCGACCGACGGTTCCCGAAACATCCGGTTCAGCGCGTCGACCAACAGCCAGGCCCGGCGATAGGACATGTCCATGGCCCGGCCGGCAGCCGAAATCGACCCGGTCTCGCGGATGTGTTCCAGAAGCATGATCTTGCCGCGCCCAAGCCGATCCTCGGGTGGGAAATCGATGCGCAGAACAGGGCGAAGGTCGTCGGGGCGGTCGTTCATGCGCGAAACATAGAAGCTTGTGCGCCAAATCGAAAGTACGTCCACAGCCTTGCCGGGCCGATTTCACATCGAGCGAGGCGGGCAAAGCAGCAAGGGTGCAGAAAAGCTAGAATCCGTGCCTTGATCTGGCAGCGCCGGCATGTACCGATGGCACGTCCGCAAAAATCAGCCTGAAAGCTTATCCCCAATGCCCGGTCCCCTTCTCGATGCCGTCGAAACCGATCAGATCCAGCCTGTTAAAGCCGATGTCGTCATCGTCGGCGGCGGGATCATCGGTGTCAGCACTGCGCTGTTTCTCGCAGAGCGCGGCATTGACGTCGTGCTCTGCGAGAAGGGCATTCCGGGCGCGGAGCAGTCGAGCCGGAACTGGGGCTGGGTACGCGTCATGGGGCGTGACGAGCGCGAGATCCCACTGGCAATCGAGGCGCTGAAGATCTGGGACACGCTCGATGCCCGTGTCGCGGGCGAGACCGGCTTTCGCCGCAGCGGCATCCTCTACATTTCGGAAAACGACAACGATATCGCCAACCGGGATGCTTGGCTGGCCATGGCAAGACCCTATGGTGTCGACAGCCGACAGATCGGACCCGACGAAACCGGGGCGCTGATGGCAGGCGCCAGCATCCGCTACAGGGGCGCGTTGCACACGCCGAGCGACGGCAGGGCCGAACCGCAAAAGGCGGTACCGGCCATCGTCGCCGGTGCCAGGCGCGCAGGTGCCCGCATTCTATCCGGCTGTGCCGTGCGCGGCATCGAGAAGAAAGCCGGGCGCATCAGCGCCGTGGTAACCGAGAGGGGCCGGATCGAGACGTCGACCGTGGTCGTCGCCGGTGGCGCCTGGTCGCGGTTGTTCCTCAAGGGGCTCGGCATCCGGCTGCCGCAACTGAAAGTGCGCAACACGGTGCTCAGGACCAGTGCGGTTTCGGGTGGCCCCGAAGGCGCGGGCGCAACCGGCACCTGCGCCTATCGCAAACGGCTCGACGGCGGCTACACGATTGCCGATGGCGGCGCCAACCTGCACCCGGTCGTGCCGGACAGTTTCGCCTTCTTCCGCGATTTCCAGCCGGCGAGAAAAGCCGAAGGCGAATCGGTCCAGGTCGGCCTCAGTGCCCAGAGCTGGCGCGAACTCTTCGAGATCGGCACTGTCCCGCTCGATCGCCCGGGAGCCTTCGAGCGGCACCGGGTGCTGGATCCGCAACCCGATCAGCACTCGGCATTGCGCGCATTCGATGACGCCAGGAAGGCGCTGCCATCCCTTCGCGACGCTCGGGTGCAACAGGTCTGGGCGGGTCTGATCGACGTCACGCCCGACGCAGTTCCGGTGATCTCGACGGTCGAAGGCCTGCCCGGGCTGGTGGTGGCAACAGGATTTTCCGGCCATGGCTTCGGTATCGGTCCGGGTGCAGGGCACCTGGTCGCCGACCTCGTCACCGGCCAAAGGCCGATCGTCGATCCCACGCCCTTTCGCCTGTCTCGCTTCTCCGATGGCACGCCGATCACCATCGCCCCGCCGGTTTGAGCACCCGGACCGGAAGGGCGCGCGCAAGAAAATTACGCGGCGGATGATCCGAAATCGCAGCGACGCCAGCCGCTGCCATGCCCGTTGCAGGAATCTGTCTTTCTTCGAGTGCGAGCACGCCGAGCCACCGAAAGGCCTTCATAAGCCCCTGAACTCGTGGCAGTCTGTGAACATTCCCGTCGGGAGAACGGGGCTGAGGAGGAAGGCGTGACGATCCGCGGCGGAGGAGCCTGCGGGTTAGAGCGCCCACTTTTGCCGTGAGGCGACATTCCGTTTTCCCCGATGCTGACTGGTGCGCGCTGCGCACTCCGGAGGGAGGCCGGAAACCGCATGAGCGATCCCGATCGACTTAGCCTGCATGTCCCCGAACCGGCCGTTCGGCCGGGTGGCGAACCGGATTTTTCCAACGTCAAGATCCCGAAGGCTGGATCTGTTCCGCGCCCCGAGATCGATGTCGCCCCGGAGGCGATCCGCGATCTCGCCTATTCGATCATCCGCGTGCTCAACCGCGACGGCGAGGCGGTCGGCCCCTGGGCCGGCCTGTTGTCGGACGACGAGCTGCTCGCCGGCCTCAGGCACATGATGATGCTGCGCGCCTTCGACGCGCGCATGGTCATGGCGCAGCGCCAGGGCAAGACCTCGTTCTATATGCAGCATCTGGGCGAAGAGGCGGTCAGTTGCGCCTTCCGCAAGGCGCTGAACAAGGGCGACATGAACTTCCCGACCTACCGTCAGGCAGGCCTGCTGATTGCCGACGAATACCCGATGGTCGAGATGATGAACCAGATCTTCTCGAACGAGAGCGACCCCTTGCGCGGCCGGCAACTGCCGATCATGTACTCTTCCAAGGAGCATGGCTTCTTCACCATCTCCGGCAACCTCGCCACCCAATACGTCCAGGCCGTCGGCTGGGCCATGGCTTCGGCGATCAAGAACGACACCAAGATCGCGGCCGCCTGGATCGGCGACGGTTCGACGGCGGAATCGGATTTCCACTCCGCGCTCGTCTTCGCCTCCACCTACAAGGCGCCGGTCATTCTCAACATCGTCAACAATCAGTGGGCGATCTCGACCTTCCAGGGCATCGCCCGAGGCGGCTCCGGTACCTTTGCCGCCCGCGGCCTCGGCTTCGGCATTCCGGCGCTGCGCGTCGACGGCAACGACTATCTCGCCGTTTACGCCGTTGCCAAATGGGCGGCCGAGCGCGCCCGTCGCAACCTCGGTCCGACGCTGATCGAATACGTCACCTACCGGGTCGGCGCCCATTCCACCTCCGACGATCCGAGCGCCTACCGACCGAAGACGGAATCGGAAGCCTGGCCGCTCGGCGACCCGGTCCTCAGGCTGAAGAAACACCTGATCCTGCGTGGCGCCTGGTCGGAAGAGCGCCACACCCAGGCAGAAGCCGAGATCGTCGACGCTGTGATCCAGGCGCAGAAACAGGCCGAGGGCCACGGCACCTTGCATGCCGGCGGCAAGCCGTCGGTGCGCGACATCTTCGAAGGCGTCTATGCCGAGATGCCGCCGCATATTCGCCGCCAGCGCCAGAAGGCAGGATACTGATATGGCCAGAATGACAATGATCGAGGCCGTGCGCAGCGCCATGGATGTTTCCATGGGGCGCGACGACAATGTCGTCGTCTTCGGCGAGGACGTGGGCTATTTCGGCGGCGTCTTCCGCTGCACGCAAGGGCTTCAGGCGAAATACGGCAAGACCCGCTGCTTCGACGCGCCGATCAGCGAAAGCGGCATCGTCGGCACGGCGATCGGCATGGCGGCCTACGGCCTGAAACCCTGCGTCGAGATCCAGTTCGCCGACTACATGTATCCCGCCTACGACCAGATCACCCAGGAAGCCGCCCGCATCCGCTATCGCTCCAACGGCGACTTCACCTGCCCGATCGTGTTGCGCATGCCGACCGGCGGCGGCATCTTCGGTGGCCAGACGCACAGCCAGAGCCCGGAAGCGCTGTTCACTCATGTCTGCGGCCTCAAGGTCGTCGTGCCTTCCAACCCCTATGACGCCAAGGGCTTGCTGATCGCCTCGATCGAAGACCCCGATCCGGTGATGTTTCTGGAGCCGAAGCGGCTTTACAACGGCCCGTTCGACGGCCATCACGACCGGCCCGTCATTCCCTGGTCGAAGCACGATCTCGGCGAAGTGCCGGAGGGCCACTACACGATCCCGATCGGCAAGGCTGAAGTGCGCCGCAAGGGTTCAGCTGTCACCGTCGTCGCCTATGGCACCATGGTGCATGTGGCACTGGCCGCGGCCGAAGAAACCGGCATCGACGCCGAGGTGATCGACCTGCGCAGCCTGCTGCCGCTCGATCTCGACGCCATCGTTCAGTCGATTGAAAAGACCGGCCGCTGCGTCGTCGTGCATGAGGCGACGCTGACGTCGGGCTTCGGTGGCGAAATCGCCTCCCTCGTCCAGGAGCATTGCTTCTATCACCTCGAAGCCCCCGTCGTGCGCGTTGCCGGTTGGGACACGCCCTACCCGCATGCCCAGGAGTGGGACTATTTCCCCGGCCCGGCGCGCGTCGGACGCGCGCTCGTCGAAGTGATGGAGGCCTGAGCATGGGCGAATTCGTAATCAAGATGCCGGATGTCGGCGAAGGCGTGGCCGAGGCCGAGCTTGTCGAATGGCATGTCAAACCCGGCGACCCCGTGCGCGAGGACATGATCCTGGCAGCCGTCATGACCGATAAGGCGACGGTCGAAATCCCCTCGCCGGTCAACGGAACGGTGCTCTGGCTCGGCGCCGAGATCGGCGACACGGTCGCGGTCAAGGCACCACTCGTGCGCATCGAAATCGCCGGCGAAGGCGCCGAGACGCCGGCAGCCGAAGAGAAACCAGCGGCCAAGGCGGAGGAGAAACCGGCGCCGAAAGCCGGGGCTCCGGCCGTAGCGCCGAGCCAACCGGCAAAGGTCGATGCAAAGGCAGCGGCACCGGCCAAGAGTGGAGTGCATGTGGCTCCCGAGCGCCTGGAGAAGGCACTGGCCTCGCCCGCGGTGCGCTTGCGCGCCCGGGAAAGCGGCGTCGACCTGCGCCAGGTGACCGGCACAGGGCCTGCCGGGCGCATCACCCATGACGACCTCGATCAGTTTCTTGCCCGCGGCGCGCAACCGGCCGCAGTCCCTGCCGGGCTTGTGCGCAAGACCGCGATTGACGAGATCAAGGTGACCGGCCTTCGCCGCCGTATTGCCGAGAAGATGACGCTGTCGACCTCGCGCATCCCCCACATCACCTATGTGGAGGAGGTCGACATGACAGCACTTGAAGACCTGCGCACGACCATGAACCGCGATCGCAAGCCGGATCAGCCGAAGCTGACGATCCTGCCCTATCTCATGCGCGCGCTGGTGCGGGCGATCGCAGACCTGCCTGGCGTCAACGCCACCTTCGACGACGGCGCCGGCATCATCAGCCGTCACCACGCCGTCCATATCGGCATCGCCACACAGACGCCGGCGGGCCTGACCGTCCCTGTCGTGCGCCATGCCGAAGCGCGCGGCATCTGGGATTGCGCCGTCGAGCTCAACCGTTTGGCGGAAGCAGCCCGCACCGGCACCGCAACGCGCGACGAACTCACCGGCTCGACCATCACCATTTCCTCGCTCGGCGCCCTCGGCGGCATCGTCTCGACCCCTGTTATCAACCACCCCGAGGTCGCCATCGTCGGCGTCAACAAGCTGGCGGTTCGCCCGGTCTGGGACGGTGCGCAATTCGTGCCGCGCAAGATCATGAATCTGTCGTCAAGCTTCGACCACCGCGTCATCGACGGCTGGGATGCGGCCACCTTCGTGCAGCGGCTGAAGACCCTGCTCGAAACGCCGGCGCTGATTTTCGTGGAGGCATGAGGCGATCATGAAGGAAATCTCCTGCAAACTGCTCGTCATCGGCGCCGGCCCCGGCGGCTACATCTGCGCCATCCGCGCCGGCCAGCTCGGCGTCGACACCGTCATCGTCGAGAAGGCGAAGGCCGGCGGCACCTGCCTCAATGTCGGCTGCATCCCCTCCAAGGCGCTGATCCACGCCGCCGACGAATTCCATAAGCTGCGCGCGGCCGCATCGGGCCGCAGCCCGCTCGGCCTGTCGCTTGCCAATCCGACGATCGATCTCGCCCGCACCGTCGCCTGGAAGGACGGCATCGTCGGCCGGCTGAACGGCGGCGTCACCGGCCTCCTGAAGAAGGCAGGCGTCAAGGCCGTCATCGGGACGGCTCGTTTCGTCGACGGCAAGACGGTCGATGTCGAGACCGAGACCGGCCTGCAGCGCATTCGCGCCGAAGCGATCGTCATCGCCACCGGCTCGGCGCCGGTCGAGCTTTCCGACATGCCCTTCGGCGGTTCGATCATTTCATCGACCGAGGCGCTGTCGCTGAAAAGCGTTCCCGCCAGCGTCGCCGTCATCGGCGGCGGTTATATCGGGCTGGAGCTCGGCACCGCCTTTGCCAAGCTCGGCGCCCATGTCACCGTGCTCGAGGCGCTGACGCGCATCCTGCCGCAATATGACGCCGATCTGTCGAAGCCAATCGCCAAGCGCCTTGGCGAACTCGGCATCGAGGTGTTCACCCAGACGGTCGCCAAGGGGCACTCCGCCGACGGCAAGAGCCTGTTGGCCGAGCACAATGGCCGGCCGATCGAGGTACCGGCCGAGAAGGTTCTGGTCACGGTCGGCCGCCGGCCGGTCACCGACGGTTTCGGGCTTGAGGAGATCGATCTCGACCGCGCCGGCAAGTTCATCCGCATCGACGACCAGTGCCGCACCTCGATGCGCGGCATCTACGCCATCGGCGACGTGACCGGCGAACCGATGCTGGCGCACCGTGCCATGGCGCAAGGGGAAATGGTCGCGGAGATCGTCGCCAGCAACAAACGCGCCTGGGACAAACGCTGCATTCCCGCCGTCTGCTTCACCGACCCGGAGATCGTCACTGCCGGTCTGTCGCCGGAGGAAGCCCGCGCGAGTGGCATCGAGATCAAGATCGGCCAGTTTCCGTTCCAGGCGAATGGCCGCGCCATGACGACGCTGTCGGAGGACGGCTTCGTGCGCGTCGTCGCCCGCGCCGACAACCATCTGGTACTCGGCATCCAGGCCGTCGGCCATGGGGTGTCGGAGCTTTCGGCAAGTTTTGGTCTTGCGATCGAGATGGGCGCGCGGCTGGAAGACATCGCCGGCACGATCCACGCGCATCCGACCCAGTCGGAAGCGCTCCAGGAAGCAGCCCTCAAGGGCTTGGGTCACGCGCTGCATATCTAGTTGGGACGGTCTTTACGGGGCGACGCCTTCGGCCGCCTCGGTCATAAAAGCCCCTCATCCGGCCTGCCGGCCACCTTCTCCCCGCATGCGGGGAGAAGGGCCCGTGCTGCGCCCGCTCGTCCTCCCCTGTAGCACCGGATATTCCCGCTGTTCTCGCCGCCGAAACCCTCTGAAGGTCAAGTGGGCCGCGTCCCCTCTCCCCGCCTGCGGGGAGAGGGTTGGGGTGAGGGGCAGCCTCACTCACCAAACCCGGCGAGTGCCGAACCGCATCAGATCGGCTGAAGGCCTATTGCAACAGCTCCAGCCCGACGGCCGTCGCCTCGCCGCCGCCGATGCAGAGCGAGGCGATGCCGCGTTTGACGCCCTTGGCGCGCATCGCGTGCAGAAGCGTCACGATGATACGGGCGCCGGAAGCACCGATCGGGTGGCCGAGCGCGCAGGCGCCGCCGTGGATGTTGACGATGTCGTCGGAAAGGCCGAGGTCGCGGACAGCGGCCATGGCGACGACGGCGAAGGCTTCGTTGATCTCATAGAGGCCGACGCTGTTCTTCTCCCAATCGAGCTTTGCCAGCAGCTTCTCGATAGCGCCGATCGGTGCCGTGGTGAACCAGGCGGGCTCCTGGGCATGACCGGCATGGCCGGCAACGATCGCGAGCGGCGTCAGCCCGCGCTTCTCCGCCTCGCTTGCGCGCATCAGGATCAGCGCCGCCGCACCGTCGGAGATCGAGGAGGAATTGGCGGCCGTGACGCTGCCGTTCTCGCGGAAGGCCGGCTTCAGTTTCGGGATTTTTGCCGGATCCGCCTTTCCAGGCTGCTCATCGCGATCGAGCGTAACCGTCTGCCGCTTGCCAGCGCCGCTGATGGCAACCGTCTCCTCGGCAAACGAGCCATCCTGCAATGCCTTCACCGCCCGTTCCAGCGAGCGCAGGGCAAAGGCATCCTGATCCGCGCGGGAGAACTGATAGTGCTCGGCGGTGTCTTCAGCATAGGTGCCCATCAGCCGACCGGAATAGGCATCCTCGAGGCCATCGAGGAACATGTGGTCCTTGACTTCGCCGTGACCGAGACGAAAACCGCCGCGCGCCTTGGGCAGCAGGTAGGGCGCGTTGGTCATGGATTCCATGCCGCCGACCGCAAGCGCCGTGGCGCCGCCGGAAAGCAAGGTATCGTGGCCGAGCATCAGCGCCTTCATGCCCGAGCCGCAGACCTTCGAAATCGTGGTCGAGGGCGTTTCCATGCCGAGGCCGGCGCCGAGTGCCGCCTGGCGTGCCGGGTTCTGGCCGACGCCCGCCGGCAGCACATTGCCCATCAGCACTTCGTCGACGGCATCGAGGCCGGCGCGCTCCAGCGCCGACTTCAGGGCAATGGCGCCGATCTCGGGCGCCGTCAAATCCTTGAGGCCGCCCTGAAAAGCGCCCATCGGTGTGCGTGCCGCCGAAACGATGACGATCGGGTCAAGCTTGTTCATTCAGTCCTCCCATATGGAAGCATGCGGTATAGCCCCTCATCCCGCTGTCGCGACCTTCTCCCCGCTCACGGGGAGAAGGGACAAGCCGCGCCGTCCAAGTCCCCTCTCCCCGCCTGCGGGGAGAGGGCTAGGGTGAGGGGCAGATTGCCCGCTTCTTCATAATTCGGGAATGACTATAAGCCGCGACTACGGCGAAGCAACACCGATAGTCCCGCAATCAGCCCATGCGCTCGGAGGCGTAGCTGCCGGGGCTCGCCGGGAAGACGACCACGCGGTTGCCGTTGATGAAGCAGCGATGGTGGATATGGGCGTGAACGGCACGCGCCAGCACCTGGCTTTCCACGTCGCGGCCGATCGAAACATAATCCTCGGCGCTCTGGGCATGGGTGATGCGGGCGATGTCCTGCTCGATGATCGGACCTTCGTCGAGATCCTCGGTGACGTAGTGCGCCGTCGCGCCGATCAGCTTCACGCCGCGCTCATAGGCCTGTTTGTAGGGGTTGGCACCCTTGAACGACGGCAGGAAGGAGTGGTGGATGTTGATGATCCGGCCGGACATCTTCTTGCAGAGCTGGTCGGAAAGAACCTGCATGTAGCGGGCGAGCACCACCAGGTCGGCATCCGTCTGCTCGACGATCTCCAGCATGCGCGCTTCGGCCTGCGGCTTGTTCTCCTTGGTCACCTTGATGTGGTGGAAGGGGATGTCGTGGTTGACGACCACCTTCTGGTAATCGAAGTGGTTGGAGATGACGCCGACGATATCGATCGGCAGGGCGCCGATCTTCCAGCGGTAGAGCAGGTCGTTGAGGCAATGGCCGAAACGCGACACCATCAGCAACACCTTCATGCGCTCTTCGCTGTCGCGGATCTCGCAGGTCATGTCGAAGCGCTTGACGACGGGCGCAAAACCTTCCCTCAGTTCCTCCAGCTTTGCGCCTTCCTGGCTGATGAAGGTCAGGCGCATGAAGAACAGGCCGGTCTGCAGGTCGTCGAACTGCGAACTGTCGGTGATGTAACAGCCTTTTTCGGCGAGATAGCCGGTAATGGCGGCAACAATGCCACGGGTGGACTTGCAGGTGACGGTCAGCACATAGCTTTTCATCGGTATCTGTCTCTCGCTCCAGAGGTTTTTCCGGCCCCCCTTATACGGCCAGTCACACGAAAACTAGCGCGGCCTTCGGCCGGCTGTCGATCCATTCGCGACATCGGCTGGACGGAACCGGCCAGACCATGCCGACGCCGGTTCGGAAAAATGGGCAGTGCGCCTAGCGCGGCGTGCGATCGGGATGGGCGCGGGCGAAGGCATCGATCTCGGCGCAGCGCTGGTCGATGGCGATGAGCTTCGGGCAGGCGGAAAGATCGACGTCCCAGCGGCGGGCATTGTAGACCTGCGGCACCAGGCAGAAGTCGGCCATCCCAGGCCTGTCGCCGTGGCAGAAGCGGCGGGTTGACGGGTGGTCGAGCAGGCGCTCGAAGGCTGCCAGCCCCTCGCCGATGAACTTGCGCATCCAGTCGCGGCGCGCGGCCTCGCCATCCTCGGCATTGGCCATCACGAAGGACACGACGCCGAGATTGCAGACGGGATGAATATCCATGGCGATGGCATAGGACAGCGCGCGCACGCGCTGCCGTCCAATCGCATCATCAGGCAGGAAACCCGCCTTTTCCCGCGTTTCCGCCAGATATTCGATGATGGCGAGCGATTGCGTCAACCGCTCGCCATCGATGTCGAGCACGGGCAGCAGCCCCTGCGGATTGCGGTCGAGATGCTCGGCCTGGCGATGGGCCTTGGCGAGCAGGTCCACCGGCACCGAGCGATAGGTCTCGCCAAGGCTGTTCAGTGCTATGCGGACCCGGTAGCTCGCCGAGGACCGCCAATAGTCAAAAAGTACGGTCTCGTTCACGCCCTGCTCCTTCATCCCGCTTGCGCGTTGAGCTTAAGCCTTTTCGTAAGGCCCGACCGACTGCTCGATCGCGCCGAAGATCGAATGGCCCGCCTTGTCCTTCATCTCGATGCGCACGATGTCGCCAAAGCGCAGGAAATGCGTCTTGGGCGCGCCGCCGACGATCGTCTCGATCATGCGCAGCTCGGCGATGCAGGAGTAGCCGGTGCCACCTTCGGAGACCGGCTTTCCGGGGCCGCCGTCGAGCTTGTTGGAAACGGTGCCCGAACCGATGATCGTGCCTGAGGCAAGCGGCCTCGTCTTGGCCGCGTGCGCAATCAGCTGGCCGAAATCGAAAGTCATGTCGACCCCGGCATCGGCGCGGCCGAAAGGCTTGCCGTTGAGATCGACATGAAGTGGCAGATGCAGCTTGCCCCCGTCCCATGCGTCGCCCAATTCGTCCGGCGTGACGGCGACCGGCGAGAAGGCCGACGACGGCTTCGACTGGTAGAAACCGAAACCCTTGGCGAGCTCGGCCGGGATGAGACCCCGCAGCGACACGTCGTTGACAAGCATCACCAGGCGGATGGCGGCGCGCGCCTCCTCGGTCGAGGCGCCCATCGCCACGTCGTCGACAACGACCGCGATTTCGCCCTCCATGTCGACGCCCCAGCTTTCATCAGCCATCAGGATCGGGTCGCGTGGCGCAATGAAGCTGTCGGAGCCGCCCTGGTAGATCAGCGGATCGGTCCAGAAGCTCGCCGGCATCTCGGCGTTGCGGGCCTTTCGCACCAGCTCGACGTGATTGACGTAGGCAGAACCGTCCGCCCATTGATAGGCGCGCGGCAGCGGCGAAAGCGCATCGTGTTCGTGAAAGCGGATCGTCGGCTGCGCACCGGTCTCGATGCCTTCGGCAACACGCTCAAGCCGCGGGCCGGCATGGGCCCAGTCGTCGAGAGCGGCCTGCAGCGTCCGGGCAATGTGCCCTACCTCCGAGCAGCGGGTGAGATCGCGGGAGACGACCGCGAGTTTTCCGTCACGCGAGCCATCCTTGAGTGTCGCCAGTTTCATGCAATCCTCCCTCTACGCAGACGATTCGTCCGCAAGTTCCACAACAAGGCCGTCCGACGCGATCGTCAAGGCACCAGCCCAGCTTTTGCGCGTGGCCGCGGTCCAATGAGCCTCGCCGATCTCCGGGTCGTCGGCCGGAATGAGATGATGCAGCACCAGCCGGCCGACGCCGGCGGCCGTGGCAATCGTGCCAGCTTCTTCGGCAAAGCTGTGGCTTGCAAGCAGATGTTCCTTCAGCCGGGAACCATTGCCGGTGCGCGCCACCAGGCGGTCGACACCCTCTGCCAGCATCGCCTCGTGTACGAGAATGTCCGCACCGCTGGCAAAATCGGCGAGCGGTGGGAAATAGGCAGTGTCGGCCGAAAACACCACGCTCCCCTCCGCATGGTCGAACCTGAGCGCGAAACAATCGGTCACCGGCGGATGATCGACGCGCAGCGCGGATACCGTCAGGCCGTTTTCGGACAAAACCTCGCCCTCGGTAAATTCGACGATGTCGACAAGTTCGCGCAGATCAGGCCTGCCCTCGTCGACGATGCGGATATCGATGTCGTATTTCATCGCCTGCAGAAAGCCGTGCCAGTAATCGCGTGTCCCAGGTGGGCCGAAGGCGCGCACCACGGTCGCAAGACCGGCGGTCCATGCAGTGTGGATCAGCGGTCCGAGCTCGAGCACGTGATCGGAATGCAGATGGGTAATGAAGATCAGATCCAGCGCCTTGAGGCTGACGCCGGCGTTGGTTAGCCCCCGGGTGACACCGAGGCCGCAGTCGACGACAACAGGGCGGCCGCCGATCTCAAGCAGGGACGAGGTCGGCGAAGGGCCGCCCGGACGGATTGCCGGACCACCCTTGCTGCCGAGCAGAACCAGGCGTGCGCTCAAGACCAGTCGCCTTCCGGCGTGCCGTTGAAGCGCTTTTTCAGATCGGTCCAGCAATCGATATAATTATCCTGCAACGTCTCCAGTTCGGCGGCGAAGCGGGTCAGTTGCTGCGGGAAGCGGGTCTCGAACATGAAGGCCATCGTATGATCGAGCTTCACCGGTTTCAACTCGCCGTTTGTCGCCTTGTCGTAGCCCGACGCATCCGGCCCGTGGGCCAGCATCATGTTGTGCAGGCTCATGCCGCCCGGCACGAAGCCTTCCTCCTTGGCGTCATAGCGGCCATAGATCAGGCCCATGAACTCGCTCATGATGTTGCGGTGATACCAGGGCGGCCGGAAGGTGTGCTCGGCCACGAGCCAGCGTGGCGGGAAGATGACGAAGTCGACATTCGCCGTTCCCTCTTCGCCCGACGGCGCGGTGAGTACGGTAAAGATCGACGGATCGGGATGGTCGAACAGGATCGCGCCGACCGGCGAGAAGGTCCTGAGGTCGTATTTATAGGGCGCGTAATTGCCATGCCAGGCGATGACGTCGAGCGGCGAATGGCCGATCTCGGTCACGTGGAATGCGCCGCACCACTTCACATGCACGCGGCAGGGCGTTTCCTTCTCTTCGTAAGCCGCAACCGGCGTCTTGAAGTCGCGCGGATTGGCAAGGCAGTTGGCGCCGATCGGACCGCGGTCGGGCAGAGTGAACTTGGCGCCGTAGTTTTCGCAGATATAGCCGCGCCAGACCTTTTCCTCGCCGAGCCTCGTGACCTTGAACATCGTGCCGCGCGGCACCAGGCAGATTTCCGAAGGCTCGACATCCATCTTGCCGAGCTCGGTGAAGACCTGGATGGCGCCGCATTCCGGCACGATCAGCAGCTCGCCATCGGCATTGAAGAAATAGTCGTCGACCATATCGGCATTGAAGGCATAGGCGTGGGCCGCCATGCCGCCCTGTGTCAGCGCGTCGCCCGCCGTCGTCATGGTGCGGATGCCTTCGAGGAAGTTGAGCTTTTCTGACGGCGCCGGCAGCGGCCCCCAGCGCAGCTGCCCGAGCGCCAGCGAATGATCGGCCACATGCGGCGCGGTCTTCCAGTGCGGATAGTCGATCTTCTGGAAGCGCCCGGTGTGGCGCACGCTCGGGCGAATGCGGTAGAGCCAGGAGCGCTCGTTGGTGCCGCGCGGCGCGGTGAACGGCGAACCGGAGAGCTGTTCGGCATAAAGGCCGTAGGCGCATTTCTGCGGGCTGTTCTGGCCCTGCGGCAAGGCGCCGGCCAAGCTTTCGGTCTCGAAATCGTTGCCGAATCCCGGCATGTAATCAAGCGCATGATCCGCGGCCGACCCGGCGCCCGCCTGCTTCTGTGCCTTGTCCAACATGGCTTAAACCTCCTCCTCTGATGCCTGCCCCACCGACGATCCCGGAAGGCCACGGCACGTTCGATGCATTTGGGCGCTGCCTGTGTCCGGGTGGACGGTGGCGCGCTGCCGGCCTATTAGTTGCAATCGTAACTATCGATTTTGTAACTATCAAGGATGCCACTGATGGCGGCCGAAGGCTTCGAGCTCAATGCGTTCCTGCCCTACAGACTGAACCGCGCCGCCGAGTTCGTCGCCGTGCGCTTCGCTGCCGAATACAAGGCGCGCTACCAGCTGACGCGCCCGGAGTGGCGCACGCTGGCGGCCCTTGGAAGCTCGGCTTGCGCCATGACGGCAACGGAAGTCGGTACCCATTCGGCGATGCACAAGACCAAGGTCAGCCGCGCCGTCTCGGCGCTGGAGGAGCGGCGCTGGCTGAAGCGCAGCGAGGACGAAGGCGACCGCCGGCTGGAGCATCTGGAGCTGACGAAGGCCGGCCGGCGGGCCTATGGCGAACTCACGGACCTGGCGAGCGCCTACCAGGCGCAACTGGACGAACTGATCGGCGCCAGTGGCCTGCAGGCGCTCTGCGCCGGCCTTGAAGCGATCGAGCGGGCGATCGACAGGGCCGAGGAGCGCCCTTCCCGCACATAAACTTCAGCCCTTCATGCGTTCCGGGATCGGCACCCCTTCGAAACTCTTCAAGGTCTCGAGCACGATCGACGTCTTCACATGCTGCACGCTGTCATGCGGCAGCAGCACATCGTTGACGAAGCGCGAAAGGCCGGCAAGGTCGGGTGTCACCACACGCAGGTGATAGTCCATTTCCCCGGTCAGCGCGTAGGCCTCCAGAACTTCGGGCAAGCCCGAGATCAACTTGCCAAAGCGCTTGGCGTTGTCGCGGTTGTGGGTGGCGAGTGTCACCGAAATCACCACCATCAGGTCGAGCCCGAGCTTCTGCCGGTCGATCTGCGCCTGATAGCCCGTAATGAAGCCCTCCGCCTCCAGGCGAGTGCGGCGGCGCGAGCATTGCGAAGGCGAAAGCGCGATGCGCTCCGATAGCTCGTTGTTGGTAAGATGTCCGTCACGCTGCAGTTCGCTGAGGATCTTGAGGTCGAACCCGTCAAGCTGCTCCATTCATGCATCCTTATACAATATTTCGCACGTTTCGTGCAGCGCCATACGCGAAACGCGCGAGAATACAAGCATCATGCATCGGATTTGCGTCATACTCCAGCAAAGTTTGGAGGCCAGAGAAATCTGGAGAACTTGAAGAGGAGACTTCCGATGGGCCCGTTCCCACATGACGCCCCGCCCGCAACGATCACGGCGAAAAATCCGGCCGGTACGGATGGCTTCGAATTCGTCGAATTCGCCCATCCGGAGCCGGAGAAGCTCGCCGAGCTCTTTACCCGCATGGGTTACAGCCCTGTCGCGAGGCACAGAACCAAGAACATCACCGTTTGGCGACAGGGCGACATCAATTACATCCTCAACGCCGAGCCGGGCTCGCATGCCATGCGCTTCGTCGACGAGCACGGCCCCTGCGCCCCGTCGATGGCCTGGCGCGTCGTCGATGCCAAGCATGCTTTCGATCACGCGGTCTCCAAGGGCGCCATCCCCTATGAAGGCACAGACAAATGTCTCGATGTTCCGGCGATCGTCGGCATCGGTGGATCGATGCTCTATTTCGTCGAAACCTACGGCGCCAAGGGCTCGGCCTATGAGGCCGAATTCGAATGGACCGGCGAGCGCAATCCGAAGCCGGAAGGCGTCGGCTTCTATTATCTCGACCACCTCACACACAACGTCTATCGCGGCAACATGGACAAGTGGTGGGCCTTCTACCGCGAACTGTTCAACTTCACGCAGATCCATTTCTTCGACATTGACGGCCGCATCACCGGCCTCGTCAGCCGCGCAATCACCTCGCCCTGCGGCAAGATCCGCATTCCGCTGAACGAGTCCAAGGACGACACCAGCCAGATCGAGGAATATCTGCGCAAGTACAAGGGCGAAGGCATCCAGCACATCGCCGTCGGCACCGAAGGCATCTACGATGCCACCGACAAGCTGTCGGACAATGGCCTGAAGTTCATGCCGGGCCCGCCGGACACCTACTACGACATGTCGCACGACCGTGTGCACGACCATGACGAACCGATCGACCGGATGAAGAAGCACGGCATCCTCATCGACGGCGAAGGCGTGGTGAACGGCGGCATGACGAAGATCCTGCTGCAGATCTTCTCCAAGACGGTCATCGGGCCGATCTTCTTCGAGTTCATCCAGCGCAAGGGTGACGAAGGCTTCGGCGAGGGCAATTTCCGCGCCCTGTTCGAATCGATCGAAGCCGACCAGATCCGCCGCGGCGAACTCGGGCCGCAGGCCGCCGAGTAGCCCGGACAGCGCCGCAGCTCTTTTGCAGTGGCGCCAATTTCAAACCTCAGCGAAAGCCTCTCGCCCTCCAGCGAGGGGCTTTTCTATGTCTGGCGGCCATACGCACTCAGTTCGAGGCGTCGTTGACGACGCGCCAGTTCGGCCGACCGAGATCATGCGGCCATTCATGTACGTCCCGATCGTTGAAATAGACGACCTCGACCAGGTTTGGGAAATCCGGGTCGGGCCGCGTGGCGGTATCGATCCACGGCTGCATATAGGGCTTGCCGCCCTCCCAACCGAGCTCGGCGACCCAGATCGGCTTGTTGTATTTGGCCACCAGATCGTAGCCGGGTTTCAGGGCTTGCTTGAAAGTGTGCGGCCCGCCGTATTCGATCGCGTCGAACGGTTCGAGACCGAACACCGAAAGACCGACGAGATCGACATAGTCGTCGCCCGGATAGTATTCACCGAGGTTCGGCAGGCCTTTCGGCGACCACATCAGTTGCACGTTCGGCACGCGTTTGCGCACGATATCCATCGCGTGCTTGTAGGCCTTGACGTAGTCCTGCGGCGCCCATCCGGCCCACGAGAACCGCCCGGACGTGTCTTCCATTTCCTGTCCCCAGCGCACGATGACCGGGCTCTTCAGCTCGGCAAGCATGCTGGCGATCGCTTCCATATTGGCGTCGTAGTCGCCCCTGAGCGTCCGGTCACGCAGTTGCGCCGGGGTCAGCTTCCAGTCGAGCGACCACGACCAGGGCTCGATGGTGACCAGCAGCTTGCGCTTGCGCTGAAGCGCGTAGGCGTCCGCCAGGCGCAGCGATTCCAGATCCACGTCTTCCCACGGCAGAAACAGGGCCTCTGTCGAGACATCGGTCTGGCCGCCGAAATCGCCGTGCGGATCATAGGCACCGAACCGTGTTCCGCCGGGATGGATGACGGGGCGCTTGTCGGCCATTGCCTGCGTCTGACCTGCATTTCCATTGGCGGCAAGATCGGCCTTCTCCTGTGCCAACGCGGATACGAGGCCTGCGCCGGAACCCAGATGAAGGGCAAGCACAGTGCATAGGGCGAGTGCCAATTTGCGTTTCATGTCATCCTCCAGTGGCGTTGCGACCGCCCTTCTTGACCCGGAATTGGTCCTTGAGGCGTAACGCCTTTTCCGTGATCTCGTCGGAAGCGACGAGTTTCCTGTATTCGTCGCCAGGCTTCGGTTTGGCATGCTTGAAGACGTACCACTCGCCATTCGGCACGCGCCGCTGGTAGATCGTGTCTCCGATCTTGCTGTGTCCGAAGCAGGTGCGGGCCGCGCCGGAGCCGTCGGCCGCCGTCCACCTTGCCTGCATGCACATCATGCCAAGGTCGCTGACATACCAGTTGCCTTCCGCAAACGAGCGTTTGCCTTGGTTGTCGACGAAAGCGACCAGTTTCCTGTCGTGCGCGGTAAAGCGAGCGCCGCCCGTCGGCCATTGCCAGGTCTTGTTCCGGTAGAGGGAATAGACCTCGTAGGCGCTCAAGGGGATCGGCTTGATCTCCATTTTCGCCCTGGCCGGTTGTGCGCCCGTATAGGCCGCAAAGGCTGCGAGCGGCAGCAGAAGCGGCAGAAGCAATACATTCATGGACCGTTTCATCACTTTTTCTCCTCGCTTGAGGGCCGTTTGCGGTGCGAGGGGCCTGCGGCATGCTGCGCTTACAGCGATGCCTGAAGCCGACCGACCTTGCTGGTAACCCTCGTCTCACGTGCCTCCGGCAAGCCGGAGCCTTTCCGCAGCCCGTCTGTCGCGGACGGCGAAAATCCTTTCCATTTCAAACGAAACCGCACGATCCTGAGGTCCGACCCGCCCTGCCCGGCACCGGCGACCGAAAACTTCGCTTCGGTCAGCCCGACGAACCAGAGCCCCTGCGACAGCGCTTCGGCGGCCTCAGCGCCATGGCGGATGGCCGACTGCCCCGACAGCACCGAGATAACCACGAGGCAGCCACCGGTCAGCGCCGTCATTGCCGTGCGCGGAACGAGCGCAAGGCGGTTTTCGCGCGCGTGCTGGACATGGATGGTGGCAGCGAGCCCCGCATAGATCAGGGCGTTGATACCGGCAAAGATGTAGAAGCCGCGCGCCGTCCCGGCGTCGGAGACGAGCCAAAGCGCAAGGGCAGAGCCGAGCGAAAGCACGAGATAGGGCATCGTGACGCGCAGCGGCAAGGGCGCCGCCGGCCCGGTGCCCTTGGGCGTGATGCGGAAGTCGACGAAGGAACCGCTGATGTGATCGCGCACCGCCGCCGCGCAACCGAGCAGCGACCACGGCCAGCGGGCAAAGAGAAACAGCATGCCCTCCCAGCTGAGCACCCGCGCATCATGCGGGCGGAACGTGCCGGTCGAGCGCCAGAAATAGGCAAGCGCGACCAGAACCAGCGACAATGGCGCAAAATGCAGCACGAAGTCGGGATAGGTGGCGGCAACGAAGCTGCGTCCCATGACGAGCGCCATGATCGGCATGACGAACATCAGCGCCATGAACAGAGAAAACAGCGGATACCAGAGCTGCGAGAAGAAGAACTGGAACTTCAGCCGCATCGGCAGCCGCGGCACATAGATCGGCGAATACTTGAGGAGGATCGTCACAAGACTGCGCGACCACTGGAATTCCTGGATGACCAGATCCGCAAAGGTGGCGGGCCCGTCGCCATGGGCGATCGCATGCAGGGCATGTACGCCCTTCCAGCCGCCGGCGTTCATCAGGAGCGTCGTCGAATGGTCTTCGGCGAGCTCCGGCCCCAGACCGCCGACCTGCTTCAGCGCTTTGGTCCGGACCGCATAATGCGAGCCGATGCAAAGCGGCGCCCAGCCGTTGTTGTAGCCCGCCTGCAAGGAGCCGTGGAGGCTAGCTTCGGCGTGAAGGCGACCACGTGCCGACCAGCTACGCCGCGCGTTGGCATCACAGATGCTCGGCGCGGAGACATAACCGACTTTCGGGTCGTTGAACGGCCGCAGTACCTCGACGAGATAGGTCGGCTCGGGCACGTGATCGGCGTCGAACTGCGCGACGAAATCGTAACGGTCGTAACCGTAGTGGTCGTAGAAATAGGCGAGGTTTCCCTCCTTGCAACGGGCGCGCCGCGGCCAGGTGGCGCGATGATAGTCTGCCACCCCCTTGCGCGTCGAAATGAACACGCCCTGCCGCGCGCACCAGTCGATCGTCTCGGGCGACGGATCCTCGTCCGCCAGCCATACGTCGTAGTCGCAGCCGATCTGGTCGAGCATCGCCAGCAGCGTCTTGCGGACGACAGCGAAAGGCTCCGACGGCGTCTTGGTCACCACCATGGCGATCCGGCCGGGCGGGATGGCCCGGCCGCTCTTTCCGACGACCTTGGCGCCTGCGAAGATGAAGATGAAATAGGCGGGCAGCAGCGTGATCCAGCCAACCACGATCGTAATCATGACGTAGGATGGCCAATCGTTGACATGGGCTGGGTCGAGCCACCAGGCCCAGAAAAACAGGAATGCCGCCACCCAGGCTGCGATGCCGAAGCCGTTCACAATCCGCATGCGTGTCGAAAAGAGCGCGACGAGCCTAACCGGGGCATCGCTTGCCGGCGCCGCCGTCAACGCGGCGCTACCGGCGGGATGGGCAGATGAGATCTTGCTCGTCATGACCGCACCTCCAGCCCGAAACCGGGGGCAGCCGTTCTGATGATGGTTGCGATATCGGACAGCGACGGCCGGAACCTGAGCGTCTGGCGTGCCCAGGCGGTGTCGGCATAAAGCACGGGCGGATCGCCGGCGCGGCGCGCCAGGAGCTGCACCGGGACCCGCCTGCGGGTGACATGGTGGATGGCATCAATCACCTGCTTGACGGACGTGCCGTGGCCCGAACCGAGATTGGCCTTGAGCGGGTCGCCGCCGTTACGCAGGTGGTCGACGGCGGCAACATGCGCCTCAGCCAAGTCCATGACGTGAATGTAGTCGCGGATGCAGGTGCCGTCGGGCGTGTCGTAGTCGTCACCGAAGACGTCGAGCCTGTCGAGCCGGCCGGCTGCGGCCATCAATGCCCGCGGGATCAGGTGGGTCTCCGGGTCGTGCCGCTCGGTCAACTGCCCATCGGGATCGGCACCGGCAGCATTGAAGTAGCGCAAGGCGACGGAGCGGAACCCGTAGGCCCGGGCATAGTCGCCAAGCATCAGCTCGACCATCAGTTTCGTGCGGCCGTAAGGATTGACCGGAAGCTGGATCGTATCCTCGGTGATCGGCAACCGCGGCGGCACGCCATAGGTCGCGCAGGTGCTGGAAAAGACGATGCGCGCCAGCCCCGCCTGCCGGCAGGCCTCCAGCAAGGAAACGCTACCGACGACATTGTTGCGATAGTACTTTCCGGGATCCTCTACCGATTCTCCGACATAGGCGGAGGCGGCGAAGTGAATCAGGCACTCGGGCTTGAAGGTCTGGATCGCCTCCATGATCCGTCCCGTGTCTTCGAGCCCGCCCTCGACCAGCGGCCCCCAGCGGACATTGGTCCGGTGTCCCGTCGACAGATTGTCGTAGACGACCGGCAGGATGCCGGCCTCAGCGAGGCGTTTGCAGGTATGGCTGCCTATGAAGCCGGCTCCGCCGGTGACAAGAACGACGCGCGACATATCATACCGCCTCTCCCGCCGCGGCGAGATCTGACCTACCCACGCAGCGATCGAAATAGGCAATGGCGCGTTGAAGCCCTTCGCGCAGCGCGACCTTGGGTTCCCAGCCGAGCTCGGCCATGGCCTGGGAAATGTCCGGTCGACGTTGGCGCGGATCGTCGACGGCTGCCGCGCGGTGTACGATGCGCGAGCCCGAGCCGGTCATCGAGCGGACCATCTCGGCAAGTTCGAGAACCGTGAACTCGCCCGGGTTTCCGAGGTTGATCGGACCGATGCAACCGTCGTCCGAGACCGACAACCGAATGAAGCCCTCGATGAGATCGTCGACATAACAGAAGGAGCGCGTCTGCTGACCATCACCGTAGATCGTCAGATCCTTGCCGAGCAGCGCCTGCACCACGAAATTCGAGATGACGCGTCCGTCGTCGGGGCGCATGCGCGGCCCATAGGTGTTGAAGATCCGCGCGACCTTCGTCTTCACCCCGTAGGTGCGATGATAGTCGAAGAAGAGTGTCTCGGCCGATCGCTTGCCCTCATCGTAGCAGGCGCGCGGCCCGATGGGGTTGACGTTGCCGAAGTAGCTCTCGCGCTGCGGGCTGTGCAGCGGATCGCCGTAGACCTCCGAGGTGGAGGATTGCACGACCGTGGCCCCGGTGGCACGGGCGTTCTCCAGCACGTTCATCGCGCCGAGCACGTTGGTCATCAACGTTCCCACCGGGTCGGCCTGGTAGTCCGGCGGAGACGCCGGCGAAGCGAAATTGAAGATGACGTCGACGTCGAAAAGGAAAGGCTTGCGGACGTCGTGCTCGACGATGTGGAAGCGGCTTATCTCGTTGAGATGGGAAAGGTTTTCTCGCCGACCGGTCGAGAAATTGTCGAGGCAGACAACGCTGTGCCCCAGAGAAAGAAGTCTTTCGCAAAGATGTGACCCGAGAAATCCGCCGCCTCCGGTCACCAGTATTCGCTTGGGTATGCCTGCTACTTTCTTCAGAAAATCCTGTCTGCCGACAACCGGCAGCTCACCACGACCGACCTTACGCATTACACACCTCCAATTATTATACACACCATTAAATCTGGTGATTGGAGACGAGTCGTGGCTGAAAACTACAATAAGGAAACCTTCTTTATTAAGGATTCAAAACACAACCCGACATTATAAAAACAAGAGACAGAAGAACCACGAATTCCTCTGAATGATTTACAATATTAGATATTTATCAAATAATTAATCCGCAGTCAACGTTGTAATTAAGCGATAAATATAACATACACCAATCAACAAAGTTATAATTCGTAATATTTCATCTAGTAGACACAAATAAATTAGCAGACAGCCGAAAGTATATTAAGGGCGCGCAACAGATATAGCTATTTAAATTAAGATATACGTATCAAACTACCGGCATTACATTAAAGTGTATATACTCCTTAAAGCCGCCATTTGGCCTCAATACCATACCGGACCTACGCCATACGGTCGTGCTTTCGTGCACGCCTGTCGGCAACACACGATGCGTGCAGCCTCGCTACGCTATGCGCGGCCAACACAAATTCACGGCGGTCACCAAAGCCACCACCACAAAAGGTCACGGTAGACGCCGGAGCGTTTTGGGAAGGAGACACTCTACCCCCGCACCTATCGACACCCAAATTCGTCGATAGGCGACAAGCGGCGGAAGCGGCACTCCCGGCGCATCACGACATCAATTTTTCCAGCGCGAAGAAAACGGTCCTGCCGCGTGTTCGTCCGCATCGGTGGTAAAATAGCGCGATGCCGCCTCGGTGCGGTTTCGCACATTCATCTTCTTATAGATGTTGCGAACGTGAACTTTCACGGTGTTTTCCGACAATCCAAGACGATCGGCGATGATCTTGTTCTGGGTGCCCATGCAGATCAGGTCGAGGATCTGCACTTCGCGGGTCGTCAACCCACCCAGGCTGGCGTCTCGCCGGCGCTTTCCCGCATTGGCATAGGCGACCGCATCGGGCATCTCCGCCTGCCGGCCATAAAGCTTGGCCGGAGCAAAGGGGTCCGTCGACAGCCGTCGCAGCAATGCGGCTGGGAAATGCTCGCCACCCTTCATCAGCAGGTCGATCGCCGCAAGGCAGACATCGAGATGCAGATTGAGGGGAAGAACGCCATGGATCAACCGCTCCTCAACAAAACCGGCGATCGACGGATCAAGCTCTTCTGCATTGTCCACCACCAGCCCGATCGAGGCCTTGGGGTGGAATTCGTGAATGGTCCGCAGGATCGTGGGAAATGTCTTAGCGGACATGCGGTAGAGCATGATCAGCGTCACATCGACGAGATTGCCGTCGAGCAGATTGTCGGGATCGGAAAGGCTTACGACGTCATGCCCGGGAAACCGCGAACCGACCGCCTGCATAAGGCACTCGGCAAACAGGTCGATCTTGGCAAGCATGACAATCTTTTTCTTTTGCGACAAAGCTTTGTTGTTGTCTTCAAAATCGCCCACGTTGGAGCCTTCAGGATGCATTACGCCCTCCTTGGGTTTCCCATTTATTCTTATGGGTGCGCCAGCCTGACTTGGAGTTACGCCCATCTCAGCAAATTTATTCATAGCCAGTGAAATAGCGCGAACTCACCCCACAGACGGAAAATTCGCGCTAGCTAATGTATCGTAAAGGCAAAAGGGGTGAAACAACCCAAAAGGATTAGAAGCCCCCTGGAATCCTCCTTAAATCGTTCTAAATCGAACCATCTTTGGGGTATTCGTTAATCAAATATTCAGCAACACCGCCCCAGAATGATCGAATCTACCCTCAGCCTAGACAATACGGCCGCTCCGCCTCATCCGTTTCCATCACTGGGGACGGCGCGGACACCCTCCGCTGGGTCGATATAAGCCGTCAGCAATAGCTTCCGATCTAACCGGGCTACGGTAAAATACCTAACAATACTTCCTAGTAGCTATCATCGGGGTGACATCATCCCACTCGATGGGGCACCTGACAAGCAGGCCGCGGCCTGAAAGCGCTGCTGATGTACTAGGTCCAAAACTCCACCAGATGCCGATTCATAAAACTTAACAAAGTCTTGCCGATCTCGGAAACCTGTCAAACAGCGCGGAATTCGCCCAAAAAAGGGCCTTCTAGCTCCAATTGGTGTCTATCGTCGCGCTGCGTTCGGAGCCACACTTCAGCTATCGCACTCGAGTTTCGTGTGATCCGAGCCTGGTGAATGTGTGTGCGTTCAGGCTCGCGGCCCGTGTGAATGCGTAAGCGTAACAATGCGTATGCCAGTATTTTAAGACAAGAGCATTATCACACGTAATGATTGAGTGCAGGGATATGCCTGCCGCCAAGATATACTCAAAATAACACTGAAATATATCGAAACCCAACAGATGAATATCCCGCGGGAGCATCATCTGAATTTCAAGAAAAGAGCCAGCCCCGGATGAAAACCCCATAAAAGATGTAGGGGTTTCGGTGCTGGCTCCTTCTCAGGAGGAGAACCACATGTCCGCACTTCTCGACGATAGCATCAAAGCCGATGATGATCTGAAAGTCGGTGCTCTCGCCGATGGGCTGGCAACCAGTGCCGCCAATGATCTGAAGGTTGACGATGGCTCAACGAGCAATGTTGGCATTGCCAACGGCAACGACCGCAACAATTACAGCGACAGTTCGCAGGACAACGATAACCACATCAAGACGGATATCGACACCGATATCAAGACCGAAGCCAATGAAAACGGCGACAACCGCAACAATTATACCGACAGCTCGACCGACTACGACTACGATTACAAAGACAACAGCAAGGTCGAAACCGACATCGACCAGAAGAACAATGGCGATAACCGCGACAATTCTTATGACTGGGATTACGACAGCAAGGTCACCACCAAGACCGACATCGACACCGACATAAAGACCGAAGCCAACGAAAACGGCGACAACCGCAACAACTATTCGTCATCCGACAACGACATCATCACCAAATCGGACGACGACTTTGCGACGCTCAAGGACGTCAAGGACTTCGGCAATCTCGGCATCGCCGGTGGGGATCTCGCCTTCAATATCGGCGACGACTTCTCGTTCAACCTGAATGTCGACCACATCCTCAACAACTCGCTCGAAGGCGCCGGCAACGACACCGGCTTCAGCGTGGTCCAGGCCAACAATCTTGCCGATCAGGATCAGGCCTACGACATCAAGATGAACAACAGCGGTGCCACCAACGACCTGCGCGCAGACGGCGGGCATTCGGACGGCGGCGACGGCCTGAACTTCGACACCAAGTCGGATTGGGACCTCAAGGCCGGCGACGGTATCAATGGCAGCACAACGTCTGACTCTTCGGCTGTCCTGGCAAATTCCGGCTTCCATCAGGAAATCGTCCAGGGCGCGAACCTCGTCAGCAACACCGTCGATTCGAGCGTCATCGGCGGCAATTCGCACACCACAGATGCCGGTCACGACGCCGACAGCTGATCGATCCATTTCACAAGAGAAGACCGCACCGGCCCCGCCTGGCCGGTGCGGTCGCGGAAACTTGATTTCGGATCGGTTCGTTTCTTTTTACCGGGGCATTCCTGTCTAAGCCCGCCGAAGTCTCCCTTTGATGCGGAAAAAAAGGGAAGGATCGGGACGATGCAAACGGAAAGACTGAATGAAATCATTGCACATTTCATCGGCATGTTCGAAGCGGATGCCGATGAAGCACGGCTGAGAGCAAAGCAGCTCGAAGGCGGCGATCTGAGGGAAGCGGTGCAGCAGGTCGACGACGGCGATACGAAGTCGGCTGACTTTGCATCGTCGCTCCAGTTGATCGACTACGATCCCGAAGTGCTCTATCGAGCACCCTCCCATGACATTGCCGATGTGGATCTGTTCGGACGGATCCGCGGCTTCGGCGACCATTTTGCCGATGCCGTCGCCCAGTACGGCAACGCCGTTCCGGTGAAGCAGTTCGGCAGCTTCGGCCAACCCGACGGTGCGCCCGTCGAAGACAAGCTGATCGTCCACGACGGCCCCGGCTCAGTCATTGCCCATGTGGCCCAGGCCAACATGGTGCGCGACGACGACGCGCTGAACATGACGGACTCGACGGTTGCGCCGCGCGACACGACCTACGTCACCTACGAGCTCGCCGAACTGGGCGGCGAGGCGACGGCGGCCACACCATTCGCGCACTACACCCGCGTCGATACCTATGACGGCCTTTCCAAGATCGCCGACGAGCTGTCGGGCTACGCCGCTGCAAACCGACCGCCGGAGCCGCCGGCCTCAGGCAGCGACCCGGACGGCAACACCGGCCCCGATCCCGGCGCCACCGCTGCGCTCGTCGAACAGCCCACCGATACGGATCCGCTCGACGACGAGATCAATCTTCCCGAGACGCTGTCCCCCGACGAATTGCCGACGGACGACAACGGCAATTTCGCCCTGGCCGCCGACAGCATCGAGGGCGTCTACGTCAACGGCTGCCGCGTCGACGAAGCCCCGATTCTTGCCGATTTCATGCCCGATCGTGGACTGGCGCAACCGGTCGCCGATCCCGAGGGCACCGAAGTCCCGCTGCAGGAGGAAGACGATAGCAGCGACAATTCCGTTTACGTCGAAGCCGGCGCCAACATCGTCGCCAACATCGTCAGCATCGTCGAGACCGGTGTCATCGCTCCGGTGACGGCGGTGATGGGTGGCTACCACCAGATCGACGTCATCTCCCAATCCTACGCCTATGCCGACGGCGACAAGCTGGACAAGGCGCTGGGCGAAAACTCGGCCGAATCCGCCTCAAGAACGGTTGCGATGAACATCGCCGATTTCGGCCGCGAGGCCTTTCATTCAGGGTCGTCCGATGAGGAAGACGATGCCGCGCAGTCCTCGATCTTCCCGAATTCCTGGCGCGTCAGCGTGGTCGATGGGGACGTTTCCTTCGTCCACTGGATCGAGCAGTACAACTTCCTCAACGACAACGATACGGTGACGGTTACCACCAGCGGCGTTCAGACAACGGCCCTGACCGGCGGCAATGTGGTGGTGAATCTCGCATCTTTCCTGGGGGTCGGCGATCAATACGATCTGGTGATCGTCGGCGGCAGGATCCTGGATCTGAACATGATCACCCAGGTCGCCGTGTTTTACGACAACGACGATGTCGATGGCATCACCTCCCGCAACGGCATGACTGTCGACCAGAGCGGAAACCTGATCTGGAACCAGGCATCGATCCAGAACGTCGGCGCCAACGACCGCTTCGAGGCGATGCCCGACTACATCCAGAGGGCCGTCGACAACATCGACGATCGCGTCAACGAACTGCCTTCGGGCTTTTCGCACGATTTCAACTTCCAGGGCTATGAAGGCCTGAACATTCTCTACATCACCGGCAACCTCTATGACGTCAACGTCATCAAGCAGGTCAGCGTTCTCGGCGATGCCGACTCTGTCAGCTATGTCGCCAACAGGATACTCAGCGACAATCCGGACGCCGAAGTCACCATTCACACCGGTGGAAACGTCGTCGTCAACACCGCTCAAATCATCGACTACGACAGCTTCGGTGAGACCACCTATGTCGGCGGCCAGGTTTATTCCGATGCCATCCTGATCCAGGCCGGCATCGTCGACAACGACAGCTGCTCCTCGGATGTCTCGCCTAAGGGCGACCGGCTCGCCAACGAAGTGATCGCCTTTATCGGCGACGACGACACGCCATCGCACCCGACCGAAACGGTGATCGACGCCGGCAACGACATGTCCTGGTCCAACGGCCAATGGAACGACGTCATGCACACGGTGCTGGCCTAACAAGAACCCGATGGGGGGGAAGGCATGAACGATCTTTCGAAGTGGCGTAGCGGTGCCGGCAGACCGCCTGCACAGGGTGAGCCGGTTCTGGAAGCGGTCGACGAGCTCGAAGCGGCGTTGACCGACAAGTGCATCGCCGCGATCAACGAGGCCGTGGAAGGCCTGCGCAAAGTCGGCCTCGATATCCGCACGACACGGGAAGCCATCTCGCAACCCGAAAAAACCGCTGAGGTTCCCGCGTCCGGCGGCCACGGCGATTGCGATGCCGAATTGCTTGCCCTTACCCATTCCCTGACAAATCCGGTCCGCCATACAGAGAAGAGGCAGACCGGCTATCAGTTCGGGCCGAAGCGCGAAGGCTCGCTGTGGCAAGGTGACGAAAGCGTGCCGATACGGGAAGTCGAGCGCAAGGCAGTGCCGGCGGTAGAAGCACCGATCATCGAGGTGCCGCTTGCGAAAGCTGCGCCGACGAACGCCTTGCCGGCAGAACCGCAGGAGCCCAAGCCGCTCGATGCGCAGACGAGCCCGGTTCAACAGGAAACCACAGCCCGTCGTGGCAACGACAGCGACCCGGCCGATGAATTGAAGAACCGACCGGGTCGCCCTCTGCCGCAGACGATCGACAACGATCCGGGGCCGCTGAAGGAGAACGACCGCCGCCCGACGGCCCGCGATGGCGGCGGCAACAACGGCGTTCCCACCGATGGCAGCGGTGGCGGCGGTGGCGGCGACAGGCACACGTTCCACAGGCGCATGGGACCGGTCAATTTCGCCGCAAGCCTGCGCAACGGCATGGCGATCGTTCGCCGCAACATGATGATCGTCATCGCGTTTACCGTCGCGATCAACGTTCTGGTCCTCGCCATTCCGATCTATCTGTTCCAGATCTCCGACCGGGTGCTGACCAGCCGCTCGCAGGATACGCTTGTCATGCTGACGATCGCCGTGCTCGGCGCCATCGTCTTGCAGGTCATCCTCGATTCCATCCGCCGTTTCATCCTGATGCGGACAGCGGTCGAAATGGAGGTCCAGCTCGGTGCGCCTATCCTAAGTGCGGCCGCAAGAGCGTCATTGCATGGCAACGGTCGCGACTACCAGGTGTTGAGCGACCTTCAGCAACTGCGCTCCTTCATCGTCTCCGGCACCTTGATCTCGTTCCTCGATGCCCCGCTGATGCCGTTCTTCGTCGTGGTGGTCTACGTTATCCAGCCGCAACTCGGGCTGATCGTCATCATGTGCTGCGTCGTCCTGTTCGTGATCGCCTATCTCA
The DNA here is from genome assembly GCF_001695865.1 of Ensifer sp. LC384. Taxonomy (NCBI): domain Bacteria; kingdom Pseudomonadati; phylum Pseudomonadota; class Alphaproteobacteria; order Hyphomicrobiales; family Rhizobiaceae; genus Ensifer; species Ensifer sp. LC384. The sequence goes on from NZ_MBST01000023.1 coordinate 364,359, forward strand.
ATCAGAAAGCGACGTCGCAGCCCTTCAGCGAGGCCAACGCCTTCCTCAGCCGCGCCAATTTCCATCTGGATTCGATGTCGCGCAATTCGCAGATCATCAACGCGCTGGCGATGATCCCCGAAGCGGTGAAGATGTGGGGCCGCGAAACGGCGGGCTCGCTGAAATCGCAGGTCTATGCCCAGGACCGCAGCATCGTCTTTACCGGAGCCTCGAAGGCGGTGCGGATGTTCACCCAGGTTGCTCTGCTCGGCTGGGGCGCACACCTGTCGATGGACGGGCACCTGACCGGCGGCATGGTCATCGCCGCCTCGATCATCGCTGGGCGCGCGCTGGCACCGGTCGAAGGCGCGATCGAGGGCTGGAACCAGCTCAACCACTCGCGCGCCGCCTATGGCCGCATCAAGCAGTTGCTGGTCAATTCACCGTTAAACTTCCCGCGGCTGCGCCTGCCGAAACCGGAAGGCCGGCTTGATGTCGAACGCATCCTCTTCGTGCCGCCGCCGCAGAAGCGGGTGATCCTCAACGGCATTTCCTTCTCGCTCAACAAGGGGGAGTCGCTCGCGGTCATCGGCAATTCCGGCTCCGGCAAGACGACGCTCGGCAAGATGCTCGTCGGCTCGATCATGCCGACCTCAGGCAATGTCCGCCTCGATCTGATGGACTTGAGAAACTGGGATCAGCGGCAGTTCGGCGAAAGCATCGGCTATCTGCCGCAGGACGTGCAGCTCTTTCCCGGCACCATCAAGGCCAACATCTCGCGCATGCGCGACGATGTCGAGGACAACACCATCTTCGAAGCGGCGGTGCTCGCCGACGTGCACGAACTGATTGCCTCGTTCCCGCAGGGCTACGAGACGATCGTCGCTGCAGACGGAGCGCCGCTCTCCGGCGGTCAGAAGCAGCGCATCGCTCTGGCACGCGCCTTCTTCGGCAACCCCAAATTCGTGGTGCTGGACGAGCCCAATTCCAATCTCGACAGCAACGGCGAAGCAGCCCTTGCCCGCGCCTTGGTGCATGCCAAGAAGCAGGGCATCACCACCGTCACCATCACCCAGCGCCCCGCTTTGCTGCAATGCGTCGACAAGATCATGGTTCTGAGCGAAGGAACCGTCGCCATGTTCGGCGCGCGCAACGACGTGCTTGCGGCCATCGGCGCCAAGCCGAAGGACGAAAAGTCCGCACCCCGTATCGCCGGAGAATGACCATGAGCCGCGAGAAAAAGAATGCTGCCGAAGAACATGCGGTGGAGTGGTATTCGGAGGTACCGCGATCGATAAAGCTGCACAGCATGGCCGGCCTCGCCCTGATCCTCGCGTCGTTCGGCGGCTTCGGTTACTGGGCCTTTTCCGCACCACTGGCGGCCGCGATCATCGCCCAGGGAAGCTTCGTCGCCAACGGCAACAACAAGATCATCCAGCACCTCGAAGGCGGCATCATCGAGCAGATGCTGGTGGCGGAAGGCGACAAGGTCAGGACCGGCGATATCCTGGTCAAGCTCGACCAGACACCGTCGCGCGCCAACGAGCGCGCGCTCAACCTGAAGCGGCTGCGTCTCGAAGCGGTGGTCGCACGGCTACGGGCGGAAGCCCTCGGTAGCGGCACGTTCAAGATTCCCGACATTGTCAAGGAAGGGGCAAACGATCCGGATATCCATGCGATCATCGAGAGCCAGAACGTCAACTTCCACAGCAAGAAGATCAAGCTCGACGACCAGCTGAACCTCATCGAGCAGAACATCAAGTCGCTGGAGTTCCGCGCCAAGGGTTACGAACGCCAGCAGGAATCGTTCAACAAGCAGCTGGACATCCTCAACGAGGAACGCGCCGCCAAGAGCAAGCTTGCCGAAGGCGGCCTGATCAAGAGATCGGAACTGATGGCGCTCGACCGCGCTGCTGCCGACGCCATGGGCGAGATCGGCAGGCTCGACGCCGAGGTCAAGGAGAGCCTGTCGCAGATCGACCGCTATCGCCAGGAGGCGGTGATCGCCATCAATGCCAACAAGCAGGCAGCGCTCGATGGACTTGAAGCCGCCGAAGCCGACCTCGACGGCGTGCGCGAGCAGCTGCGCGAGGCAAGCGAGGTCCTTGGCCGCGCCACCATCCGCTCGCCCGTCGACGGAACCGTGGTGCGCAGCTATTTCCATACCGCCGGCGGCGTGATCGCGACCGGCAAGCCGATCATGGAAATTCTGCCGGCCAACGTGCCGCTGATCATCGAAGCGCAAGTGTTGCGGACCTCGATCGATCAGTTGCGGGTCGGCGAGGACGCGACGATACGCCTGTCGGCGCTCAACCGCCGCACGACGCCGGTGCTGAACGGCAAGGTCTTCTATGTCTCGGCCGATTCCGTCGAAGAAGTCAGCGGAGGCCAGCAGCGAGATGTCTATATCGTTCGCGTCGAGGTTCCCGTCAGCGAGATCCATCGCGTGCATGGCTTCCATCCGGTGCCGGGCATGCCCGCCGAAGTGCTGATCACGACCTCGGAGCGCACATTCTTCGAATATCTGACGAAGCCGATCACCGACAGCATGTCGCGAGCCTTCAAGGAAACCTGAGACGAAGCGGGGAGGCTGACGATGACGTCGGCGCACGATAGGAATCAACTGCAGGTTCCGGCTTCTTGCCCGCTGTCTCCCGCCGTCTTGAAGACTGGATTATTTCTTTCAGGATGGTCTTCGCCGGTGATGGCAGCGTGCGATAGGTCGCAGACAGGGGAGACGTTTGATGGCAGCGATACACGAGGTGCTTTTGCTTGTCGGCCGCCTCAACTACGTCTGGACCAATACCGAAAGCCTGCTGATCTACATCATCGCCCACCTGCTGAATGTCGACAAGGAGCAGGCGATCGTGGTCTTTCTGACCTTGAACACCACGCGCGCGCGCATCGATCTGACCGAACGCCTGGCCAAGCTGCCCGCCACGCCCGTCGACACGCGCGACAGCGTTCTTTCGATCATGGATCGGCTGAAACAGCAGTCGAAGATGCGCAACAAGTACAACCATTGTATCTACTCCTTCGACGAGCAGGGCGAAATCTCCAGCACGCAGCTGATGCGTCTGGTCGAGGGCGACAAGGACATTCGCTACGGCAAGGTCGAGCAGCTGGACGCCCGCGAGCTGGAGCGGCTCGAAGCCGCCATCCAGGAGATCACCGAGATCAGCAAGAGCCTCTGGGCCTTCATTCGCTCGCGGCCAAATTTCGACGAGCGTTCGATCTAGCGCCGCATGCACGATCGCCAACGCCGGCAAACGATGCATTCGGATAATATGAATTAGTACAGCCGGGCTATGGATTGACTAATACCTAAGGTCATTTTGAAAACGAACGATCCGGACATATGCTTTTAGAAAAGTATTTATCTGTTGCGTACCGGGGGCGTTATGAAAATAGATATCTTTGACACTTTGGAAGAATTTGAGAAAATTCACGAAGATTGGGATCGGATATACTTGGAAGATCCCGAAGCTCACCTTTTTCTTTCGTGGGGGTGGTTGCAAAAGTATCTGTCGCACCGCCACCGCTGGTTCGTTCTCGCGCTGAAGCAGGAAGACGATGCGCATTACTGCGCCTTCATGCCATTGAAGGTGTCTACCTACCAGGACGAAAAGACCAAGCTCTTCTGTGACGAAATCCGAATGGCAGGCAATTACGGCGCCGACTATACCGGTTTCCTGTGCCGGCCCGGCCTGGAGGACGAGGCGGCCGATGCCTTTTCCGCTCATATCGGCAAGGAGAACTGGACGACCCTCACGCTCGACTATTTCTATACCGCCTCGTCCCGGCTCGACCGCTTGCTCGGCGCTTTTCCCGAAAGCCAGTTCGTGCAGACCAGCAACGAGCGCAGCAATGCTGACAACATCGACAATACGATCTGCCCCTATGTGAACCTGCCGGAAAGCTGGGAGGAATATCTCAGCACGCATATGAGTGCGCAGACCCGACAGAAGCTGCGACGCTTCGTGCGGATGGTCGAGGCCTCATCCGATTACCGCATTACCCACGCGACGAAAGAGACGATCGAAAGGGACCTCGACACCCTGTTCCGGCTGTGGCGCATCAAGTGGGCGGAGCGCAAGGGCAGCAAGGTCGACCGTCTGATCACCCTGACGCGGGAGATGTTGCTCGACGCCTTTAACCAGGGCACGCTCGACGTGCCCGTTCTGTGGTATCAGGACCGGCCGCTCGGCGTGCTTGCCAATCTGCTCGACCGGCAGAAGCAGACCATTCTGTTCTACATCACCGGCCGCGACGAGACATGGACGACCCCTTCCCCGGGCCTTCTGCTGCACGGCTTTGCCATTCGCGATGCGATTGCCGAGGGATATCGGGTCTACGATTTCCTGCGCGGCGACGAAGACTACAAATATTCCTTTGGCGTCGAGGAACGCCGCATTCGCAGCATGCTTGTCCGAACCCTGTCCGGTCGCAATCTGCGCAATTGTCTCAACCCGCGCAGCATCGAATATGTCTACGATCGCGCTGTGGAACTGCACAAGCAGGGGCGATTGGACAAGGCGGAACCCGGCTATCGGCAGGTGATCCACACCGTACCGAGCCACGCGCGCGCCCGCTACAGCCTCGCCCAGCTTTTCGACGACAAGGGCGAACACGACGAGGCGGAATATCTCTACAGAGGCTTGCTTGCGACGATGCCGGGTGCCGGCAAGATCCAGCATCGCCTCGGTGATAGCCAGATGGCGCAACGGCACTATGCCGAAGCGGCCGAGACCTTCGAGGCCCTGCTCGCTCGCCATCCGCTCCTGAGCCTCGTGCGCTACAAGCTCGGCGTCGCGCTCTGCGCGACCGGCCGAGGCGAAGAAGCCCTCAGCATCTTCACAAGCTTCGAGGATATCCTTTCCGACGATCCGGACCACATGCGCTGCAAGCTGAAGGCGCAGGTAGCCGTCATACGACTGAAGGCAGCCATGCAAACCCTGCAACAGGACGAGGTTCCCGAACCGGCGCAAACCCCGGTATCGATCGCCCCACCGCCCAGGGTCCTGGTGCCGCCGAAGCGAACGCTTGACGCCTCCGTGCGCCTGCCGACCACGCCGCCCCTGCTTCAGCCCTCTTTGCCATCAGGCATATCGGCGCACCTGCAGGCACGGCCAAACAAACCGGGCGACGCCGGCTCACGAAGCAAGCACTGAAGCAGGTCGCTACAGCGCGCGTCTTATCAGACGCGCAAAGGTCGCTGTAGCACCTTGAATTGCTGCATGTTTTTGTCCTTAAAGCGGATACGATTTAAGGAAACATGCCGTAGGGCCTGCATGGCGGCCGACCACTCATTCGGCGGTTTCGGTCCAGTCGAGCGCCTTCAGTTCCTCGCGAAATGCGAAACGGATGATGTGGCGCTCGATCACGTCCTTGCATTCCGCCAGCGCCTCGGCATCCGGCGATTCCGCGACGAACGACAGCTGATCTCCGCGGGCCGTCATGCGCGCGGTGCTCGCTCCTATCGTCGCAACCGAATCCGTCTCAGTGTACTCGACCGTCGTCTTGTGCGCGAAATGCTTGGACATCTGCTGCAGGTATTGCGACGCGCGCTCGGTGGTAAAACCGCTCGTGGCTTTCAACATGTTCTTCTCCACACTGCATGGGGACCGATCGGTAGGCAAAGACAGGACAAAGGGCGGCATGATCGCTCCTGCCGCCCTCTGCCAAATTTCAGCTTACTTCTTGCTCAGCGCTTCCGTGAGCTGATTGACGATATCCTGTTCGGACTTCAGGCCTGAACTCGTCAGGTAGAGTTTGGCGGAATCGAGATAGACCACCCGCTCATTCTTCCAGGCCTTGGTCTGGCGCACCAGCTCGTTGTCGAGCAGGGCTGCCGCCGGCTGGCCCTCCTGGCCGATCGCCGCGTCGCGATCGACGACGAAGATCCAGTCCGGATTGGTCTCGAGGATGTATTCGTAGGAAACGGCCTGGCCGTGCGTCGCGACCTGCAGCTTCGGGTCCGCCGGTTCGACACCGAAGATGTCGTGGATTTCGCCGAAGCGCGAACCCTTGCCATAGGCGCTGATCTTGCCGCCGGTCGTCAAGAGCACGAGGCCGGTGCCGGCGCCCTTTGCAACGCCGCGCAGCTTTTCGATCGAGGCGTCGAGCTTCTCGGAAGCTGCCTTGATCTCCGCTTCCTTGCCGAAGATGAGACCGAGAATGGCGGCATTCTTCTTGACGCTGCCGATCAGGTCCTTGTCATCAGAGGTCAGGTCGATGGTCGGAGCGAGCTTGGCAAGTTCGGCATATTTCGACTGCGAACGGCCGCCGACGATGATCAGATCAGGTTCAGCAGCATTGACCGCCTCATAGTCGGGCTCAAACAGCGTGCCGATCTTCGGAAAGTCGTCGGACTTGTATTTTTCGAGGGAGGGCGGGATCGCAGAACCGGGAACACCGGCCACGGGAACGTCGAGCATATCCAGGGTCTCGAGCATGCCGAAGTCATAAACCAGCACCGTCTTCGGATTCTTTTCGACATCCGTCGTGCCGCTGCTGTGCTCGATCTTCAAAGCTTCAGCGCTTGCGGCAGGCGCCAGAGCCAGGACGGCAGCGACAGCAACACTACGAAGACCATTAGAAACCAGAGATATATTCATGACTTTTTTCCTCATCTTTTCGATCGTCCTAGCGCGATTTTCCAAAGAGGGCAACAAGACCGTTCAACGTCCTGCAAAAGTGATCAGGCAATGCGAACCTACTGCATAATTGCTTAAGTCGGAATCGATTTAAGGATAAATTATGCAGCAAGTTTAAAGTGTTACAGCGTCCTTAGCGCGTCATGTTTGACGCGCGGCGCTGTAAGAACCTGCACGGGGGAAAGCAGAAGATTCCTTTCCTGCCTCCAGTCATTTCGAGCCATTGCCGCGCTCCGCGCGATGAAACTTGACTAACGATGTCATATATATGATTGAGGCTCAGCCCCAGTCCGGTGCCTGACCGGAGAGGCTCTCGCGATGCCGAGGCACGCGCGAACGAAACATGTCTCAAGTTGCTCGGAGGCGACGGAAGAATGAACGGCAGCCAGCCGGCCACGAAAAGCCATTTTCGGCCCGACATTGATCTTCGGGCAAGCGCCGGCGGGATGTCGAACAGCACGCGGCTGGCGGCTTGCAGCCGGCTTTCGCGTCACGAAAGGCTGGAGGTGACGCGCAACGCGCTGGAGGAGCGCGGCACGATCATCGCCCGGGCTGCCTCTATCGCCACCGACACCACGACGGCCTTCAAAAGGGCGTATGGGGTTTCGCCGAAACACCGGCGCGCGTAAGACCGATCGATGAAACCACTTCTGATTGCCATTCCCGTCATCCTGCTGCTTGCCGTCATCAGCGTCATGACCGGCGTCGGCAGCCTCGCCTCCGGCCTTGGCGACGATGGGCGCGGCTGGCTGTTGATCGTCGAGAGCCGGGTGCCGCGCACCCTGGCGCTGATGCTGGCCGGAACCGGCCTCGCCGTCGCCGGTACCATCATGCAGATGCTCGCCCGCAACCGTTTCGTCGAACCCTCGACCGCCGGTACAGCGGAATCGGCTGCCCTCGGCATGCTGCTGACGATGATCTTCGCGCCGGCCCTGCCGGTTGCTGCGAAGATGGCCGTCGCGGCGCTCACGGCGCTGGCCGGCACGGCGTTGTTTCTCAAGATCCTGCGCCAGATCCCGCTACGCTCGGTACTGATGGTGCCGCTGGTCGGGATCATGCTCGGCGGCGTCGTCAGCGCGATCACCACCTTCGTCGCCTATCGCTACGATATGATGCAGTCGATGGGTGCGTGGATATCAGGAGATTTCTCCGGCGTGCTGCGCGGTCGCTACGAGCTGCTATGGATCGCCCTTGTCCTGACGCTGATCGCCTATGTCACCGCCGCCCGTTTCACCGTCATCGGCATGGGCGAGGAGATCGCCCGCAATGTCGGCCTCGACTACAACAAGGTGGTGACGCTCGGCCTTGGCATCGTTTCGATGGTGACGGCCACCGTCGTCGCCACGGTCGGCATGGTGCCGTTCCTCGGGCTGATCGTGCCGAATGTCATCAGCCTCGTCGTCGGCGACAATCTCCGGCGCACCCTGCCGCTGATCGCCGCCACCGGCGCGGGGCTGGTGCTGGCCTGCGACATCGTCGGCCGCGTGATCATCGCGCCCTATGAGATCCCGGTCGGAACCGTCATGGGCGTCATCGGCAGCGTCGTCTTCCTCTATCTGCTGCTTTCGAGGCGCGCCCATGCAGGCTGACATCAAAAGGGCCTCGCCCGCCGGCATGCTGCTCGTAACGGCAGCGCTCGCCCTGCTGTCGATGCTGGCTTTCATGACGTTCGGCGCCAGGGGAAGCTGGGCATTCATCCTCTCCTTTCGCGGCACCAAGCTCGCGGGCATGGTTCTCGTCGCCTATGCGATCGCGGTCTCGACCATCCTGTTCCAGACGATCTCCGGCAATCGCATCCTGACACCATCGATCATCGGCTTCGATGCGATGTATGCGCTGCTGCAGACGGTCATGATATTTTTCCTCGGAGCAACCGGCGCCACCGCCGTCGACCCGCGGTTTCAGTTCGTCATCGAGACGGCGGCAATGGTCGGCTTTTCCGTGCTTTTGTTCCGGGCGCTGTTTTCCGGAGGCACCCGCAGCCTGCATCTCCTGATGCTGGTCGGCATCATCCTCGGTGGGCTGTTCCGCAGCCTCTCTTCCTTCCTGCAGCGCATCCTCGATCCCAATGAGTTCGTGGTGTTGCAGGACCGCCTGTTTGCCAGCTTCAACACCGTCAACGCCGGCCTTCTCGGCATTTCCGCCATCGCCGTCTCCGCCGTGACCTTCGTTCTCTGGCGGCTGTTCCCGACCTTCGACGTGCTGTCACTCGGCCGCGAAAGCGCCATCGGCCTGGGTATCGACCATCACCGCACCGTCACCATCCTGCTTGTGCTCATCGCCGTTCTCGTCTCGGTCTCCACGGCGCTCGTCGGCCCGGTGACCTTCTTCGGCCTCCTGGTCGCCAGCCTTGCCTGGCAGATCACGCCGACGGCCAGCCATCGCTTCGTGCTGCCGATCGCCGTGTGTCTTGCCATCGTCACGCTCGTCGGCGGCCAGGTGATCCTGGAGCGCTTGTTCGCCTTCAACACCGCGCTCAGCATCGTCATCGAATTCGTCGGTGGTCTTGTGTTCATCTTCCTGCTTGTTCGAGGCTCCGCCCGATGATCGAAATTCGTGACGTGACCAAATCCTACGGCAGCAACGCGGTCGTCGACCGGGTCTCGATCACGCTGCCGGCCGGCGGCCTCACCTCGATCATCGGTCCGAACGGCGCCGGCAAATCGACGCTGCTGTCGATCGTCAGCCGCCTGATGCCGATGGACGAGGGACAGGTTGTGATCGACGGTCTCGATGTCAGCCGTACCGCCGGCGACGTGCTCGCCCGGCGCCTGTCGATCATGCGCCAGGACAACCACATCACCGCGCGCCTCAGCGTGCGCGACCTCGTCGCCTTCGGCCGCTACCCCTATTCGAAGGGGCGCCTGACGGCGGTCGACGTCGAACATATCGAGCGCTCGATCGCCTATGTCGGTCTGCAAGCCTTTGAGCACCGGTTCCTGGACGAGTTGTCCGGCGGCCAGCGCCAGCGCGCCTTCATTGCCATGGTGCTCTGCCAGGATACCGACTACATGCTGTTCGACGAGCCGCTCAATAACCTCGACATGAAACATGCCGTCGAGACGATGAAGCTGCTCCGGCGGCTGGCCGACGATTTCGCCAAGACGGTCGTCGTCGTACTGCACGACATCAACTTCGCCTCCGCCTATTCTGACCGCATTGTCGCCATGCGCGGCGGCAAGCTCGCCTTCGAAGGTGCACCGAAGGACATGATCGAGCCGTCGCGCCTGCAGGCGATCTTCGACGTCGACTGCCGCGTTCACGCCGTCGGCGAAAAGCGGCTCGTCAACTATTTCGAATAGGCTGACCGGTTCAATGGGAAGAGCCTGATACGAGCGGGCTGCCGCTGCGCGCCGCATCGGCGATCTTGTCCTCGTCGGTCACCGACGACAGACGCTTCAACCGGCGGCCGAGGCGAACGCTGACATCATCCATCACCGTGAACATCACCGGCACGAAGACCAGGCTCAGCATCGTCGAGGTGATCAATCCTCCGATGACCGCGATCGCCATCGGTGCACGGAAGGATGCATCCGCACCGACGCCGATCGCCGCCGGAACCATGCCGGCAACCATGGCGATCGTCGTCATGATGATCGGGCGTGCGCGGGTCGTGCCGGCCGTCAACAGGGCCGTACGTCGGTCAGCCCCGTCGTTCCGGCAGACGATCGCATGATCGACCAGCAGGATCGAATTCTTGCAGACGATGCCCATCAGCATCAGGATGCCGATGATCGAGGAGAGATCGAGCGCCGCACCAAAGAGGATGAGCGCCAGCGCAGCACCACCGATCGACAACGGCAGGGCAATCAGGATGGTGATCGGCTGCAGGAAGTCCTTGAAGAGGAGGACGAGCACCGCGGCAACCATCAGGATGCCGGCAAGCAAGGCGAGCGCAAAATTGCGGAACATTTCCGACATGTATTCGGCTTCGCCGTAATTCGCCTGGGAAACCCCCGCCGGCAGCTTGGTCATGGCCGGCAAGGCAGAAACTGCCTCAAATGCCGTGCCGAGCGTGATGCCGTTCAGATTGGCTTCGACCGCCATCAGACGCTTGCGGTTGAGGCGCTCGACACTGCCTTCCTCCGCGCCGAAGGAAATGTCAGCGACGGACGTCAGCGGTACCAGCTTGCCGGAGTTGGTACCGACACGCAGGCTGCGCAGCGTGTCGAAATCCGCCCGTGCGGTTTCGTCGAGCATCACACGGATCGGCACCTGCCGGTTGCCGAGATTGAACCGCGCCGAATTGCTTTCGCTGTCCCCCATCGTGGCAATGCGCGCCACTGTGCCGATCGACGTCACCGAGACACCGAGACGGGCAGCCTCGTCGAGGCGAGGCTTCACCAGCAGCTCCGGTGACAACAAGGGCTCGGTCGACTGCACGTTGACGAGGCCCGGCATCGCGCGCATCTCCTTTTCGAGTTGGCGCACCGTCTGGGTCAGCGCCTGCGGGTCGTCGCTGGTCAGATAGATCGACAGATCCTTCGCGCCCTGTTCGGAAGCAAAGGTCGCCTGGATGTCCGGCGTCTCCGCAAGCAGCGGCCGCAACGAAAGCTCGAATGCCTTGCGGCCGAGCTCACGCTCCTTGCGCGGCCGAAGCTTGATCAGCAGGTCGACCCGGTTGAGGTTGTCGGCGGTCGCAAGGACGCTGTCGACCTCCGGCCGTTCTTTGATCTTTCGCGTCAGTTCATCCGAGACGCGCGCCGTTTCCTCAAGCCGCGTGCCCGGCGGCAAGGTGACCTTCAAGGTCGAGAGATTGCTGTCGCTCGTGGGTATGAAACCGGTCGGCAGCATCGTCAGAAGCGCGATCGAGCCGACAAAGATCAGGGCAACGATGGAAAGCGCCGTCTTGCGGTGATCCAGTGTCCAGCCCAGCAGGCGAACATAAACATCGCCTATGCGTGAACGCTTCGCCTCATGGCCGTGCCCTGCCCTCGGGCGAAGCAGATATGCCGCCATCAACGGTGTCAGCAGGCGGGCAACCGCCAGCGAGAACAGCACAGCGATGGCGACCGTCAGACCGAACTGCTTGAAATATTGCCCGACCGCGCCACCGATGAAGCTGACGGGCGCAAACACGGCCACGATCGTCAGCGTCGTTGCGACGATCGCAAGCCCGATCGCGTCGGCGGCATCGATCGCGGCAAGGAACGGCCGTTTGCCCATGTCCACGTGCCGCTCGATGTTTTCGATCTCGACGATCGCATCATCGACCAGGATGCCGATGACGAGCGTCAGCGCCAGCAGGCTGATGCTGTTCAAGGTGAAACCGAGCAGATCCATGACCATGAAGGTCGGCAGGATCGATAGCGGCATGGCCAGCGCCGAGATCACCGTCGCGCGCCAATTTCGCAGAAACGCAAAGACGACCACGACCGTCAGCGCCGCCCCTTCCAAAAGGGCCGTCACCGCCGCGTCGTAGCTCTCCTTGGTGTATTCGACCAGCGAGATCAGTTCCTTGATCTCGACGCCGGGTGTGCGCGCCTGGATTTCCGCAAGCCGCGCGGCAACGCGATCGGCAACGACGGTATCGCTCGCGCCCTTGCTGCGCGACACCGAGAAGCTGACGACGGGTTCGCCGTCGAGCCGGGCAAAATTGCGCGGTTCGGATGAGGTGTCCTCGATCGTCGCCACGTCCGAAAGCTGAACCCAGCGGCTTCCGGAAATCGGTATCGACAGCCGCGAAAGCTCCTCGACAGAGGTGGCACTGCCGATCGTGCGGATCGATTGCTCGCGCCCGCCGATTTCGCCTCGCCCGCTCGGGACATTGGTATTGAGTTCGCGCATCGCAGTATTGACCTGGTCGGCGGTGACGCCGAGCGCCAGCAGGCGCTCCGGATCGAGCGACACGCGAACTTCGCGGTTGACGCCGCCCAGGCGCTGAACCTTCTGGACGCCTGGCAGCGTCAGAAGCTCGCTGTTCAAGGTGTCGTCCACGAACCAGGACAGCTCCACAGCCGACATGTTCGACGCACGCACGGTGTAGTAGACGATGGCGCTGCCATCGACATCGACGCGCGACACCACCGGCTCCTGGATCGACTGCGGCAGATCGGAGCGGATCTGGGCGACCGCTTCACGCACGTCATTGGCGGCGCGGTCCGGGTCGGTGCCGATCTTGAACTCGACCGTGGTCGTCGACACACCGTTGGTGACCGTCGAGCGAATGTGATTGACGGCGACCAGACCGGCAGCCACCCCCTCGACACGCCGTGTGACCTGCGTTTCCAATTCCGCCGGCTGGGCGCTCGGCTGGGTGATGGTCACGGTCACGACAGGAAACGACACGCTCGGGTTGGCGTTGACGGGCAGGCGCAGGAACGAGGCGATGCCGACGAGGGTCAAAACCACGAAGAGGACGATCGTCGGAACCGGCTTGCGGATCGCCCAGGCGGATATGTTGCTGGTCATTTCTGCACGCCTGTCTGAGTGGTTTCAACGTCCTTGGTGGCGACGGCCTCGCCCTCGCGAAGAGACACACCGGCCTTGGCAACCACGCGCTCGCCGGCATCGAGGCCCGACACGATCTCCACCTTGCCGTTCTGGCGCATTCCGGCCTGGACCGTCTTGCGCTTGACCCGCCCGTCTTCGACGGTGAACACCGAGGGTATTCCATCCGCTGTGCCGTAAAGCAGCGTCGAATCGTCGACCATGATGGCCGAACGTTCGGCAACGACGATTTCGGCCCGTCCGAACGTTCCGGCATAGGGCGGCTTGTCGGTCATGAGCGCAATCTTGGCCGTGCCAAGCCGCGTCTCGCTGTCGATTTTCGGATTGATCACACGCACATGGCCCTCGATCGCGTCCGTGCGCCCGGAAAGCTTGACCTTCACCTTCTGACCTACGGCAAGCAGCGGCAACTCGCTCTCCGGGATTTCGGCAGCAAGCTCGATCTCGCCGTCGCGGATCAGGCGCATCAGCGGTTCCGATCCGGCCAATGCACCGGCACGGGCAAGGCGTTCGGAAACGATGCCGGCGGAGGGCGCGACGATCACGGCGCGCTCGAGCTTGCGGCGCGCCTCCGCCTGGAGCGCCTGTGCCTGCGCATCGTCGGCGCGGGCGACCTTGACCGCCTCGATCGCGATCGCCACTGCCGAGATCCGCTCCTCGAGGAAAGTCTCGGCCTTCAGGTGGCGCAGTTGGCGCGCACGATCGAGTTTCTTTTCCTCCTGCCGGACGGTCTCTTCCTGTTGGGCAACCGCCGCACCGGCGCGGGCGACGCGCCCTTCGGCTTCCCGCAGGAGGTTTTCCAGCATCTCGGTTTCCAGCCGGGCAAGAACCTGGCCTGCAACCACCCGATCGCCGATCTCGACCTCGACCTTGGCGATCCGCTGCTCGGTCAATGTCGTGCCGACGGCAATCTCTTCGCGCGCGACGAAGATGCCGGCAAAGGACCGCATCCATTTCTGCGGCTGCCGGTTGGCAACAAGCGTCGAAACCGTGCGGGTTTCGGCTGCGGCATCGGCGTTCACCGACGCTGCAGCCTCGTTGGCAAGCGCCTGGCCGGCCGTGGCGACAAGCGTGAACGTGGCGACAATTGCTGCGCTCAGAACTGGGGAACGTCTCATTCTGGTTGGCTTTCGCTGGCGGGAACGGACACCGGGAACCCGTTGGGTTCGCGTGGCGTCGACAATTCCCTGATTAAGGCGCTCAGAAGAAAATTATTTATTCGATTAGTCAATCTACTAATTTCATCAGCTGAACACGTCAACAATAAGGCGGTCGCATACAAGCATTGCGGGAACATGGCGTCTCGGGCGACTAGGCCGCTTCCATTGACTCTGCAAGGCCTGGGCCGCATATCAGATCGATCAGTCTATTAAATAAAAATGGACCGTTGGGGAGAATGACGATGCGCAAGATCGACCCGGAGAAACATGCCGCAAGGCGGCAAGTCATTCTCGATGCCGCCATCTCCTGCTTTTCGCGTAAGGGGTTTCACGGCACGTCGACCGCGGAAATCTGCGCCGAGGCGGGTATGAGCCCGGGCAATCTGTTCCATTATTTTCCAACCAAGCATGCCATCATCGCCGCGATCGTGGAGGAGGAACGTCAAGAAACAGCGGAGTTTTTCCGGGAACTCCATGAAGCGCCGGATCTTTTTGCCGCGCTGTTGGGTTTCATGGACGTTGTTCTGGGGCTGGCGGCCGATCCTGTCTATTCCAGCCTCGCGCTGGAGATCGCCGCCGAGGCCATGCGCGACGAACGCATCGGCGAACTGGTTGCGGCGAATGACGCTGAACTGCGCGCCGCCCTCTCCGCTCTGATCAAAGCCGCACACGACCGCGGACAGATGGACGCCGCCATCGACCCCGAGGGCGGCGCACGCTGGCTTGCAGCGATCATCGACGGCGTCTTCGGGCGCATCGCCGTCGATCCAGGGTTCAAGCCGCTCGACGAGGCGCCGATGCTGCACCTGCTGCTGACGCGTTTCCTCTGTCCGACACGTTGAGCGGTCAACATTGTAGGAACAGGGAATCGCGGCATCAAGCGGCCGTCAAACCGGAGGGGTCCGTTTGTGCTAGCCGTGTGCTAGGGTATTTTGAATGCAAAAAGGGCTCCGATTTTCCTCGAAGCCCTTTGATATTGCTCGTAAACTTTGGGTGCGAGGG